>DASVOF010000057.1:0-6645 GCA_036383495.1 Sphingobium sp. | reverse complement strand
TCCTGCGAAAAGCCAATGAACGAACCGTCGAAGCCACATGGCGACGCATCGGAAAGTTGCTCGATCACTTCTCCCCAGCCGAATGCGCAAACTACATCCGGGGAGCCGGATATGCCTCAATCTAAGTCAGAAAGACTCTAGGCGGAGTTGGATGAGGGGGAGCGGGCCCGCGGCCCGCGCGATCCGATGTATCGCATCCCCCTCACCCAGCTACGACTAAGGCAGCAAGCCGCCAAGTCTGCGCAACCCTCTCCCTCAAGGGAGAGGGATCAATATCAATCGTGCGGGCGCAGCGCGCGGTTCAGGCTTTCCATCACTTCGCCGATCGGCTCGACCACGGTGACGCTGCGCCCCTCGCCGAAGCGGATGCGGGTGCCGTCGGTCACTGACGAGACGAAACTCACCTGCGCGGCGTTAATGGCTGTTTCGGTGCGATCCGCGCTTACGAACATGACAAGCATGCTGTCCTCTCCTTTGTTATCGAAAGGAAGCCTAACCGCATTTCGCCCGTTGACCAGCCTTTTTGTGGCGAAGGAGGAGCGGTAGGGCTCTTGGCTGACGCTAAAGCGCCCGATAGCCGAATGCCTGCTGCGCCAGCTTCACGACTTCGGGATCGGCTTCCGGAAAATCCATCGGCGCCAGCTTCTCCAGCGTCTTGGCGACATGACGCAGAGCCGCGAGCCGCCCGGCCTTGCGATGATTATTATCGATCACCTGCCAGCGGGCGTATTTGCTGTCGGTCCTGGCGAACATGTCGTGCAAGGCGTCGAGATAGTCCGCCCGGCGCGAGCGGTTGCGATAATCGTCAACCCCGGTCTTCCAGCGCTTCCACGGCGTGTCGAGCCGCTGGGCGAGCTGTTCGTCCTGCACATCCTGAGTGATGTGGACGAACAGCTTGACGATATTGGTTCCGGCGTCGATCTGCTGCTTTTCGAACGCGTTGATCTCGTCATAGGCGCGTTTCCATTCGCCCTTGGAACAGAAGCCTTCCACCCTTTCCACCAGCACGCGGCCATACCAGCTGCGGTCGAAGATCGCGATGTTGCGCCCGGCGGGCAGGCGGGTCCAGAAGCGCCAGAGGAAATGGCGGTCGCGTTCCTCCTCCGACGGGGCGGCGATCGGCCAGACCCGATAATAGCGCGGATCCCATTCCGCGGTCATCCGCTTGATAATGCCGCCCTTGCCCGCCGCGTCCCAGCCTTCGAGCAGGATGACGCTGCGCCGGTCATGGATGATATGCGCGACCTGTATCTTGGCGAGGCGTAGCTGGAGCTGCTCCAGTTCCGTCTCATAGTCGCCCTTGAGTTTCGCGCCCTTCTCGTAATCGCCAAGGTCGATGGTCATGACGAACCTCTCATCCGTTCGGGCTGAGCCCTTCGACAGGCTCAGGACAAGCTCGGTCGGAGCCCCTCTCCTTCTTAAAGAAAAGGAGCCCTTCGACAAGCTCACGGCGAACGGGCTGCCGTGCTCCTGCGAAGGCAGGAACCCAGTTCAAACCGCGGGACTGGGCTCCCGCCTTCGCAGGAGCACCTGACATCAAGCCTTAGCTTGCGGCTCCACCACGCGGACATGCAGTTCGCGCAGTTGCTTGAACTCCGCCGCGCTGGGCGCGCCCATCAGCAGATCTTCGGCGCGCTGGTTCATCGGGAACAGCGTGACCTCGCGCAAATTCTGCGCCCCGCACAGCAGCATGACGATGCGATCGACGCCCGCCGCCATGCCGCCATGGGGCGGCGCGCCGTACTGGAACGCGCGATAGAGGCCGCCGAACCGCTCTTCCACATCCTGCTGGCTGAGGCCCACCAGCTCGAACGCCTTGACCATCAATTCGGGCGACTGGTTGCGGATCGATCCCGACGCTATCTCAAAGCCGTTGCAGACCATGTCATATTGATAGGCGTTAATCGTCAGCGGGTCCTGCCCGTTCAGCGCGTCCAGCCCGCCCTGCGGCATGGAGAAGGGGTTGTGCGCGAAGTCAATCGACTTCGCCTCCTCGTCATATTCGTAGAAGGGGAAGTCGACAATCCAGCACAGCTCGAACCGATCCTTGTCGATCAGGTCCAGCTGTTCGCCCACCCGAATACGCGCCAGACCGGCGAGCTTCGCCGCCTGCGATTCCTTGCCCGCCGCGAAGAACACGCCATCATTGGGCCCCAGGCCCAGCGCGTCGATCAGCTTCGCAGTCGCCTCCTCGCCATGATTCTTGGCGATCGGACCGCCAGGCACGCCGTCCTTGATGTTGATATAGCCAAGGCCCGAATAGCCCTCGCCCCGCGCCCAGTTGTTCATCTCGTCGAAGAATTTGCGGCTGCCCGCGCCCGCGCCGGGGGCCGGGATCGCGCGGATGACGCTGCCGCTTTCCACCAGCGAGGCGAAAATGCCAAAGCCGCTCCCGTGGAAATGCTCGGTCACGTCGGTGATGATGATCGGGTTGCGCAGGTCGGGCTTGTCGCTGCCATATTTCAACATCGCTTCGGCATGTGGAATGCGCGGGAAGCTGCCCGCCGGGGTCACCGGCTTGCCCTCGGCAAACTGCTCGAACACCTGCGCGATCACCGGCTCCATCGTGTTCCACACATCTTCCTGCGTGACGAAGCTCATTTCCAGGTCAAGCTGGTAGAACTCCCCCGGCAGGCGGTCGGCGCGCGGGTCTTCGTCGCGGAAGCAGGGCGCGATCTGGAAATAACGGTCGAAGCCCGCGACCATCAGCAACTGCTTATATTGCTGCGGCGCCTGCGGCAGGGCGTAGAATTTGCCCGCATGGATGCGGCTGGGCACCAGGAAGTCGCGCGCGCCTTCCGGGCTGCTCGCGGTCAGGATCGGCGTCGAATATTCGGTGAAGCCCGCCCCTTCCATCCGGCGGCGCATGTCGGAAATGATCTTCGTCCGCTTGACGATATTGCCGTGCAGCGTCTCGCGCCGCAGGTCGAGGAAGCGGTAGCGCAGGCGGATATCCTCGGGATATTCCTGCTCTCCCGCAACCGGCAGCGGCAATTCGGCGGCGGTGGAAAGGATCGCCACCTTGTCGGCCACGATCTCGATTTCGCCGGTTGCCATTTTTGGATTGATCGCTTCGGGCGCGCGCGCAACCACCTTGCCCTCGATCGTCACCACGGATTCTAGACGCAGGGTCTCCAGAATCATAAGCGGGTCGCTATCCGCTTTCGCGACAATCTGCGTGATGCCATAATGGTCACGAAGGTCCACGAACAGCACGCCGCCATGATCCCGCTTGCGATGGACCCACCCGGACACACGCACCTCATTGCCGACCTCCGCCTTGGTCAGGGCGCCGCAGGTGTGGGTGCGATAGGCGTGCATGGCGTTTTGGTCTTTCAGCTTCGTTTTACGGAAATGACAAATTGTTGCAGCCCCGCTATGGGCGGTCTTGTCAAGCATTGACGAGCCCGCCGAGGCGCGGGCCAGCCCATAATAAGATCGAAGACCATATGCAAATCCATCCGCTGATTACCGACAGCAAGACGCTCGCTCAATTCTGCGCCCGGATCGCCAAATCGCCTTATGTCGCGATCGATACCGAATTCATGCGCGAAAACAGCTATTGGCCCGAACTCTGCCTGATCCAGGTCGCCGATTCCAACGAAGCCGCCGCGATCGACCCGAAGGCGCCCGGCCTCGACCTCACCCCCCTGCTCGACCTGATGGTCGATAATGAGGAGGTGCTGAAGGTCTTTCACGCCGGCGGGCAGGATCTGGAGATAATCTACAACCTGACCGGCAAGACGCCACATCCCCTGTTCGACACCCAGATCGCGGCGATGGCCTTGGGCCTTGGCGAGCAGATCGGCTATGGCAACCTCGTCGACGCGTGGCTCGGCGTTCAGCTCGACAAGGGCGCGCGCTTCACCGACTGGGCGCGCCGTCCACTCGACAAGCGGCAGATCGACTATGCGATCGGCGACGTCACCTATCTGATCCAGATATTCCCGATGATGCTGGAGGAACTGCGCAAGACGGAGCGCGGCGGCTGGCTCGATCAGGAGATGGAGCGGGTGTGCGACCCGTCCAACTATGTGAACGAGCCCGAAGAAGCGTGGCAGCGCGTCCGCATCGCCAGCCGGAAGGCCGACGTGCTGGGCCGCCTCAAGGCCCTCGCCGCCTGGCGCGAACTGGAGGCGCAGGACAAGAACCTGCCCCGCGGCCGCATCGTCAAGGATGAGACGCTGGCAGATATCGCCAGCCATCCGCCGCGCGCGCAGGAGGATCTCGGCAAGGTACGCGGCCTTTCCGCCACCTGGAAGACCAATGATATCGGCGCCCGCCTCATGCTCGCGCTCTCCAACCACAAGCCGCTGGCCAAGGAGGAGATGCCCGAGCGCGACCCCAAGCGCCCCGGCCTTGGCAAGGACGGCGCGCTGGTGGCCGACCTCCTCAAGCTGCTGCTCAAGATCCGTTCGCGCGACATCAATGTCGCCTCGCGCCTGCTCGCCCGAAGCGATGACATCGACGCTCTGGCGGCGGGCGTGCGCGAAGACCTGTCGATCCTCGAAGGCTGGCGTTATGAACAATTCGGCCGCGACGCCGTTGACCTGGTCGAAGGCCGCCTCGCCTTCGCGGTCAAGGGCGGGCGGCTGAAGATGACGCGCACCGAATAGGAACCCCAGGCATGCGGACAGCGGCGACGGCGATCCTTCCCCTCCTGCTGGCCGCTTGCGCCGGCGCGGGCGGCGAAGGCCCCTCCACAGCGCCGGTCGCCGAAGGGCCCTGTCGCAACGACGGGCTCGACCGCTTCGTCGGCAGGATCGCAAGCGCCGAACTCGCCACCGAAATGCTGAAGGCCTCGGGCGCTCGCACCCTGCGTTGGGGCGCGCCCGGCATGGCCATGACCATGGACTTCCGCCCCGACCGCCTGACCGTCAGCTATGATGAAAAGATGGCGATCACTTCGGCGCGGTGCGGATAGATCGCCTCACCCTGCCCCGCCGTCGGGGCGGAAAGCTCCGGGATTATTGTTTTTAGCTTTAGCAATCAATATGCTAATGGCGGCCCCTGATATAATGATAATGGTCGCCCTACTATGTTCACCATCGCCACGGATCCGACGCGCAGGCTTCTTCGGATCACGCTTGAAGGCTTCTGGGACAAACATACATTTGAACGTTTCAAGCGGGAAGCCAGGGATGCCGCGCTGACCTTGCCCGGCGAACCAGGCGATCATTATGTCATCGCCGACGCATCCCGCGCCGCCATTCAGTCGCAGGAGGTTGCAGACATGCTCGCGGCCTATATGACAGGAAAGACATTCCGCTTCGCGTTCGTCACCGGCAACGCCGTCATCAAGATTCAGGCGCGGCGGCTGTTCAAGGAAAGCGGCGTGATCATCGTCGACACCGTGGAAGAGGCGGAGCACGCCCTGTTCCAGAACTGACGGCTGGAACCGAAAATAGAGAACGGACCGCGGAATATCGTCATGCCAGCGGACGCTGGCATCTCAGGAAGCGATGCGCGACTGGGCCTGGGACCCCAGCGTACGCTGGGGTGACGGATTGGGCGCGTCCGCCGCCAACCCCTAACGCTGGGGCAGCAGATCGAGATTGCGGGAGGCCGCGATGGCCCGGATTCGTCCCGGGCGCGGCAGGGATTTGACGGCGATCTCGGCGATGTCGCCAGCGCTGAAAAGCTCGATATTCCCGACGTCGAAGATACGCTGGCCCAGCGTCTGGGTGATACGGACGCTGCGGATGCTGGACAGGGCGATCTCGGTCCGCTGCTTGGCCAGCAGTCCGCGCTCCAGCAGCACTTCGCGATCGGACAGCGCAAGCCGCTCGCCCTTGTTCATGATCCACCAGATGACGATGGCCAGGATGCCGACGACGGAGATCAGCAGCAGGCCGAACAGGAAAGGATGCGCCCGGAACATCGCGGGATGTTCGTCATACAACCAGGCCGTGCCCATTTCGTCTCCTGCCGCCATCGGGCTGATTTGACCACGGAAGCAAGGCCGTGGTCAAGATCAAGTCAGTTCTCGTCACCCATGCGCAGCGCGGCGATGAAGGCTTCCTGCGGAATCTGGACGGAGCCATATTCGCGCATCCGCTTCTTGCCCTCTTTCTGCTTGTCCAGCAGCTTGCGCTTGCGGCTGATATCGCCGCCATAGCATTTCGCGGTCACGTCCTTGCGCAGGTCCGAGAGGGTCTCGCGCGCGATGACCTTGCCGCCGATGGCCGCCTGGATCGGAATCTTGAACATGTGGCGGGGGATCAGGTCTTTGAGCTTCTCGCACATGGCGCGGCCGCGCGCTTCGGCCCGTGTGCGATGCACGATCATCGAGAGCGCATCCACCGGTTCGGCATTCACCAGGATGGACATCTTGACCAGCTCGCCCTCCTGGTAGCCCTCGATGTGGTAGTCGAAGCTTGCGTAACCGCGTGATACCGATTTCAGCCGGTCGTAGAAATCGAACACAACTTCGTTCAGCGGCAATTGGTAAACTACCATCGCGCGCGAGCCGGCATAGGTGAGCTCGACCTGACGTCCGCGCCGGTCCTCGCATAGCTTCAGCACTGAACCCAGATGCTCGTCGGGCACCAGGATGGTTGCCTTGATCCACGGCTCCTCGATGAAGGCGATGCGCACGGGATCGGGCATGTCGGCGGGATTGTGCAGTTCGAGCACGGCCTGATC
>DASVOF010000056.1:0-11881 GCA_036383495.1 Sphingobium sp. | reverse complement strand
CCGCCGACCTTTTCGGTGACGTCGAATTGCATCGCCTTGAGCCGCCGGGCCAGCTTGGCGGCGGTTTCTATCTCCTGGCCCGACAATTCGGGATGCGCGTGGAGGTCGCGATAGAGCGCCATCAGCCCGTCCATGTCCTTCGCGATGGCGGCGGCGATCTCGCTCTGCGGCGGGGGCGTGACGGGATCGACCTGCGCGCTGGCGGCGGATGAAAGGCTGGCGGCGGCCATGATGGCCGTCAACGCGTGACGCATCGGTTGTTCTCCCTGATATGCGCCCAGCATAGGGGGATGGCAGGCTTCGCGCCAAGCTTACCGTTGCGGGTGAAATTCGCCGCGCAATTCCACCCAGGTGGGCGCGTGGTCGCTCGCCCTCTCCCGACCGCGAAAATCCTTGTCGACCTGCGCGTCGATCAGCTGGTCGGCGGCGGCGGGGCTCAGCAGCAGATGGTCGATGCGAAAGCCCGCGTCGCGCGGCCAGGCGTTCATCTGATAATCCCAATAGGTCCACACCCCGCCAGCCGGATGACGGCTGGCGATCGCGTCGGTCCAGCCGTCGCCCAGCAACCGGCGATAGGCGGCGCGGCTTTCCGGCTGCATCAGAGCGTCGTCGGCCATCGCCTTGACCGAATAGACGTCGCGGTCGCGCGGGATGACATTATAGTCGCCCGCCAGCACCGCCGGCACTTCCTCCGCCCAGATTTCCTGCGCGCGGTCGCGCAGCCGCTTCATCCAGCGCAGTTTGTAATCGAACTTCGGCCCCGGCTGCGGATTGCCGTTGGGCAGGTAGATGCTGGCGACCCGTACGCCTTTCACATCGGCTTCGATATAGCGGCTATGCTCGTCCTCGGGCTCGCCTTCCAGCCCCCGGCGGACCTCCACCGGAGTCTCGCCCCGCGCCAATATGGCGACGCCGTTGAATCCCTTCTGCCCGTGCCAGATCGCGCCATAGCCGACATCCTCGATGTCCTTCAGGGGGAAGGTGTCGTCCGACGTCTTGATCTCCTGCAGGCAGGCGACGTCCGGTCGCGTCTCGTCCAGCCATTCGAGCAGGCGAGGCAAGCGAGCCTTGATGCCGTTGATGTTGAAGGTAGCGATGCGCATGGGGCGGTGTCTCCTCCCGCGCATCCCTAAAGAGAAGTCATGCCCCCAGACAAGGGCAGTGCCGGATTAAATCGAAAAGCTCGATCCGCATCCGCATCCTGCGGTGGCGTTGGGGTTGGTCACCTTGAAGGCTGCGCCGCCCAGGTCGGACACGAAATCCACCGCCGACCCGCGCACCAGGTCCAGGCTGACATCGTCCACCACCAGCGTCACGCCGTCCCGCTCGACCGCGACATCGTCGGCTTCGACCGTTTCGGCCAGCCCAAAGCGATATTGGAAGCCCGAACAGCCGCCACCCTCGACAGCCAGGCGCAGGATCGCCGGCTTGCCCTGTTTAGCGGCAATGGCGGCCACCCGGGCGGCGGCGGAAGGGGTAAGGTCAATGTCGGCCATGGCGCTTAGATAGGGTCACGCAAAAGGCCCGGCAAGTCATTCACGCGCCGGGCCTTTGCAATAGATTGGAATGAGGAGGGACGAATTATTCCGCCGCATTCTCCTCGGCCTTCGTCGGGCCGCCCAAAGCGACCGGCGGCTTGGTGTTCATCGCCACCAGATAATCGGGCCCGGCGACGAAGGGCATCGGATTGACCGCCTGGCCGTCGACCCGCACTTCATAATGGAGGTGGCTGCCGGTCGAACGGCCGGTCGACCCCATCAGGCCGATGAGCTGGCCGCGATGCACATAGCTGTTCGCCGCGACGATCAGCCGCGACATATGGCCGTAGCGGGTTTCGAGCCCGCCGCCGTGCGAGATCTGGACGAGATTGCCATAGCCGCTGGCCCAACCGGCGCGGCTGACGACGCCGTCGGCGGTGGCGTAGATGGGCGTGCCCACGGGGCCGGGAATGTCGATGCCCTTGTGCATCCGCGCGCCGCCGTTGAACGGATCGGAACGGACGCCGAAATTGGAGGTCATCGTCAGCTTTTCGACGGGGCGGCCCGAAGGGATGTAGTTGGCGGGCTTTGCGCCGCCGTCCAGCCGTTGCAGGCTGGAGAAGAGATTGGAGAAGCCGATATCGGCCGGCCCAAGCGGGCTGGCGTTGATTTCCGAGGCGTCGCCATAGGGATCGTCGCTGATAGTCTTGGCCTGCGCGGGCATGGCTGCACCGAGTGCGCCCGCCAAAGCGACTGCTCCGGCCATTTTGAACGCAAACTGGAACCATCGCGCAGCGCGCGCATTATTCAAACGAAGAACCAACATGCCGACCCCGACTTATTCACCGGAGGCTCTATGCCTCTCGGCGCTCCCGCGTTTCACCAAATTGCGACCTAGATCGCCACCCGCGTTACAAGAAGCGCATTTCGCGGCTTATTGCGCAAGCGCGGCGTAAAATTCCAGCGTCAAACCGGCTTGTCGACGCGCCGAGTCGTTGAACGGCGGCTTCAGAGCACCACGGAAATGGCGCTTTACAAGCATTTGGTAATGATTTTCGGGGGCTAATCCGGCTCTGTTCGTCGCATGGGCGAACCATGTGGTCCCGGCGGCGACATGACGAATCTCATCTGTCATAATGCGGCGCAACATGCGCGCGGAGGCGGCGTCGCCAGCGCCTTCGAACCGGATTATCGTCGCCGGCGTGATGTCCAGCGCCCGCGCTTCGAGCACCATCGGCACGATGGCGAGGCGCGCCATAGCATCATGCGCCGTTTCACTCGCCGCCTGCCATAGCCCGTCATGGGCGGGTAGCGCCCCATAATGGCTGCCCAGCTGTCGCAAGCGCCGGTCGAGCAGGGCGAAGTGCATCGCCTCCTCCGCACCTACGCGCATCCAGTCGTCGGTGAAGGCGCGCGGAAATTCTCCGCCGAACCGCCCGATCATGTCGAACGCCAGGTCTATCGCGACAAATTCGATATGCGCCAGCGCATGGAGCATCGCGATCCGCGCCCGTTCCGACCGGATTTTGTCGCGTTTCGGCATCTGATTGGGCGGCAGAAGCACCGGCGTCTCGGGTCGCGCGGGCCGATCCGGCATGGCCGCGTCGAAATCATGAGCCAGCCGTCCCTTGGCCCAATTGCGCGCCACCGCCCGCGCCGCCATCAGCTTCGCGAACGGATCGGCCGTGGCCAGCACATGGGCGCAGCCCGCGCTCACGCTTGCAATCTCGACGGGCAGGCTCAAAGCGCCTTCGCGGCCTCCAGCACTTCGGCGGCGTGGCCCTTCACCTTCACCTTGGGCCAGACGCGCACGACCTTTCCTTGCCCATCCGCCAGGAAAGTCGCCCGCTCGATCCCCATATATTTGCGGCCATAGAGCAATTTTTCCACCCAGGTCCCGAACGCCTCGCAGGCATCGCCGGGTTCGTCCGAAGCCAGGGTGACGGCAAGCCCATATTTATCGCTGAATTTCTTGAGCTTGGCGGGCTTGTCCTTCGACAGGCCGACCACGGGAACGCCGATGGCCGCAAACTCGCTCGCCAGTTCGGTGAAATCCTTCGCTTCGCTGGTGCAGCCGGGCGTATCCGCCTTGGGATAGAAATAGACGACCAGCGGCTTGCCGCGATAGCGCGCCAAGGTGAAATCCGCGCCATCGGCATCCTTCAACTGCACATCCGGCAGGGCGTCGCCCATTTGAAGCATCGTCATTCCTCCTTGTAAGGCGCGGCCAGCGCGGCCCAGACATCGCGTACGCTCTGCCGCGCCTTGTCATAGCTTTCAAGCAGCGCGTCCCAATCCTCGACGCCGCAAGCCCGCGCCACCAGCGGCCGGGTGGCTTCGGGCGGCTCGGTGGATTTTGGAGAGACCAGCCGCAAAACGATCAGGAAGCGCGAGATCAGATCATGGGCGACCAGCAATTCGGCCGGCAGATGACCCGCCGCTACCAGCTGCTCCAGCGCTGCCCGCAGATCGGGGTTGAAGGCCATGTGGTGACGGAATTGGGTGACGTGGATCAGGAACTCCAGATCGACCAGCCCCCCCGGCGTCAGCTTCACGTCCAGTTCGCCTTCGGGCGGCTTGTGCTTCGCGATATCGCCACGCATCTTCACCGCGTTGCGCGCCAGTTCGTCAAAGTCGCGCGCCCGCTCCAGCGTCTGGGTCAGGATCGCGCTGAGCGCCGCCCGCGCGGCGTCGGACCCGAACACCGGCCGCGCCCGGGTGAGCGCCAGATGCTCCCAGGTCCACGCCTCCTCGCGCTGATATCGGGCGAAACTGTCCAGGCTGACCGCCAGTAGCCCCTGCGCGCCGGAAGGCCGCAGCCGCGTGTCCACTTCATATAGAGGCCCCGCCGCCGTCTGCACCGACAGGGCGTTGGTGATCCGCTGCCCCAGCCGGTTGAAATATTGCGTCGCGCCCAGCGGCTTTGGCCCGTCGGACTCGGTCAGGAAATCGCCGGTGAAGAGGTAGACGAGGTCCAGGTCCGACGCATGGGTCAGCACGCCGCCGCCCAGCCGCCCGAGCGCCAATATCACCATCTCTCCGCCCGGCACCTTGCCATGCACGCCTTCAAACTCGGCGATGGTGGCGCGGGCCAGCGCCTCGATCGCGGCCTCCGCTACCCGCGCATAGCCGCGCCCCGCCTCCAGCGGATCGCCGCCCCGGATGATCTGCGCGCCCAGCGCGAAACGGCGGTCGTTCACCCGCTGCCGCACGCGGTCGAGCAGCGCCTGATAATCCTCCCCCGGCTCCAGCCGCGCCAGCTGATCGGCCAATATGTCGACCGGGGGCGGCGGATCGAAAGCGGACGTGTCGATCAACCCGTCGAGCAACTCCGCCCGCCGCCCCAGCGCATCGGCCAGCGTGGGCGCATGGCTCAGCAACTCGGCCATCATCTCCGCCAGCCCTGGTCGTGCGGCGAGCAGCTTGAAGAAGTTTATCGCGCTCGGCAGCCTGCCGATCAGATCATCGAGCCGATTGAGCGCGCGCGCCGGATCAGGCGCATCGGCCATCGTGCGCATCAGGCCCGGCAGCAACTCCTCCAGCGCCTCCCGCGAAGGCGCGCTTCGCAGCGCCCGGATCTTCCCCGTCCGCCACCGGGCGATGCGCGCCAATGGCGTCTCCGGATCGGCAAATCCCAGCTGGACGAGCTGCGCCCTTAGCCGCTCTTCGTCATGGGGCAGCGTCTCATCTTTCTCGGTCGGAGTCAGTTGATCATAATTGCGTCCTACCCATTCGACATGGGGCCGCAGCAGTTCCAGCAGCGCCGCACCGTCCGCCAGCCCATGCAGCCGCGCGACATTGTCGACCGCCTCCGGGCTTTTGGGCAGTTCATGGGTCTGGCGATCCTCCACCATTTGCAGGCGATGTTCGATCGTGCGGAACAGCACATAGGCATCATCCAGCCTGTGCGCGACGTCGGCCTCGAACACCCCCGCCGCCATCAGCGCGCGCAGCGCCTCGCGCGTGTTGCCCGACCGCAGCGCCGGATCGCGTCCGCCATGGATCAGCTGGTGCACCTGCGCGAAAAATTCGACCTCGCGAATGCCGCCGCGCCCGCGCTTCAGGTCATAGCCGGGGCCGAAAGCCTGTCCTTGCGCATAATGGTCGCGAATCCGGCGGGAAATGTCGGTGATGGCGTCGATCGCGCTGAAATCCAGGTTCCGCCGCCAGACGAAGGGACGGATCTGCCGCAGGAAATAGTCGCCGAGGTCCAGGTCGCCCGCCGCGGGTCGCGCCCGAATGAACGCGGCCTGCTCCCACCCCAGCGCCATGGTTTCATAATAGCCGATCGCCGCCTCCACCGGCAGCGCGATCGGCGTTGCTTCGGGGGAAGGGCGCAGCCTCAGATCAACGCGAAACACATAACCATCGCCGTCGCGCGCGTTCAGCAACTCGCTGACCCGCCGCCCGATCCTCACTGCGGCCTCGGCCGGGTCCTCCCGCTCGCCATGGGGCAGGGTGTTGGGGTCATAGAGAAGAATGGGATCGATATCGGACGAATAATTCAGCTCGCGGCTGCCATGCTTACCCAACGCCAGGACGACGAAACCCTGCGGCTGCGCATCGGGATAGCGTTCGGCGAAGGTCGCAGCCAGCGCCTCCTCCAGCGCCTGGTCGGCGAAATCGGACAGGGTGCGCGTTACCCGGTCAAGGTTCCATGCGCCCGACAGGTCCGCCGCCGCCGTGACCAGCGCGAGAGCCCCCTTGCGCCGCCGCAGCGATCGAGCCAGCGCGTCCCCATCTTCGGCGACAAGCTGGGCGGTCGCCAACGCCGCCTCGAAATCGCCGCTCGCCAGCGCGTCCGTCACCGATGGGAAGCGATCAATCTGCCGCGCAAGGAAAGGCGAATGCGCCCGCATTCGCGCCGCTGTCGCCGTCCAGTCCGTCACCAGTTTCTCTCCTACGGTCCTCCCTGCTATCGCTCCGCCTTGCACCCAAGGCCAGAAACTTTTTGAGTTTCCGTCCGTTGTACGAGCATGGAAATGCAGCGCAAATCTATCGGCCGTGCGGCGCAGGGGCGGGATGGGGCCCATCGTGGCGTCCTGACCGTCGGCCTGCCGCAGCCCTATGAGGGCGTTGGCAATGCGTTGCGTTCGACTTTCCGCGCGGGCCGCGACAGTTTGCCGGGCGATATGGTGGAATTGCTGGAGCAACTCGATCGGTAGGAGCGGGCCTCTCAGCTTTTTGTTTACCGATCCGAGCTACAATGTCGCGTCGATTTTTCAGGACGCGTCAGCATGATGTACAAGGCTTTCGCCGCAATCACCCTTGTCGCCGCCCCCATCATCGTGCTGGTGACGCAGAGCGTGCTGCCCACGCACCCCACTCAACCGGATGCCCCGGCGGTTCAACCCGCTTTACCCGAGGTCGCACCAGTCGTGCCGCCCGCCCCGGTCGTAACCAGCGTCGCGCCCGCGATAAACCCGGCGTCCCTCGCCTTCGGCGAACCGACGCCCGACGCCGGCAAGCCTTCCCTCATCCCCGGCAGCGGCTCTCCGGGCGGCGAAGTCGCCCTGCAATCTTCTCAGTCCGAACCGGTAGGCGCCGACGGATCAGACCTCGCCGCCTCTGACGGAGCGCTTCGCTAAACAGGCGTCATCGCACCAGAGCGAGGGCAGGGCTGAGTTTCCGATAGCGCACGATCCGTTCGCCATTTTCCCATCACCCGCGCAAAGCAAAAAAGAGGCGCGTCGGAAACCGACGCGCCCCAAGTTGGGCAGGGGGAACTTTTTAGAAGGCGAAGTTGATGCCGCCCCGGACCTGGCTCAGCGAGTTGTGGCCGCCGAAGCCGTAACCGCCCGACAGGAACAGGCCGACCCGCTTGTTGACCGAGGCATCGACGCCCAGTTCGATCAGGCCGTGACCGTCCGGATCCACACCCTTCAAGCGGAAGGCGTTGCCGCCGCCCACATATTGGACCGTCCGGTCGCTGCCGATGTTGCCCTGGAAGCTGTACTGCACCTTCGCATAGGGGCGGTAAGCAATCCCCTCGGCATCACCCAGCAGCGCGCCCGCCTTGACGCCCAGCACCGGCGAGAAGACCGTCTTCGACGCGTTGTCGACCCGCAGGCCGATGCCCGCGCCGCCTTCTTCGGTGAAGCCGTCCATCGACCAGCGACGCAGCGCCAGCTTGCCGTAGGGCGTCACGACCAGGCTGCCGCCGGCAGCGAAGTCATAGCCCAGCTCGATGCTCGCATCCAACTGCTTGCCCTTGAAGTCGCCTTCAATGGTGCGGGCAAGGAGGGTCAGGTCACGTTCGACTTCGAACTTCGAGAAGCCGTAGGCGAACTGGAAGCTGCCGTAGAAGGGGCCGAAGCCCTGGGTCGCATAGGCGCCGATCGTGTAGGTGCGGACCTGTGCTTCTTCCGGCGAACCCTTGGCGGTCACGTCATGCTGGCCGTAACCGAAGCCGATGCCGAACGCGCCATTTTCCTGATAGGCGACATCGATGCCGAAGGCGCCGCCATAGCTGTTGGTCTTGATCTTCGACGCGCCCGACTTTGTGCCACCCGTCTTGGCGAAGTTCGCCGAGGGGTTGAACCAGAGTTGGGTGCCCAGCGCCTCGCCATAGCTGCGACGAGCAGCCAGACGGTTGACGGTGGTGTTGAAGACCGCGTTCTGATCCACCGCGGCAAGCGAACCGTAGATCTCAGCCGAGGAAAGCTCGTTGAAGACCTGCGCCGCCTGTGCGCTGTTCAGACGCCAGTCGAGACCAGCGGCGATGTTGGCGATGTCCTGCGCATTGGCGATCTCCGTCACCGTCGCGAAGCCGTTGCCGCCAGCGGCGTCCGTCTTCACCCGGGCGATGACATCGGCCAGAGCGCTGTCCAGGCCCACCGCAGCCGAAGCCGCATTGGGATTGGTCGCGCCGGTGGCGTAGCTGGCGCGGGTCGCCTGGATCGACACGGTCTTGGCCGTCGCGTCATGCGTCAGCCCGAAGGTGACGAAGGGCGAAGCCAGCGAGGACGTCGCCGTCGCCGAAACAGTGCCGGTGCCGGTGTAGGTGAAGAGCGTGTAGCCGTCACCCGTCGAGTAGAGGCTGTCCTTCGACACCGTCACCGCGACCTTGCCGGCCAGGTTCAGGTTGCCGTCCACCGTGACCGACGAGGGGGTCGAGAAGACGCCCGCATTGGTCGGAGTGGTGAAGTAGGGAACGTTCACGCCACCGGTGATCGGACCCAGGATTTCAGGCGAAGAACCGGCATTGCCGACCGACAGGTTGCCGAAGCGAACCAGCGAGGGGTTGACGCCCACGACCGTCGTGCCGCTGGCGCTCTGGTTGTAGTTGCCCTGCTGATGGATTTCGACGCCCTTGATCGCTTCCGGACCCGGAGTGACGATGCTGTTGCCGACCGACTGGATGAAGGTCGGCGCACGACGGCCCAGGACAAGGGTGGCGTCATTGTTGATGTTGCCCTTGATGCCGAAGACGGCATCGTCCGAACCGACCACGTCCAGCTGAACTTCACCCGCCTTGACGTTGAAGTTGTTGACGTCGAGCGTCCAGGCAGCCGGAGTTGCGCCGTCCGCCGGGACATATTCCGAACCGGTGATGACGAAGGTGCCGGCGCCAGTCTTGTTCAGCTCATTGACGCCGCGCACGCGGACGCCGGTCGGAGCGAACAGGGGCTGGAGGTCTTCCGGCAGCTCTGCAACGGGGCTGTAGGTAGCGCGCGCCGGGGCGGTCGGCTTGAACTCGCTCGCTCCCAGGAAGCCGCCGCCGTTCAGGTTGACGGTGGTGTCGGTCAGGTAAGCGCCGCTGTCATCGCGCTGGGCGTCGATGTCGCCAAGCGTGATCGAGCCGTTGTTCAGGTTGACCGTCGCCTTGATGTCGGCGGTCTTGACGGCTGCCTGGCCATTCACGGTCAGGTTGAACTTCGAAGGATCAACCTGCGAAGCGTCAAGCGGCACCAGCGATGTGGAGAGTTCCGACACCAGATCATCCTGGGTGACGACCGCGCCGGTCACGACGAAGCCGCGCGACACGCCGTTCTGGTCGACCGTGTAGGTCTGCGTCGCAAGCACCGGATCAACGGTCACAGTGGTGGTGTTGACCGTAGCGTTGATCGTTGCGGAGCCGCTGAACTCCGCATCGCCGAGCGTGGTCGTGCCGGTGATGAAGCCGTTGTTCGTGACCGTGCCGGTAACGCCCGCGACTTCCACATCGCCAAAGGCCGCGCCGTTGTTGGTGAAGGTGGCGCTGCCGCCAACCGGCGTCGCAGTGACCGTCGAGACGATCGTGCGGGAGCCGGCGTCGGTCGGGTTGGTGTCCGTGACCGTGATGCTGCTGTTGACGTCCAGAGCCGAAACGCTGAACGCATTGCCCAGGCCAGGCGTACCCAGCAGACCGTTGTTCACCAGCGATGCCGATGTCAGGCCCTCGACTTCAACGTCGCCGATGGCGGTGCCGTTGTTGACGATCGAAGCGGCGCCCCCAATGGCCTGTTCGCTGGCGGTGAACACTTCGCTGACAGGCGTGACGCCATTCGCCGCGAAGGTCGTGACGGTTTCTTCCGAGCTGCTTTCGCCCAGGCTGCTGGCGGAGAGGTTGCCGCCTGTGAACAGATCAGCATTGCCGATAACGCTGCCGCTGCCGATGGTGATCGAAGCCCCGCCGATGCCGGACGCATTCACATTGCCCGCGACGCTCGGTACGCCCTTGCCCTGGAGCGCGGCGGCGGTGTTGACGACAACGCTGGCCGTGCCGCCGGCAACGCCAGAGGTCTCCCGGAAAGTGGTGGTCGTCAGGGTATCGACGCCGCCAGCAACCGTGAATTCGGCGATGCTTTCGGTGCTGTTGACGCTGGTGCCGGCAAAGGCATTGACCGACCCACCGACGGTGCCGGTGATGGTGGCGGCCGAATTGCCGGAACTGGCCGCGACCGTGGTATTGCCTTCGATCCGCCCGGCGTTGTTGAGGACTGCATCCCCTGCGTTGACTGGAGCGGTGATGGCCAGCAGCGTCGAGGAGGAAGCTGTTCCGTTTCCGGCCGCATCTTGGGTGCGCGAGCTTGAGGCGGTGAACGACAGGTCGCCTACTGGGCCAAAGGGGATCGGTATAGCCGTGGTCACGACGACGTCCTGCTCAACGGTAGCCGCAGAGCCGATGGTCGCCGTTGCTGACGCTACGCCGCCAACATTGACGTTGCCCCCGACCACGCTTGCGCCCTGAAGCGCAACCGAAGCATCACCGCCATCCTGAACCTGGCTGACGTTGGTGGCGCTCGTCGAAGTAAAGCCCTGGAACACGCCCGCGTCAAAATTTTGGGTCGTGTCGGAGCTGAATTCGACGTTGGTCGCCGGACCTTGGCTGGTCGATGAGACATTGCCCGACACATTGCCGCCGTCGAGCGTCACTGCGCTGCCCGCATTGCCGAAGGACGACACATTGCCGTTGCGGCCGGAATCGCCCGGAGCGACTGTTCCGCTGATGGTGACCGTGCTGGCGCCGCCGGTAGCGACCGTCAGCACGGTGGTCGTGCCGCTGGAGACAATCGATCCGGTGCCCGCACCGTCACGCCCGTCCGTCACCACGGAGACGCTCTCGCTGTTGGTCGAGAAGCCCTGGGCGGTCGAGGACAGGTCGCCATACACTGCGCCGCTGACGGTCGCGCTGCTGTCGCCGCCGGCGAACTGGCTGACGCTGCCGTCATTGCCAGCGCCGAAGTTCAGCGAGCCGTTGATGCCCGCATAGGCGCCGTCAATATCGCCGCCGACCGTCTGCGTCGACGAAGTGGACACGGTGGTCGTCGTGGTCCCCGAAACCGTGACGGTCGGGCCGGTCGAGGTAAAGAGCGTGTTCTGGCTCACCGCGTTGGTCTGACCCAGCACCTCGCCATTGTTGGCGATCGTGATCGCGCCTTCGTCCGAATCGGCGGAGACGTCGCCGCTGATGCGGCCGGAGTTCGCGTTCGAAATGGAGATCGCGCCTGTGGTCGTGACGGCGTCAACGTCACCCGCGACATCGCCGCTGTTGGCGATGCCGACCGTACCGGTCGAAGCCACGCCCAACACGTCGTCACCGACTGCGCCGTCATTGGTGATCTGCACCGTGCCCGCGCCCAGACCCTGGCCGATCAGGCTTCCGCCGACCTGTCCTGCGATCCCGTTGGCGAGCGTGACGCTGCCGAAAGCGGAACCATTGATGTTGTCGCCCACCAGATTGTTGTTGGTGATCGAAACGGCGCCGCCGAAGTTGGAGGCGTTGATGCTGCCGGCGACTTCGCCGTTGTTGGTGGCGGTGAAGCTGTTCGCCGTCGCGCTGGCCGCGCCAACGCCGCCGAAGCTCAGGCCCGTCACATTGCCGTCATTGTTGACGATGACCGCGCCATCTCCTTCGCCAGCGGCATAGCCGCCCGCGACGAAATCATAACCGATGCTGGCGCCGCTGATATCCGCGCCTG
>DASVOF010000055.1:0-1561 GCA_036383495.1 Sphingobium sp. | reverse complement strand
GTGCCGTCGGTCATCTGGACGGTGATGAAGTGGTAATCGGGATGCGTATCGGCCTTCATGAGTCTGCTCCGTCAATGGGCCGGTTTCCGACCGGCCATGGATGCGTAAAATAGCGAAGGCGCGCGGTTACATGGGAATGCGCGCCAAGGCAACCCCTTCTCGTCACCCCCGCGCAGGCGGGGGTCTCGTGCGGCTGGGTCGTCCATCGCCGCCTGAGATCCCAGCGTCCGCTGGGATGACGTTGATATATCAATCCACCGGCGGATCGGCGATCATCGCGACGAAGTTCGCTTCGGCGCACAGCTTGCCGTCGACGGTCGCCTTGCCCACGAACTTGCACACGCGGCCGCGGATCTGAAGCAGCTCGACATGCAGGTCCAGCAGGCAGCCCGGCTCGACCGGGTTGCGGAACTTGGCCCCGTCGATGCTCATGAAATAGACGAGCTTGCCCGATCCGCGCAGTTCCAGCGTCTCGACCGTCAGCACGCCTGCGGCCTGGGCCATGGCTTCGACAATGAGCACGCCGGGCATGATCGGCCGGCCAGGGAAATGCCCCTGGAAAAAGCTCTCGTTGATTGACACCGCCTTGACCGCATGGATCGCTTCGTGAGGCACGAGCGAGACCACGCGGTCGACGAGCAGCATCGGATAGCGGTGCGGCAGCGCCGCCATGATCCCACGAATATCGATGGGCCCCATGGCGGCGGCGGGCGCCGCGTCGACTTCCCCCGTCATCGCTTCAGATCAACGCGAAGTCGGCTGCTGCGACGGGTTGGCGGGCGCGGCGGCGGCAGGCGTGGGAGCCTCGCCACGATTGGCGCCCGGCTGCCAGCCGGCGGGCGGGGTGATGCCGACGCTGGGCACCAGCGCGTTGAGTTCGGTCACAACCTGCTGCGTGATGTCGACGCCGGGCTGATAGGAAACCGTCGCGTCGGGGGCGAGGATCAGGTCGACCTTCGCCTTGGTCATCGCCGACTTGAGCGCGTCCGACAGCTTGGCCGAAATCTGCTCTTCGACATAGGCGTTGGCGAGCGCGATCGGCTGGCCCAGACGCTGCAATTCGTTCTGGCCGGCCTGCTGCGCCTTTTGCGCGGTTTCATACTGGGTCTGGATCGCCGGGGTGGGCTTGCCGCCCGCCGCCTTCAGCGCGGCGTCGAGCGCCGTGCCCTTGGCCTTCAGGTCGGCGTCGATCGCGTTCTTGCGCGTGGTGAAATTGTCGATCTGCGCCTTGTAGGTCGTCTGGATCTGCGTGCGCGCGGTGCTGTAGGCCGTGCTGGTGGCGACGGCGCGCTGCAGGTCGACGACGGCGATGCCGGTCTTCGACTGGGCGAGCGCGGGCGCGCTGGTCAGCGCGATGGCGGTCATGGGCGCGAAAGCAAGCGCCGCAGCCTTGAAAATCGTCTTCATTAGAATTGAGTCCCTACGTTGAAGCTGATGAGCTGAGTGTCGTCCCCTGGTTCCTTGAGCAGGGCCTTGGCGATGTCGATGCGGAACGGCCCGAAAGGCGAGTTCCAGTTGACGCCAAAGCCCACCGACACGCGCGGTTTGAGCGTGTCGCCGA
>DASVOF010000054.1:0-16759 GCA_036383495.1 Sphingobium sp. | reverse complement strand
CTGCTCGGCAAGCTGGGCCTGACGCCAATGATGGCGCAGCCGCATGGGCATCTGGAGGCTGCTGAGTGAAATTCGGCCGCACGATGGCGGTGATCGTCGTCGTGCTGGCCCTGATCTACTGGGGTTTATTCGCGTCGGGCGCTTTCATGCACGGCGATTGAACCGACCCACCACCTCCGTTCGCCCTGAGCTTGTCGAAGGGCTGCACTTCTCTTCGGAAGGGAAGGACGGGGCTTCGACAAGCTCAGCCCGAACGGGGTGAGAGGAACTGAATAAGGACTGGGGCAAGGACAGATAATGGCAATCACCAAGATCCTGATCGCGAACCGTGGCGAAATTGCGTGCCGCGTTATCCGCACCGCGCGGAAGATGGGCATCAAGACTGTGGCGGTCTATTCGGACGCCGATGCGCGCGCGCCGCATGTGTTGCTGGCGGATGAGGCGGTCCATATCGGCCCGTCGCCCGCCGCCCAATCCTATCTGATTGCCGACAAGATCATCCAGGCTTGCAAGGACACTGGCGCTGACGCGGTGCATCCGGGCTACGGCTTCCTGTCGGAGCGTGAGAGCTTCCGCAAGGCGCTGGACGCCGAGGGCATCATCTTCGTCGGCCCTCCCGCCAACGCGATCGCGGCGATGGGCGACAAGATCGAATCCAAGAAACTCGCCATGGAAGCGGGCGTCAATGTCGTCCCCGGCTTCGTCGGCGTGATCGAGGATACGGAGCATGCCGTTAAAATCTCCAACGAGATCGGCTATCCGGTGATGATGAAGGCTTCGGCCGGCGGCGGCGGCAAGGGTATGCGCCTTGCCTATTCCGAGCAGGACGTCCGCGAAGGCTTTGAGGCGACCAAGCGCGAGGGGCTCAACAGCTTCGGCGATGACCGCGTGTTCATCGAGAAGTTCATCGAGAGCCCGCGCCATATCGAAATCCAGATATTGGGCGATCAGCACGGGAACATCCTTTACCTGAACGAGCGCGAATGCTCGATCCAGCGCCGCCACCAGAAGGTGGTCGAGGAAGCGCCTTCGCCCTTCGTATCTCCCGAGATGCGCAAGAAGATGGGCGAGCAGTGCGTCGCTCTCGCTCGCGCGGTCGGCTATTTCAGCGCGGGCACGGTCGAGTTGATCGTGTCGGGTGCGGACAAGACCGGCGACGGCTTCTACTTCCTGGAAATGAACACCCGCTTGCAGGTGGAGCATCCGGTGACGGAGGAGATCACCGGCCTCGATCTGGTCGAGCAGATGATCCGCGTCGCCAATGGCGAGGAACTCAGCTTCCGTCAGGAAGACGTGAAGATCAACGGCTGGTCGATCGAGAACCGCGTCTATGCCGAAGATCCCTATCGCGGCTTCCTGCCGTCGACGGGTCGCCTGATCCGCTACAATCCGCCTGAGACCGGCAATGGCGTTCGCGTCGATGACGGCGTGGTCGAAGGCGGCGAGGTCAGCATGTTCTACGACCCGATGATCGCCAAGCTGATCACATGGGCGCCGACCCGTCTGGAAGCCATCGACAAGCAGATCGTAGCGCTTGACCAGTTCGAGATCGAGGGACCGGGCCACAATATCGATTTCGTTTCCGCGCTGATGCAGCATGAGCGTTTCCGTTCGGGCGACATCACCACGGGCTTCATCGCCGAGGAATATCCGGAAGGCTTCAACGGCGCGCCCGCGTCGGAAACGCTGCTCAAGCGGTTGTCGGCCATCGGCGCGTTCGCCGCCATGGCGCAGGCTGACCGTGCTCGCCGGATCGACGGGCAGCTTGGCAAGAAGCTGCGCGCGCCGACCGGCTGGCAGGTGAAGATCGGCGATGCCGTGCATGACGTCGTCATCAACGGCGATGACGTCACCGTCGACGGCGAGGCGATCGAACTGGCGCTCGAATATACGCCGGGCGTTCGCCTGATCGAGGCGGAGTTTGGCGAGGAAGAGCTGGCGGTGAAGATCACGCCCGTCCGTGCGGGCTTCGTCCTGACGGCGCATGGGGCGAGCCACAAGCTGCGCATCCTGCCTGCTCATGCCGCGCCGCATGCGCAGCATATGATCGAAAAGATCCCGCCGGATCTGTCGCGCTTCCTGATCTGCCCGATGCCGGGCCTGCTCGTCGCGCTGAACGTCAAGGAAGGCGACAAGGTCGAGATCGGCCAGCCGCTCGCCGTGATCGAGGCGATGAAGATGGAAAATATCCTGCGCGCGCAAAAGGCGGGCGTGGTGAAGAGCGTGTCCGCGAATCAGGGCGAAAGCCTGCCTGTCGACGCGATCATCCTGGAACTGGAGTAAGCAGAAGCCTCTTCGGAGGCATGTCCGACAACCAGGCTCATCTGCCTTCCCCTACGTCATGCATGGCATCGGGCTGCATTGACGGAAAATGACATATTTTTCATGCCATCAGGTCGTCGGAACCGTTACGAACGGACCGCCGACAAGATGTAACGGCATGAATTGGGTCATTGGGAGGAAAATAATGAGCACGGTTTCACGTCGCGCGCTGATGGCGGCGGGATTGGGCGTGGGCGCCATCGCGACGATGAGCGGACGCGCAATCGCTGCCGCGCCGGTGGACAAATCCGCAAGGGCGGCCGCCACCCCTGGAGAGGCGTTGCGGCTGCTGGAGGAAGGCAATGCGGCCTTTCTGCGCGGGGACGCGCCAGCGAACGACATCGGGCCGCGCCGCAGGCTGCAGCTGGCGGCCGGTCAGGCTCCTTTTTGCGCCTATGTGTCCTGTTCCGACAGCCGCGTGCCGCCCGAACTGCTGTTCGGACGTGGATTGGGCGAACTGTTCATCATTCGCAACGCCGGCAATACGGTCGACACCGTCGCGATGGGATCGATCGAATATGCGGTGCTCGAACTGGGAGTCCCCCTGGTGGTGGTGATGGGGCATGAATCCTGCGGCGCGGTGAAGGCGGCGATGGCGGTGGTCGAGAAGAACGCCCGCTTCCCCGGCGCGATCGACAATATGATCGAGCCGATCATCCCCGCCGTGCTTCAGGCGCGCGGCCAGGCCGGCGATCCGGTCGAGAATGCTGTGAAGCAGAATGTCCGCAGGGTCGTGGACGTCATGCGGAACGAAAGCGACCCGATTTTGCAGAAGCCCCTGCAAGCGGGGAAGATCCAAATTGTCGGCGCCTATTATGAACTGTCCAGCGGACGGGTCGATTTCTTCGACAGGGGCTGAACCGCGCTTCCGATAGCCGAACGGCCTTTCTCCCACCCGGCTTGCCTCCGCCCAGTCCTTCCGTAAAAGATCGGAGGGACGGGTTCGGGGCAGGGGGAATGAGCTTGGCGCAAGACTATGTGATGGACGTCAAGCGTGATCGGCTGATCATCACCGCTTCGGCAATCGGCACGGTGTTCGAATGGTATGATTTCTATATCTACGGCGTCCTCGCGCCGATCATCGGACGGACATTTTTCCCGACGGACAATCCGACCGTAGAACTGCTCTATTCGCTTGCGGGTTTTGCGATCGGATTTGGGTTTCGGCCCCTGGGCGCGGCGCTGTTCGGCTATCTGGGCGACCGGCTGGGGCGCAAATATACTTTCCTCGCCACCATCGTCCTGATGGGCGGAGCGACGGCGGGCGTTGGCCTGACGCCATCGGCCGCGAGCATTGGGATCGCCGCCCCCGTCATCCTCATCCTGCTCCGCATCGCGCAGGGCCTCGCGCTGGGCGGGGAATATGGCGGCGCGGCCATTTATGTCGCGGAACATGCTCCAGCCCGCAAGCGGGGGTTCTACACCAGCTTTATCCAGGCGGGGGTGATCGGCGGCTTCATCCTCTCGCTGGTCGTCGTCGTGGGGACGCAATGGATCGTCGGCAAGGCGGCGTGGGAAGAGTGGGGTTGGCGGCTGCCCTTCATTTTCTCGCTCGCGCTGCTGGCGATTTCGCTGTGGATGCGGCTCATGCTGCGGGAAAGCCCCGTTTTCGCCGCGATGAAGGCGGCGGGCGCGCAGTCGCGCAATCCGTTGAAGGAAGCCTTCACCTATCCGGGCAACAAGCGCCGCATGCTGGTCGCGATGATCGGTATCGCGGCGGGCTTCACCGTCATTGCTTACAGCGTCATGTTTCAGGCGCTTTATTTTCTGCAAAGCGGCCTGCACGTCTCGCCGGGCATCGCGCAGTTGCTGGTGGGCGGCAGCGCCTTTGCGGGAATGGCCGCCTTCATCTTCTTCGGCTGGCTTTCCGACAGGGTAGGGCGCAGGAAACCCATCATCATCGGCTACGCGCTGGTGCTCGTCCTGCTGCTGCCGCTTTACCAGTTCATGGGAAGCACGGCGAACCCTGCGCTTTACAAGGCGGCGGAGCGGTCGCCCGTAGTGGTGAGCGGCCCCGATTGCCGCTTCGATCCTTTCGCAAAGGTCCAGCCGACCGCCTGCGGCAAACTGCTCGATCATTTTTCGAAGCGCGGCATTCCTTATGAAAAGGCGGTTGCGGCCCAGCCCGCCGTCACCATCGGCGGGCTCCGGGTTACGGACCTGAGCGCCAAAGGTATCGATGCGGCGTTGAAGGCGGGCGGCTATGATTTCGGCGCGGTGACGCCCGATTGGCGCCAAGCGATGCTCCTGTTCCTCGCGCTCCTGCTGTTATGGACGTTGTCGGGGGCGACCTATGGGCCGGTGGCGGCGCTGCTGTCGGAATATTTCCCCGCGCGCATTCGCTACTCTTCGCTATCCATTCCCTATCATATCGGCACTGGCTATTTCGGCGGGTTCCTGCCGCTCGTCAGCCAATATATCGTCGCGCGCACGGGCGATCCTTATGCGGGCCTGTGGTACACCATCGGCGTGGTCGCAATCGCCCTGCTGACCTGCCTTGTCGCGCTGCCGGAAACGCGCGGGGCGAAACTGGACGCCTGACGGCCTCGACGCTTGCCGCGGATGGCGCTATCGCGGGGCGGATGACAGTCTTTACCGCTCCGCTGCGCTTGCGCCTGGATGGCGACGCGCTTGTGTCCAACTGGCGCTGGCTCGCAGGGTGCAGCGCTGGCGCGGCCTGCGGCGCGGCGATCAAGGCGGACGGCTATGGCGCGGGCGCGGCGGAGGTGATGCGCAGGTTGATGGCGGCGGGTTGCCGTGATTTCTTCGTGTCCAATTGGGCGGAAGCCTCTGCGCTCGAACCGTTGATCGAGGATGGAATTTCCCTGTCCGTGCTGCACGGCGTGCGGGAGGAGGACATGGAGGTCGCCCTGCATTCGCGCGCGCGCCCCGTCCTCTGCACGCCGTCGCAGGTCGCGCGGTGGAGCGCGGCGGGCGGGGGCAAATGTGACGTCATGGTGGATACGGGGATGAACCGGCTCGGCCTCGACTGGCGTGACGATGTGGCGGCGCAGGTCGCGGGGTTGAAGGTCGCCACGCTGCTCAGCCACCTTGCATCGGCGGATGAAGATACAGTGCTGAGCGCCACCCAGCTTGAGCGGTTCAAGGCGCTGAAAGATAGCGTTCCGGCCGAACGCTACAGCCTGGCGAACAGCGCGGGCATCTGCCTGGGTCCTGACTACGCCTTTGACCTGACGCGCCCTGGGCTGGCGCTCTACGGAGGCGTTCCGCGCGCCGAAGCGACTGGCGCCATTCGGCAGGTGGTGCAGCCTCAGGCGCAGGTTCTTCAGCGCCGCCATGTGCAGGTGGGCGATACGATCGGCTATAACGCCACGCATCTGGCGGACCGCGCGATGGAGATCGCGATACTCAACCTTGGCTATGCGGATGGCTATCTGCGCGGATTTTCGGGGCGGGGCGAAGTGCTGCGCGGGGAAACGCGCCTGCCCGTGCTGGGACGGGTGTCGATGGACCTGATCGCTGTCGACGTGTCAGCCGAACCTGCCGTCGCGGAGGGTGACTGGCTCGACATCGACTATGCGCTTCCGTCGGCGTCGGCCATATCGGGCCTGTCGCAATATGAGTTGTTGACGGGTCTGGGTTCGCGTTTCGATCGGGTCTGGATCTGAGCAACCGCAAATAGAAAAGGCCGCCGATCTGGTGAGATCGGCGGCCTTTTTCGATAGCTGGTCGATCAGCGTTCGAGGCACATGGCGACGCCCATGCCCCCGCCGATGCACAAGGTGGCGAGCCCCTTCTTCGCGTCACGCTTCTGCATTTCGTAGAGCAGGGTGGTGAGCACACGCGCGCCGGAAGCGCCGATCGGATGGCCGATGGCGATCGCGCCGCCATTCACATTGACCTTCTCCGGGTCCCAGCCCAGTTCCTGCCCGACGGCCAGCGCCTGCGCCGCGAACGCCTCATTGGCTTCGATCAGGTCGAGATCGGCGAGCGACCAGCCGGCCTTGGCCAGCGCATTGCGCGATGCGGGCGCGGGACCGATGCCCATGATCGACGGATCGACGCCGCAGGTCGCGAAACCGGCGATGCGAGCGAGCACCGGTGCGCCGCGCTTCGCCGCCTCCTGCGCGCTCATCAGGACCAGCGCCGCCGCGCCATCATTGATGCCGCTGGCGTTGCCGGCCGTCACGCTGCCGTCCTTCTTGAACGCGGGCCGCAGGCTCTGCATCGCTTCGAACGTGGCGCCGGCGCGGATATATTCGTCCGCGTCGACGATAGTGTCGCCCTTGCGGCCCTTCACCGTCACCGGTGCGATCTCATCCTTGAAGCGGCCAGAGGCGCGCGCGGCTTCCGCCTTGTTCTGGCTGGCGGCCGCGAACTCGTCCTGCGCGTTGCGGCTGATCTGGTATTTTTCCGCCAGATTTTCGGCGGTGACGCCCATGTGATAATTGTTGAACGCGTCGGTCAGCCCGTCATGGGTCAGGGTATCGACGAAGGAGATCGGCCCCATCTTCGCCCCGGCGCGAAGATATTGCGCATGGGGCGCGAGCGACATGCTTTCCTGTCCCCCCGCGATCATGATGCGCGCATCGCCCGCCTTGATCGCCTGCGCGGCCAGGGCGACCGCACGGAGGCCCGATCCGCACAGCTGGTTGATGCCGATGGCGGTGCGCTCCACGGGGATGCCTGCGTTGACGGCGGCCTGGCGGGCGGGATTCTGTCCCTGGCCAGCGGCCAGGACCTGGCCCAATATGACTTCATCCACCTCGTCAGGCGAAACGCCGGCCTGAGCAAGCGCAGCCAGGATGGCGACACGACCCAGTTCGTGCGCGGGCGTGGAACCGAAGGCGCCCATGAAGCTGCCGACTGCGGTGCGTTTTGCGGCCGTGATGACGATGTCTGACAAAGCGTTGATCCTCACTGACAGTGGTTATTATTGATCGTGGCCATATCATCATCCGCCATGGCTGGAAAGCCACCGGGACAGCGGTTCCCACAGCAAATGGACTGCACTGCCGCCCACGATCATGCCGACATGGCCCAGGTTGAGGGTGAAGCCCTCCGCCAGGTCGGGCGCGGCGCTCGCGGGCACGATCCGGTCGGTGGCCGAACGGATCGAAAGGGTCGGGCAAGACAGTTGGGCCGGGTCCACCACCCGGCCGCCGATCCGCCATTGGAGCAGGCCGCTCGCGTTCGCGGCATAGAATTGTTCGAACAGGTCGCGCCCCGCAGCAAAGGTGAGCGGCGGCCCGCCATTGGCCCAATCCTCCACCGCCAGGAAAGCGCGCTCTGCGTCGGAACCCGGCTCCGCAGACAGGAAAGCGGCATATTTGCGGATCGTGCGCGATGGGTCCATCGCCCAGAAGCCCGACTGCAAAACCTCCATCGGCACATAGCCCAGGCGCTGGGACGTCGCCTTTGCGCCGCGCCAGAGCGACGCGATCAGCTCCCGGTCGGCGTCGGGGAAGCCGTCAAACCGCCATGGCGCGGCGATAGTGGCGACAGCCTGAACCTCGCTCAGCGTTGCCGCGCCCAGCGCCAGGCTGCCCCCCAGGCAGTAGCCGACCAATATGGGCGGTCGCGGCAGTGCGGCAATCATGGGCAGCAACCGGTCGCTCACATGCCCGTCCAGTCCCAATGCTGCATCCTGCGCAACGGGATGTCCCCAATCGACCAGATAGGCGTCATGTCCTGCCGCAGCCATATGGCGCAGCATGGATCGCCCTTCGGACAGGTCCAGAACCTGCGGAGGGTTGATGAGAGAAGGGACGAAGACGACCGGCGCGCGGCCGTTATCCGACCCGTAATGCAGCAATTTCGCGACGCCCGCCTCTGCAAAAACTTTCGGGGCCGGTGGCGGGGCCGGGCGGCTAGCCGATTGATATTTCCGCAATCCCTGAAAGGCGAGCCGTCTCAATTCGGGATCGTCCTCCGATTCGCGCCATAAAATGTTGAGAAAAAGGGGTAATGGCCGCGGTCCATGTTGCGGTGCGGCAACCCCATGTGCTAATGCGGAATGTACAGGTGTGGGAGAGGAATCCATGGCCAAAACCAAGACCGCCAATGCATCAGAGCCGGTCGTCATAAAGAAATATGCGAACAGGCGGCTCTATAACACGGAAACGTCCAGTTACATCACCCTGGATTTGTTGTCGCAGATGACTCGTGAGGGGCGCGAGTTTGTCGTGGTCGACGCAAAGAGCGGGGAGGATATCACGCATAATGTGCTGACGCAGATCATCATGGAGGAGGAGCAGCGGGGCACGAACATGCTGCCCGTCAACTTCCTGCGCCAGCTGATCTCCATGTATGGCGATTCCATGCAGTCCATGGTGCCGCAATATCTGGAAGCGTCGATGGACGCGTTCCGCAAGAACCAGATGCAGTTCCAGGAAGCGATGAAGGGCGCGTTCGGCGGCGGCCCGCTCGCCGAGATCGCCAAGCGCAACATGCAGATGTTCGAAGCGGCGACGAACGCCTTTGGCAGTGTTCCGGGAATGCCGGGGATGCCAGGCGCTGCGCCCGCGCCGAAGCCTGCGGCATCGGAAGACAGCAAGGATGACGAGATCGCCGTCCTGAAGGCGCAGTTGGCGGCCCTCAACGCCAAGATCGACAAGTTGAGCTGATCGGGCGCGGGGCCGCGCGTTCGGGGTCGACAGGCATGACGCGCTTGGCCTATGGCGCGCCATCCATTCAAGACAAGGTCGACAAGCCGTGAAGCACGCCCTTTCCGTAACTCGCGAACAGGATTTCGCGGCCTGGTATCAGGCCGTCGTTTCCGAAGCCGACATGGCCGAGGAAAGCGGCGTGCGCGGCTGCATGGTCATCCGGCCGTGGGGCTATGGCATCTGGGAACGCATCCAGAAGCTGCTGGACGATCGCATCAAGGCGACCGGCCATGAAAATTGCTATTTCCCGCTGTTCATCCCGCTGTCCTATTTCGAGAAGGAGGCGGAGCATGTCGATGGATTCGCCAAGGAAATGGCGGTCGTCACTCATCATCGCCTGATCCAGAAGGACGGCAAGCTGGTGCCGGACCCCGAAGCGAAGCTGGAGGAGCCGCTGGTGGTTCGTCCGACTTCGGAGACGGTGATCGGCGCTGCGTTTTCCCGCTGGGTGCAGAGCTGGCGCGACCTGCCGGTGCTGATCAACCAGTGGGCGAACGTCGTCCGATGGGAGATGCGGACCCGCATGTTCCTGCGCACAGCCGAATTCCTCTGGCAGGAAGGGCATACCGCCCATGCCAGCGTCGAGGATGCGCTGGGCGAGACGATGAAGATGCTCGAAGTGTATCGCAGCTTCGCCGAGGAATGCGTGGCGCTCCCCGTCATCGCGGGCGAGAAGCCGGAAAATGAGCGGTTCCCCGGCGCGGTGGCGACCTATTCCATCGAAGCGATGATGCAGGACGGCAAGGCGTTGCAGGCGGCGACCTCGCATTTCCTGGGGACGACTTTCTCCAAGGCGCAGAATATCAAGTTCCAGAATGCCGAAGGGCATCAGGAACTGGCGCAGACGACCAGCTGGGGCATGTCCACGCGCATGATCGGCGGCCTCATCATGGTGCATGGCGACGATGACGGCCTGCGCGTGCCGCCGCGTATCGCGCCTTATCAGATCGTCGTGGTGCCGATGCTGCGCGATAATGATGAGGATGCCGCGGTGCTCGCTTATTGCGGGGAGCTTGTCGACGAACTCAACAAGCTGGATGTGTTCCGCGAGCCGGTTCGCGCCCTGCTGGATCGTCGCCCGGCCAAAGCCGCCAACAAGCGCTGGGGCTGGGTGAAGAAGGGCGCGCCGATCGTGATCGAGGTCGGCGGTCGCGATGTCGCCGGCGGCAACGTGTCCGTGCTGCGCCGCGATCGCCTCTATCGCGCCGATGGCAAGCTCGACAGCCAGATCTTGGCGAAGGCGGATTTCCTTGGGCAGGCTACCGCCATGCTTGAGGATATCCAGCAGGCGCTATTCGCCGACGCCCATGCGCGTTTGCATGGGAGCATCGATCATTCGATCACCTCGCTGGACGCGCTCAAGGCCTATTTCGGGGCGAGTAAAAAGCCCGGCTGGGCGCTCGTCCAGTGGGCCAAGCCTACAGGTGCGGCGCTGGACAAGGTGATCGAGTGGCTCAAGGGCGAGAAGCTGACGCTGCGCAACATTCCGTCGGACGCGGACGCCGCGGACGGCGTGTGCATCTTCACCGGCGACAAGGCGGTGGAGCGGGTGCTGGTGGGGCGCTCTTACTAACAAAGTCCCCCTCCCGCCTGCGGGAGGGGTTAGGGGAGGGCGTGTTGTGCGGCCGTCCCGTTACAGCCCCTCCCCCGGCCCCTCCCCCGGCCCCTCCCTGAAGGGAGGGGAGCTTTAAGGGTATTTACAGCACATATTTGCTGAGGTCGGTATTCCGCGCGATTTCGCTTAGCTGCTTGTGAACATAGGCGGCGTCGATCACCAGCGTCTCGCCGCTCCGATCCTCCGCCTCGAAGCTCACATCCTCCAGCAGCTTTTCCATCACCGTTTGCAGGCGACGCGCGCCGATATTCTCGATCTCGCTATTCACCTCGGCCGCTATTTTCGCCACGGCGCGGATGCCGTCCGGCGTCAGGTCGATGGTCACGCCCTCGGTCGCCAGCAAGGCGCGATATTGCGCGACCAGGCTCGCCTTCGTGTCGGACAGGATCGCGACGAAATCATCCTCGGTCAGCGCCTTCAGTTCGACGCGGATTGGCAGGCGGCCCTGTAGCTCCGGCAGCAGATCGCTCGGCTTGGCGACGTGGAAAGCGCCCGACGCGATGAAGAGGATATGGTCGGTTTTGAGCGGGCCATATTTGGTCGACACGGTGGTCCCCTCGATCAACGGCAGCAGGTCGCGCTGCACGCCTTCGCGGCTGACGGAGCCGCCGCGCACGTCGCTGACCGCGATCTTGTCGATCTCATCCAGGAAGACGATGCCATTCTGTTCCGCGCTGGTGATCGCCACGCGGGCGACGTCGTCCTGATCCAGTCTTTTGTCCTGCTCCTCTTCGACCAGCTTGTCCCACGCTTCGGCGACGCGCAGCTTGCGGCGCTTCTTCTGGCTCTGACCGAAGGCCTTGGACATCATGTCGGACAGGTTGATCATGCCCACCTGGCCGCCAAGGCCGCCCGGTATCTCCATCGGCATGGACGGGCTGTCGGCGACTTCCACCTCGACCTCGACCTCGTTCATCTGGTCGTTTTCGATCCGCTGACGGAAGGAAATGCGGGTGGCCTCGCTCGCTTCCTTGCCGGTGAGCGCATCGAGCAGTCGCTGCATCGCGGCCTCCGAAGCGGCTTCGCGCACAGCTTCCCGGCGGCGGTCGCGCTCCAGCCGCACAGCTTCCTCGACGAGGTCGCGGACGATCTGCTCCACGTCGCGGCCGACATAGCCCACTTCGGTGAACTTGGTCGCCTCCACCTTCACGAACGGCGCATCGGCAAGCTTCGCGAGGCGACGGCTGATCTCCGTCTTGCCGCAGCCGGTGGGGCCGATCATCAGGATGTTCTTGGGCGTCACCTCATCGCGCAGGTCGGCGGAGAGGCGCAGCCGGCGCCAGCGATTGCGCAGCGCCACGGCGACGGCGCGCTTGGCGTCCGCCTGGCCGATGATGTGCGCGTCCAGCGCGGAAACAATGGCTTTGGGGGTCAGGTTGTCGTTCATTTTCATCTCGCTCCCCTCCCTTTCAAGGGAGGGGCGGGGGGTGGGTGCGATTGCGCAGCAATCGCCTGCGACTTTTCGGGACAGGTCGAACGCTCGCTCACGCTCGCGACCCACCCCCAACCCCTCCCTTGAAAGGGAGGGGAGTTTTTTCAGGTGGCGCTGTCCAACTCTTCGACCACAAGCTGGTCGTTGGTGTAGACGCATATCTCCGCCGCCACGGCCATCGCCTTGCGCGCGAGCGTTTCCGCGTCTTCCTCATATTCCACGAGCGCCCGCGCCGCCGCGAGCGCGAAATTGCCGCCCGAACCGATGGCCGCGACGCCGCCGACCGGTTCCAGCACATCGCCATTGCCGGTCAGGATCAGCGTCACGTCCTTGTCCGCGACGATCATCATCGCTTCCAGGTTGCGCAGATATTTGTCCGTCCGCCAGTCCTTGGCCAGTTCCACGGCCGCGCGCATCAGCTGGCCGTTGTGGCGCTCCAGCTTGGCCTCCAGCCGTTCGAACAGGGTGAAGGCGTCGGCCGTCGCCCCGGCAAAGCCGCCGATGACGGAGCCGTCGTGCAGTCGTCGCACCTTCCGGGCATTGGGTTTCATCACCGTCTGACCCATGGACACTTGGCCGTCTCCGGCGACGATCACTTTCCCGTTCTTACGTACCGACATGATGGTGGTGCCGTGCCACACGGGCATGGTGCTGGAGCGTTGGTCGTTCATGGCGCGGCATATGGGAGCGAAAGGGGTAAGGCGCAAGCGCAGTGGCGCGCGGCGTTGGATCGTGTCATTTTCTGGACGGAATTAAGACAATCCGTTCAGGAAGCTATGCGCGTTAATTGACTTTGTGCACTGCGATAAGGATCATGACCGACCGATGGACGGGAGGAAAGAAATGTCTCTGAAGGCCAGGGCTCGCGAGAAAGTCGAGCGCGCAGGGATATCAAATTATACCTTCGATCATGACGTTCTGGTGATGTGCGGCGTTCGCTATACGATCGCGGTGTGCGACTGCGGCGAGCCGGATTGCGATGGAGTCCGGCTCGAACGCTATGTGGGCCACGAGAACCGCGTCCTTCAATAAGCTTCAGTGGATGGCGTCCTCGCCCGCGCGGCCGACGGATTGGATATCGCGTCCTACGCCCTGCACCGTGTTGCAGGCGGCAAGCGCCGACAGAAGCAGGCCCGCGATCAAGAGGGCGACGGTTTGACGCATTGACGGACACTCCCTTTCGTAACGCTCCCCCTATAGCCGCGTCGCAAGGGGCGGGTAAGTCCATTTTCTGATTTCCTGACCCCGGCCCCTGCTTGACAGCGCGCGCGGTGGATGCCAATGGCCGCCTCCTCCTTTCAGGGGGCGCGTAGCTCAGCGGTAGAGCACACCCTTCACACGGGTGGGGTCACAGGTTCAATCCCTGTCGCGCCCACCATGACTTGGCCAAGTCATGGCGAGAAAGATTATTTCCCTACATTGATCTTTTCATCCACGTCGCGCTAAATTCAACGGCCTGTTCCGGCGTCCCCCGCGGGCGTCGACGCGAAAGGATGAAAATGTCCCCCAGCCTTAAAGCCCCCAGCCTTAAAGGCGGTGTCGCCGTGACCGCTCTGCTGCTTGGTTCCGCTGTTTCCGCACAGGCGCAGCAGACGCTGACGCTGGAGCGGGTTTTCGCCAATCCCGACCTTTCGGGCCCGCAGCCGCGCGCGCTCAAGCTGTCGCCGGACGGGCGGCTGGTCACGCTGCTAAAACCTCGCGCGGACGAGAAGGAACGGCTCGACCTCTGGGCGATCGACAGTGCGACCGGCGCGGAACGCATGCTGGTCGATTCCAGGAAGACCGGCAGCGGCGCGGACCTTTCCGAAGCCGAAAAGATGCAACGGGAGCGCGACCGATCGGTGGCGGGCTCTACGGGCATCGTCAGCTATGACTGGTCGCCCGACGGCAAGAATATCCTCGTGCCCGTGGATGGCGACCTCTATCTCGCTTCGCCCGGCGGCAAGGTGGCGCGGCTCACCAACACAGAAGATGGGGAGTTGAACGGCGTCGTGAGCCCAAGGGGCGGCTTCGTATCCTATGTGCGCGGCGGCAATCTCTTCGTCCAGCCTGTCGGCGGCAAGGAACGCCAGCTGACGGATGGCGCCAGCGACACCGTCAGCTGGGGCGTCGCCGAATTCGTCGCGCAGGAGGAAATGGACCGCCGCACCGGCTATTGGTGGTCGCCCGATGACCGGCTGATCGCCGTTGCGCGGGTCGATGAAGCGCCGGTCGGCGTCGTCACCCGCACCGCCATCGGCGGCGAAGGCACGAAAGTCTATCAGCAGCGCTATCCGGCGGCCGGCACGCCCAATGCGCTGGTCGACCTCTATGTCATGAAGCCTGAGGGTTCGGGCCAGGTGAAGGTCGACCTTGGCGGCGAGACCGATATTTATCTCGCCCGCGTCGATTGGGCGAAGGATGGCAAAACGCTCTACGTCCAGCGCGAGAGCCGCGACCAGAAGACGCTGGACCTGCTCGCGGTCGATCCCGCCACGGGCAAGGCGCGAACGCTCCTGACCGAGAAGGCGAAAAGCTGGATCAACCTCAGCAATAATTTCACGCCATTAAAGGATGGCAGCTTCCTGTGGTGGTCGGAAAAGACCGGCCATGGCCATCTCTATCATGTGCGCGGGTCGCGCTGGACCGCGCTCACCAGCGGCGACTGGGAAGTGCGCGACATCGTTGGGGTGGATGAAGGACAGGGCCTCGTCTATTTCACCGCCAATCGCGAAACGCCGCTGGAACAGCAGCTTTATGTGGCGTCGCTGACCGGCAATGGGGCGCTTCGTCAGCTGACCAGCAACGGCTGGTGGAACGATGCCGTCATGGACGGCGCGGCGACGCGCCTCGTCATCTCCCGCAGCAACAGCGACCAGCCCAGGCAGGTCTACCTCGCCGACAACAACGGCAAGCGCCTACAGTGGCTGTCCGAAAATGCGATCGCGGGCGACCATCCCTACGCACCCTATATGGCGAGCCACGCCAAGACCCGCTTCGGGACGATCAAGGCGTCGGACGGTTCCACCCTTTATACCCGCATCACCACGCCGCCGCTGGAGCCGGGCAAGCGCTATCCGGTCTTCATGATCCATTATGGCGGGCCGGGCGCAGGCCGGGTGGTCGTCAATCAGTGGGGTTCGCCCATCTACCAATATATGGTCGACAGGGGATGGATCGTCTTCGCGATCGACAATCGCGGCACACCCGATCGCGGCAAGGCGTTCGAGGATCAGCTCTACCGCGCCATGGGAAGCGTGGAGGTGGAGGACCAGCTCAAGGGCGTCGAATGGCTGAAGGCCCAACCCTATGTCGACCCGAAACGGATCGCCACCTATGGCTGGTCCTATGGCGGCTACATGTCGCTGAAGCTGCTGGAAAAGGCGCCCGGCGTCTTTTCCGCCGCCGTGGCGGGCGCACCCGTCACCCGCTGGGAACTGTACGACACCCACTATACCGAACGCTATCTCGGCAAGCCGCAGGACAAGCCCAGCGCCTATCCGACTTCCGGGGCGGTGGACGAGGCGACGAAGATCAATGACCCGCTGCTCTTGCTCCATGGCATGTCCGACGACAATGTGGTGTTCGACAACGCCACCGCGCTGATGGCGAAGATGCAGGGCGCGGCGGTTCCTTTCGAGATGATGGTCTATCCGGGCCAGACCCATCGCGTCGGCGGGCCGGGGATCAGCGTGCATCTGTGGCGCACGATCGAGGATTTCCTGGCGCGGCAGGGAGTGGGACCGGGCGAACCGGCGAAATAATGCAGCGTGTTCCTGCGCAGGCAGGAACCCAGTTCTGCCGGTGATTTTCGATGTTAGGGCAGGACTGGACTCCTGCCTTCGCAGGAGCACCGATCGTTACTCGATAGGAGGCTTTTGCCGCCGCAAAGCCGCTTCATGCTGGACAATATCCGCAGCGGCGCTATGGCGCGCTCTTCCGTATTTTCGCATGGAGTGGAGTCTTTAGTCATGGGTTACAAGGTCGTCGTCGTCGGAGCCACGGGCAATGTGGGCCGCGAAATGCTGACCATTCTCGCCGAGCGAGAGTTCCCGATTGACGAGATCGCAGCGGTCGCATCGCCCCGGTCGCACGGCCTCAGTGTCGATTTCGGCGACACCGGCAAGACGCTCAAGTGCAAGAATATCGAGCATTTCGACTTCACCGGATGGGACATCGCCCTGTTCGCGGCGGGCTCCGGTCCGACGGCTGAATATGCGCCCAAGGCTGCCGCCGCCGGTTGCGTGGTGATCGACAATTCGTCGCTCTACCGGATGGACCCGGACGTGCCGCTGATCGTGCCCGAAGTGAACCCGGACGCGATCGACGGCTATACGAAGAAGAACATCATCGCCAACCCCAACTGCTCGACCGCGCAGATGGTCGTCGCGTTGAAGCCGCTCCATGACGCAGCGAAGATCAAGCGCGTCGTCGTCGCCACCTACCAGTCGGTTTCCGGCGCGGGCAAGGCAGGCATGGACGAGCTGTTCGAACAGTCGCGCAACATCTTCGTCGGTGATCCGGCGGAAGCCAAAAAGTTCACCAAGCAGATCGCCTTCAACGTGATCCCGCACATCGACGTTTTCCTGGACGATGGTTCGACCAAAGAAGAATGGAAGATGGTCGCGGAAACGAAGAAGATCCTCGATCCCAAAATCAAGGTCACGGCGACCTGCGTGCGCGTGCCGGTGTTCGTCGGCCACTCCGAAGCGCTGAACATCGAGTTCGAGAACGAGATTTCGGCCAAGGAAGCCCAGGACATCCTGCGTGAAGCGCCGGGCG
>DASVOF010000053.1:0-3981 GCA_036383495.1 Sphingobium sp. | reverse complement strand
TCCTGCGAAAAGCCAATGAACGAACCGTCGAAGCCACATGGCGACGCATCGGAAAGTTGCTCGATCACTTCTCCCCAGCCGAATGCGCAAACTACATCCGGGGAGCCGGATATGCCTCAATCTAAGTCAGAAAGACTCTAGTAGGAAATCCGGCTGACCGATTTCCGATTTCGCGCCGAGCCTTCTTGAACCTCTTGCGGCGGTAAAAACTGCCCCGCCAACCAAGAGGTACCCAAATGACCAAACTTAAACTGTTCATGCAGATCGAGGGCCGACGGTCCATCGAACTGATCGAGGTTGCCGAGGACGCGGGGCCCGACGCGGTCCTCGCGGCTGCGGCGGCTCTTGGCCTCGCAATCGAAGCCGCCATGGTCTTCGCCGGCGAAGACGAGCACCCGCTGCATATGGGCAAGCCGCTCCACCATCAGGGCGTCAAGGACAAGCACCGCGTCCATGTGCACCGCTGCAAGAAGATCGGCGTCACGCTGCATTACGCAGACACGCCCGAAGCACACCGCGCGTTCCCGCCCACGGCGACGGTAACCCACGTCAAGCGCTGGTATGTGCACGAGCTCAAGATGGCACCGGTCGATGCCAGCGAGCACGTCCTGCAGATCACCGGAACCAACGACCGGCCGGACCCGGACGTTCAGATCGGCGCCCTGGTGACCGGCTGCTGCGAGCTCGCGTTCAGCCTGGTGCCCGTCAAGCGGGTCGAGGGCTAGCATGACCACGGTGCTCGCCCGTCCGGACGCGCAGGCATTCCTGGACGAGGTGGCGGAGGGCGCCTTCGAGCTCGCCGTCTACCTCGGCCGGTGGCGCATTGTCCGCATCGCCTGGCCAATTGTCGAAATCGAGGTCACAGCCGCGCCCCGGTCCGGTGCTCCTGATGCCTACAGCTTTCGGTTCGACTGCACAGGCTATCCGCAAGAACCCCCGACCGCGCAGCCTTGGCTCCCTGCCAACGGCACGGCTTTGCCCTTTGCCTTGTGGCCCGCCGGCGCTCGCCGAGTCTCGGCGGTGTTCCGCCCGGACTGGCAGAACGGGACCTGCCTGTACGCGCCGTGCGACCGGATGAGCATCGCCGGTCATGCGAACTGGCGTCAGGAATACGCTGCCCACATCTGGCGCCCCGAGAAGGGCATCCAGCAGTACCTCGAGTTCCTGCACGAACTGCTGAACAGCCTTGACTACATGGGGGTGCGCAGTGGCTGACAAACTTGTTATCCCGCGTGCCAAATGGCTTGCCCTCATGGCCGAGCTGCGCCGCCGCGGCGGCGGCAGAACCGAAAGCGGTGCGTTCCTGCTTGGCAAGCGCCAAGGCGATCGGCGCCTGTTCGAGCGGTGCGTGTTTTACGACGACCTCGATGCGAATGCCTACAGCACCGGCGTGTGTGTTCTTTATGCCGACGCATTCGAGAGGCTTTGGGGAATCTGCCGGACTACGGGCCTTCAGGTGCTCGCCGACATCCACACCCATGGCGGCGCCGCGACCCAGAGCGAGGCCGACCGGTGCAATCCGATGATCGCGCGGTCCGGTCACATGGCCCTCATCGTCGAACGCTTCGCAAGCAGTCCGGTGTGGCTACATCGCATGGGCCTCTACCAATACGAGGGGGCACACGCCTGGATCAATTTGAGCGGCTGGCGCAGCCGCCGCATCCTCAAAACGGGAACACTTGCATGATGACCCATATGATTACCGAAATGAGCCCTGATGCCCTGCATAGGGGTGTCAAGATGGCCTTGGACAACGGCGAGGCCGACAGCATCGAAGCTGCTTACGCCTTGTTCGCGAGCTATCGCATGGCCATCGGCCTGGGCACCGCTGGCGGCCAGTCACTCGCCGTCCAGGCCGCTTTGCTGACCATGGCCAACTGCGGGCGGCGAGCCTTGCTGGGCGGAGTCGAAGTGGTTGGCGATCTCAATGTCCCCTTGCTGGTCGATCTACCGGGGCTGGGCGAAACCCTTGGCGACGCGATTGCGACGCTCGGCGGAATGCCTCGAGGCGAACCCTCGCCGCAAACGCCGCTCGCCTGGATCGGCGACGGGGCGCCAGCGGGGGCGCTGCAGGTCACCTTCGGCGACTGGCGCGCAGGCGTGTTCGTCGCCGGCGAGGGCGAGCGGCTCGCCGAAGGCGCGAAAGACATTCCCGCCGCGGTCCTGGCTGGCGCCCTCGCTGTTGCCGAAATATTCCAGCGCCTGCGGGGCAACCCGATGGCGGGAGACCGAGACGTGGGTCTGTCCCTATGGGACCCGCGCGCACCTTGGCGCAGCGCCTCGGGCCCCGTGGAATGGGTGGTGCCGAGCAAGCTTTGGGTTCTGGGGCTTGGCCACCTTGGCCAGGCCTTCCTGTGGACGCTGGGCTTGCTCCCGTTCGAGCGCCCGGCCGACGTCGAACTCACGCTTCAGGATTTCGACCGCCTGGCCCTGGCGAACGACAGCACATCCATGCTGACAAGCGTCGACATGGTCGGCCGCCTCAAGACTCGCGAAGTCGCGGCATGGGCAGAGGCGCGGGGATTTCGGACACGGCTCGTCGAGCGACGCTTTGGCGGCGATATCACCTTGGCCGAGGACGACCCGCGCATCCTTTTCTGCGGAGTCGACAATGCCGAGGCACGGGCGGCTCTGGAAGATCCCCGCTTCGATCTGGTGGTCGACGCAGGCCTTGGCGCGGGTCCGCATGAGTACCTCGCCATGCGGCTTCATACGTTCCCCGGCTTGGTCACGGCGCGCGCGCGATGGGGCGAGGCCTCCAGCACACGCATTGCGGACGCCAAGGCGGTAGCGGAGGCGAGTGCCTATCAGAACCTAGTGGCGCGTGGCCTGGATGATTGCGGTTTGCTGGAGATCGTATCAAGGACCGTTGGCGTACCCTTTGTTGGGGTGATCGCCGCGACCCTTGCACTGATGGAGATCGTCCGCCGCTTAAACCAAGGTCCCGGCCTGGGCGTACTTGACCTGACCCTTCGAGACCTCAGCGCCATGCAAGGCGTCGCGGGCCAGACGCTCAAGCGATTTAATCCCGGCTATACGACCCTGCGCTGACATCAATTGGTGTGAAGCTGCCCAATGGTATCTGACCGTTCAACGTCCGCTTACGGCAATTTCATTCCTGATTCCGGAAAGTCCGTGACGTCCGAAAATGCGACGATGACGCGAACTTCGTCGCAACGGCATTTTCACGAAATCTCTGGTCCCGACCGGCCACGTCCGAACCGCCAACTCACGCCATCGGCGCGCATGATCCCCGATGCTGTCTTCCCGAGCTGATTCTCCAATACCGGGCGCCAGGGCACCAGCGTAAATTCTCGCGATTTCTCCACCACAGCGAATCGACCACTGGCGAGATCGATCCGCCGCGTGATTGTCCCTTCGATATAGCCGCCTTCCTGTGCCTCGGCGAATGGCTTGCCTAGCTCGGCGGCCAGCTCATCGCTGGCGTGAAGGAGTTCACGTTGCTGCAGCATCATGATCGCGTTGGCGCGAAGCCGAATCCGATCGCCATCGACACTCGCAAGCTGCTGCTCAACCAGCCACTGCTGCCGCGCTGCCATCGCCGCACGGACCTCGCGCCCGAAACCGGCGTCGCGGATCGGCAGGGGTGCCTGTGACGCCAGTTCGTGATCGACCCAGGTTGCCGCGTCGGCCTCGCGAAGCTGATCGAGCGGCCGCACCGACAGGGTCGCCACCGCGACCGGCTGGTCGCGGTGGCGACGCGCCTCGTAGGCGGCGGTGCGATCGACATGATCCGTCGGGATCGTCCATGTCCCATCGGCCTCCCGCTCGACGCTAGAGCATTATCCGACCTAACTGAATCGAGGGGGATTCCCTTGGGCTGGAAAATCTGATTCACCCTGCCAGCTGGACGAGGAGGCCAGCCTGGCATGACGAAGTCCATATCAGAGGATTTACGTTCGCGGTTGATTGCGGCGGTTGATGGCGGTTTATCACGGCGCGCGGCAGCCGAGCGCTTTG
>DASVOF010000052.1:0-5027 GCA_036383495.1 Sphingobium sp. | reverse complement strand
CGCAGGCGCCGCGCTGCCGCTGGCGGCCTGACCTGCTGATCAATCAAGTCTGAAGGATATTCATGGCCGCCAAGCAAGACCCCGCCCTGCCCGAGATCGCCGTGCCCCCGCCCAACCTGGGTGAAATGTGGCATGCGACCGTGACCTGGTTTTCCGTCCATTCACTCCAGATCCTGATCGCGGTCGGCGCGGGCGTCCTCATCTATCTGGCGGTCGCGGGGCTCAAGGGATTCGGCAGGCGCATCACGGGGAAGCCGGGCGACACGCTGGGCCTGTCCAACGTCATCGGGCGGGCGATCGCGCGGACGACCCATTTCTTCATGGTCATGGTCGCGGCCCGACTGGTCGTCAGCTACGCCAATCCTCCGCAGGTGGTGCTCAAGACGGTCGCCTTCCTCTTCACCATCGCCGCCGTGTTCCAGAGCGCGATCTGGGCTCGCGAGATCATATTGGGGCTGATCGAACGGAGGACGAGCGCCGACGACGGACATGGCGAAACGCTGGCCAACGCCATGGGCCTGATCCGTGTGCTCGTGACCTTCGCCCTGTTCGCCATCGCTGTGATCGTGGTGCTCGACAATCTGGGCGTCAACGTCACCGGCCTGGTCGCGGGCCTCGGCATCGGCGGCATCGCCATCGGCCTGGCCGCGCAGGGCATCTTTTCCGACCTGTTCGCCGCCCTGTCGATCATCTTTGACAAGCCATTCCGCCGGGGCGAGGTCATCACCTATGACCAGACCACCGCGCGGGTCGAGAAGATCGGCCTCAAAAGCACGCGCCTGCGCGCCATGACCGGCGAGAAGAAGGTCATTTCCAACGCCAATCTGCTGCAAAAGGAAATCACCAGCCTGCAAACGCTGGCTCAACGGCGGGTGACATTCGCGCTGGCGATCATCTACCAGACGCCGGATGAGAAAGCGGACGCGATCCCCGACATGCTGCGGGAGATTGTCGAGGCGGAGCATTTTTACTTCGTGCATGCCGGGCTGGTGCGCTTTGGCGCGAGTTCATTGGATTATGAACTCGCGTTCGACGTGCCCGATCCCGACCGGCACGATTATTTCCTCTCGCGGCACCGCGTCGGCCTCGCCATCTGGAAGCGGTTCAAGGCGGAGGGGATCGAATTCGCCTATCCCACGCAGACCAGCTTCACCGCCGCGCCGGACGGCAGCGCGATCATGCCCTATCCTGAGTCTGCGCGAGAGGAGAAGGACTTCGCGCTAAACCCCTGATCCGATTTTGGATTCACTTCGTCCATCCCGCCTTGCCGACCCCGGAAGCGCCGCTAGGGCGGGATTCAAGATCCGACCGAAGATGGGATGTGCAATGAAATCACGACACATGACGGGCCTGTGCGCAGCGCTGGCGATCTTCGCCCTTGCGCCCGCCGCGCATGCCCAGGGGCTGGGCGCGGAGCTGAACTATGGCCGGGCAGACGGCCATTGGGGCACGGAGATCGGCGCTGGTTACGCGATGGACATCGCCGGGTTCAGCCTGACGCCCGGCGGCGGCGTCTATCTGCGCGATGGCGACGCCAAGCTCTATGGCAGGGTGGAGGCGACCTACAGCCTGCCGGCCTTCGCCACGATCGGCGCGGGCGTGCGCTTCAGCGGCGACAATACGCGTCCCTACGCCACCATCGCCATGCCGCTGATCCCCAAGCTGCGGGTGAAGGGCAATGTCGGGCCGAAATATTACGCTGTGGGGCTGACGCTGGGCTACTGACCCGCACCCCAGAGCGCGCCGGGACGGAGCAGGCCGTCGTGCAGGACGAGCCCGCCCTCCCGGTCCTTCGCCAGCAGCAGCGCGCCGTCAAGATCGACCCAATCCGCCCCCTGCGCGACCAACGCGGCGGGCGCGATGCCGAGCGACGTGCCGAGCATGCAGCCGACCATGATGCGGAACCCCCGCGCCCGCGCCTCGGTAGCCAGCGCCAGCGCCTCGGTAAGGCCGCCCGCCTTGTCGAGCTTGATATTGACCGCGTCGAAGTCGCCCAGACGGTCGAGGTCAACGCGGGTGTGACAGCTTTCATCCGCGCAGAGCGGCAGCGGCGACCTGATCCCCGCCAACCGATCCTCCCGCCCGTGGATGATCGGCTGCTCGACCATCTCCACCCCGAGGTCGGCCAGGGCCTGCGCCTCGGCCGCGATGTCGAGATCGTGCCAGCTTTCATTGGCGTCGACGATCAGGCGCGCATCAGGAGCGCCAGCGCGAACGGCGGCGATGCGCGCCCGGTCGCTCTCTCCGGTGAGCTTGCATTTGAGGAGGGCGAAGCCCCGCGCCGCCGCCGCGCGCGCATCGATCTCCATCTGGGTGGGATCGTTGAGGCTGATGGTGAAGGCGGTGGGCAGCGACCCCGGCGCGTCAAGGCCGGCAAGCCGCCACACCGGCGTCCCGGCCCGCTTCGCCTCCAGGTCCCAGAGCGCGCAGTCGAGCGCATTGCGCGCCGCCCCGCGCGGCATGTTTTCCAGTAGCGCCTCCCGGTCGAGCGGCCCTTTATATTCCCGGATCGCGGCGGCGCAGCCCTCCGCCGTTTCCCCTTCATAATAGATCGGCGTGCCTTCGCCCCGACCAACATGCTCGCCGTCGCCTACGGTGCACAGCACCACATCGACCGATGTCTTCGCCCCTCGGCTGATGATGAAGGCCCCGGCCACGGGCCAGCGTTCAACGGTCGCGGAAATTATGCGGGTCATCGGGCGTTCCCTGTGCAGAGAATTGACGGAGCGAATGTCCGCTCTATGCGAAAATCTGGAAGCGCCGCATAGCCCCGCCGGCCCGATAGAGAGGATAGGCGCCCTGCTTTTGGCCGAACAGAATAGCGCGACCGCCCAGCGCGCTGGGCGGCATGTAATCGCCATCCCACCGTTCACCGTTGAGGCTTGTCCATCCGGCTGCTAAGCGCGCGACCATGGAAGATGCGGAAAACCCCTCGCCGCGCGGTGGCGCACGTTCATCGCTCGGCAGCCTTGCGATGCTGTGGCGCTTCGCCAGACATTATCCGGGCCGCATAGCGGGCGCGCTGATCGCGCTCATCGTCTCGTCCGCCGCCACGCTCGCCATCCCCAGCGGCTTCCGACTGGTGATCGACAAGGGCTTCATGGGCGGCGGCGACATCAGCCGCTGGTTCCAATATCTGTTTCTGATCGTGCTGATCCTCGCCTTTGCGACGGCGGCGCGCTTCTATTTCGTGTCCTGGCTCGGGGAACGGGTCGTGGCCGACGTGCGATCCGCCACCCAGGCCAATCTGCTGCGCCTCGAACCCCGCTTTTTCGAGGAAAACCGGCCGTCCGAAATCGCGTCGCGCATGACCGCCGACACCGCGATCATCGATCAGGTCGTGGGCTCGACCGTCTCGGTGGCCCTGCGCAACGTGGTGACGGGCGTGGGTGGGCTTTTCTACCTGTTTGCGCTCGCGCCCAAGCTGGCGGGGCTTTTGATCCTGGGTATCCCGATCATCCTGATCGCGATGATCAGCCTCGGCCGGCGTGTGCGGAAATTGTCGCGCGACAGTCAGGATCGGCTCGCGGCGGTCGGCAGCGTCACGACCGAAGTCCTGGGCGCGATGAAGATCGTCCAGGCCTTTGGTCAGGAGAAACGGGAAGCGGCCCGCTTCGACCTGACGGTGGAGGAAGGTTTCGCGACCGCCCGCCGGCGCATCCTGCTGCGCGCCTTGATGACCGCAGTGGTCATCGCGCTGGTGTTCGGGTCGATCACCGCCGTCATGTGGCAGGGCGCGCTGGATGTCGCCGCCGGCCGGCTTTCGGGCGGCAGCATCGCCGCCTTCGTCCTCACGGGCGGATTAGTGGCTGGCGCATTCGGCGCGCTTTCGGAGACATGGGGCGATCTGCTGCGCGGGGCTGGCGCGGCGAGCCGGTTGCACGAGTTGATGACCGCCACGCCGGACATCGTGGCGCCTCCGCGTCCGGCAGCCCTGCCCGCGCTTGCCCACGGCGCGCGCATCGAGTTTGACGAGGTGCATTTCAACTATCCCACCCGGCCCGACCATGCGGCGCTTCATGGCGTAACGATCGACATCGCGCCGGGGGAGACCGTTGCGGTGGTCGGGCCGTCCGGGGCGGGCAAGTCGACGCTCATCCAGCTGGCGCTCCGCTTCTATGATCCGCATGCGGGCGCCATCCGCCTCAACGGCGTGGCGCTGCCTGATGCGGACCCCGCTGCGGTGCGGAGCCTGATGGCGGTGGTGCCGCAGGAAAGCGTCATCTTCGCCGCCTCGGCGCGTGACAATCTGCGCTTTGGCCGGTGGCAAGCGAGCGACGAGGATATCTGGGAGGCCGCGCGCGCCGCCAATGCCGACGGCTTCCTGCGCGCCTTGCCGCAGGGCCTCGACACCTATCTGGGCGAAGGAGGCGCGCGCCTGTCGGGTGGCCAGCGCCAGCGGCTGTCGATCGCCCGCGCCCTGCTTCGCAACGCGCCGATCCTGTTGCTGGACGAGGCGACGTCCGCGCTGGACGCGGAATCCGAACGTCTGGTGCAGGACGCGCTGGGCCGACTGATGAAGGGACGGACGACCATCGTCATCGCTCACCGGCTGGCCACCGTTCGCTCCGCCGACCGCATCATCGTGCTCGATGAAGGCCGGGTGGTCGAGCAGGGCGATCACGCCACGCTGCTGACGGCCCGCGGCCTTTATGCGCGGCTTGCAACGCTTCAGTTCCAGGACGCCCCCGCCGCCTGACGCCCCGGTGTTGGCGCGATGCGTATCGCGCATTAAATCGGAACCACCTCACACCGTTCGGGCTGAGCCCTTCGACAGGCTCAGGAGAGCCCTGTCGAAGCCCAATTCTTTCTTGAAGAGGAGTGGAGCCCTTCGACAAGCTCAGGGCGAACGGAGGAAAACTGAGCCCGATTTAACGCACGATGCCCTAGAGCAGAATCCGATCACTCTGGTTCATATCCAGTGGCAGTAAAATAATTCGCGCATTCTTCTGGAGTGAAGCGGGGCAATGCGTCGCGGATAGCATCCCAGAGTTCCGGGACGGTTCGGGCGGCGGCTTTTCGCAGGA
>DASVOF010000051.1:0-11986 GCA_036383495.1 Sphingobium sp. | reverse complement strand
CCCAATGTCCGGCAATGACGACATCGCCACCATCGAAGAAGAATTGCCGCTGCTGGAGCTGCCGCTCGACGCGTGGCACCGCGCGAAGGGCGCGCGCATGGTCGGTTTCGCCGGCTATCACATGCCGATCCAATATGAAGGCATCATGGCCGAACATAGCTGGACCCGCGAACATGCGGGCCTGTTCGATGTCAGCCATATGGGCCAGCTGCTGTTTTCGGGAGAGGGCGTTGACGACGCGCTGGAACGGTTGTTGCCGAGCGATATCAAGGGATTGAAGCCATTCCGCCAGCGCTATTCGATGCTGCTCGACGAAGAGGGCGGCATATTGGACGATCTTATGGTTTCGCGCCTTGGCGGCGGGGCCTTTGACGGCGCGGATATCTATATGGTCGTCAACGGCGCGACCAAATATGACGATATGGGCTGGATGATCGAGCATCTGCCCGACGAAGTCGTCATGAATCACATGGACGAGCAGGCGTTGCTCGCCTTGCAAGGCCCGGAAGCGGGTGAGGCGCTTAGCCTTCTGATCCCCGAAACCGCCGATCTGCTCTTCATGCAGTCGGGCCTTTTTACATGGTGCGGCGTGCAATTGTGGATCAGCCGCTCGGGCTATACCGGCGAGGATGGGTTCGAGATCAGCGTGCCCGCGCAAGACGTGACGCTGCTCGCCGATGCATTATGCGAACTGCCGCAGGTGAAGCCGATCGGCCTTGGCGCGCGCGACTCGCTGCGTCTGGAAGCTGGCCTGCCGCTTTATGGTCATGACCTGACGCCCGCCGTCAGCACTATTGGCGCAGATCTGGGCTTCGCGATCCAGAAGCGCCGCCGCGAGGAGGGCGGGTTCATCGGCCATGCCCGCGTGATGCAGGAACTGGCCGAGGGGCCGGGCTCCAGGCGTGTCGGCCTCACGATCGAAGGCCGCCTGCCCGCTCGGGAAGGCGCCCAAATCTACGCCGGCGATGTGCTGGTGGGCGAAGTCACCTCCGGGGGCTTCGCGCCGACCGTGGGCGCGCCGATCGCGATGGGTTGGGTCAGCCTGCCCCACGCCGCCATTGGCGCCGCGCTTGAGATCGAAGTGCGCGGGAAACGCATCGCCGCCACCGTCGCGCCGATGCCGTTCGTGCCGCACCGTTACCGCCGCAAGGCCTGAATCCTTATTCTTTCCGAGGGGAGTATATCCATGAGCCGTTATTTCACCGACGAACATGAATGGATCGACGTCGAGGGCGAAATCGCCACCGTCGGCATCACCGACTATGCGCAGGAGCAGTTGGGCGACATCGTGTTCGTCGAACTGCCGGCCGAAGGCGCGGTCTTCGAGAAGGGCGACGACGCCGCCGTGGTGGAGTCGGTCAAGGCCGCTTCGGACGTTTACGCGCCGATCTCCGGCGAAGTCGTCGAGACCAACGGTGCGCTGGAGGACGAACCCGCGCTGGTCAACAGCGATGCCGAAGAGGATGGCTGGTTCTTCAAGCTGCGCATCCTCGACTCCAGCGAGCTTGAAGGCCTGATGAACGAAGCCGCCTACAAGAAGTTCGTGGCGGCGCTGTAAGCAACATCGTCATCCCCGCGAAGGCGGGGACCCATCTCCCCAGCGTCGGGCTTGGCGCGAGGTCGGGAGATGGGTTCCCGCCTACGCGGGAATGACGCACCGGGGAAATATCATGCGCTACCTACCCCTTACCGACACCGACCGGCAGGATATGCTGTCCGTCATCGGCGCGTCATCGGTCGACGACCTGTTCGCCGACGTGCCTGCTGAGGCGCGCCTGTCCGACAAGATCGCGGGCCTGCCCGATCATGCCAGCGAACTGGCGGTCGAACGCCACATGGCGGCGCTCGCGCGGAAAAATCTGTCGGCGGGGGAAGCGCCCTTCTTCCTCGGCGCGGGCGCGTACAAGCATCATGTCCCCGCCAGCGTCGATCACCTGATCCAGCGCGGCGAGTTCCTGACCGCCTACACGCCCTATCAGCCGGAAATCGCGCAGGGCACGTTGCAGGTGCTGTTCGAATTTCAGACGCAGGTCGCGCGCCTACTCGGCTGCGATGTCGCCAATGCGTCGATGTATGACGGCTCGACCGCCTGCTGGGAAGCGATCGGCATGGCCCGCCGCATCACCAAGCGCGGCAAGGCGATCCTCTCCTCGGGCCTGCACCCGCATTATGTCTCGGTCGCCAAGACCATGGCGAAGTTCACCGGCGACGCGTTGGTGCATGAGGCTCCGACGCTCGATGCCGCGACCGATATCGACGCGTTGATCGCCGGGATCGACAAGGATGTGAGCTGCGTCGTCGTTCAATATCCCGACATTCTGGGCCGCATCGCTGATCTCACCCCGCTTGCCGACGCCGCCCACGCCGCCGGAGCGCTGCTGGTCGCAGTCGTCACCGAGCCGGTCGCGCTTGGAGCGATCAAGGCGCCTGGGGCTATGGGCGCGGACATCGTCGTCGGCGAAGGCCAGTCGATCGGCGTCGGCCTGCAATTTGGCGGCCCCTATCTCGGTCTGTTCGCGGCCAAGCAGAAATATGTCCGCCAGATGCCGGGCCGCCTCTGTGGCGAGACGGTGGATGCGGCGGGCAAGCGCGGCTTCGTGCTGACCCTTTCGACCCGCGAGCAGCACATCCGTCGCGAAAAGGCGACGTCCAACATCTGCACCAACTCCGGCCTCTGCGCGCTGGCGTTTAGCATCCACATGACGCTGCTGGGTGAGAAGGGGCTGCGGGAACTGGCCGGGCTCAACCACGCGCTTGCGGTGCAGGCGGCCGACCGTCTGGCGAAGGTGCCGGGCGTGAAGCTGCTCAATGACAGCTTCTTCAACGAATTCACGCTGCTGCTCTCAAAGGACGCGCGCGACGTCGTCCGCAACCTGGCCGACAAAGGCGTACTGGCCGGCGTGTCGCTCGGCCGCCTGTTCCCGGACGCGCCGCAGATCGGCCACGGCCTGGTCGTCGCGGTGACCGAAACGGTGACGGCGGAGGATATCGAAGCCCTCGCCAACGCGCTTGAGGAGGAACTGGCATGAGCCTCACCCACTTCCGTGCTCCTGCGAAGGCAGGAGCCCAGTCCTGCCCCCTCGCATCCCGCAACCTCCGAACTGGGTTCCTGCCTTCGCAGGAACACGACGCTCTGGCGGAAGGGAACGCATAATGACCATGCTCAAGGAAGGCCGCCCCACCGCGCCGCAAGCCGTCGCGGAAGCCGACACAGCCCCCGCCACCGCCACCGGCAACCGCGCGCTGATGCTGGAAGAGGCGCTGATCTTCGAGATCGGCTCGACCGGCACCACCGGCGTCGACTTCGCGGAAGCGCCCAAGGTCGCCAGCCGCCTCGGCAACCTCGCCCGCACCGACAGCATCGGCCTGCCGGGCCTGTCGGAGCAGGAAACGGTGCGCCACTACACCCGCCTCAGCCGCCAGAATTACGCCATCGACCTTGGCCTGTTCCCCCTCGGTTCCTGCACGATGAAGCACAATCCGCGCCTCAATGAAAAGGTCGCGCGGATGCCCGGCTTCGCGGATATTCACCCGCTCGCGCCGCAGTCGACGGTGCAGGGCGCGCTCGCCGTCATCCACGAACTCGCCGAATGGCTCATCAGGCTGACCGGCATGCACTCCGTCGCGATGAGCCCCAAGGCGGGCGCGCACGGCGAACTGTGCGGCCTGCTGGCGATCCGCGCGGCGCTCGAAGCGCGGGGCGACGCGCGCAGCGTTATCCTCGTCCCCGAAAGCGCCCACGGCACCAATCCCGCCACCGCCGCCTTCTGCGGCTACAAGGTCGAGGATATTCCGGCGACCCCGGATGGCCGGGTCGACCTGCAAGCGTTGAAGGCCCGTCTCGGCCCCGACGTCGCGGCGGTGATGATCACCAACCCCAACACCTGCGGCCTGTTCGAGCGCGACATGAAGACGATCTCCGACGCGGTCCACGCCGCTGGGGCCTTCGTCTATTGTGACGGTGCGAACTTCAACGCCATCGTTGGCCGCGTCCGCCCCGGCGACCTTGGCGTCGACGCGATGCACATCAACCTGCACAAGACTTTCTCGACGCCCCATGGCGGCGGCGGCCCCGGCTCCGGCCCGGTGGTGCTGTCTGAAGCACTTACCCCGTTCGCGCCGCTGCCCTTCGTGGAAAAGCAGGGCGACAGGTTCGTGCTGGTCGAGGAGGAGTCGGTCGAGGAGCATCATGGCCGCACCTTCGGCCGCATGGTCGCCTTCCACGGCCAGATGGGCATGTTCACCCGCGCGCTGACCTATATCTTGAGCCACGGTGCGGACGGCCTGCGTCAGGTAGCGAGCGACGCGGTGCTGAACGCCAACTATATCCTGCGCAGCCTGGACGATGTGCTGGACGCGCCCTTCGGCCACAGCGGCCCCTGCATGCATGAGGCGCTGTTCAGCGACAAGGGCCTCGCCGAAGGCTTCACCACGCTCGACATCGCCAAGGGGCTGATCGATGAAGGCTTCCACCCGATGACCATGTATTTCCCGCTGGTCGTCCATGGCGCGATGCTGGTCGAACCGACCGAGACGGAAAGCAAGGCCGCGCTCGACCAGTTCATCATGGCGCTGCGCAGCCTCGCCGAACGCGCCAAGGCGGGCGACGAGGCGCTGAAAGGCGCGCCCTATTTCGCTCCGCGCCGCCGCCTGGACGAGACGCTGGCCGCGCGCAAACCGGTCCTCACCTGGACGGAAACCACGCTGGCGCAGGCCGCCGAATGACGGACAGGCCGGAGCCCTGGGAACCGGGTTCCGGCCCCGCCGCGAAGCTGCAGGCCCCCGCGACGGCGCGTAACCGCGACGCCATAGCCGCGATATTGCGCGAGGAACTGCCGCCCTCCGGCCTCGTGCTGGAGGTGGCGAGCGGCAGCGGCGAACATGCGGTCCATTTCGCCGCCGCCTTTCCCGATCTTGACTGGCAACCCAGCGATCCCGACCCGGCGGCGCTGGGTTCCATCACGGCGTGGCGGGCGGACGCGGGCCTCGCCAATCTCCGCCCGCCGATCCGGCTCGATGCCGCCGCGCCCTGGCCGATCGGGCGCGCCGACGCTGTCCTCTGCATCAATATGGCGCATATCAGCCCTTGGGCAGCGACGCTCGGACTGCTGCGCGGGGCAGGGGGCTGCCTGCCGCCTGGCGGATTGCTCTACCTCTACGGCCCCTATTTGCGGGACGGGGTAGAAACCGCGCCGAGCAATCTCGCCTTCGATGCTTCGCTTAAGGCGCGTGACCCGCAATGGGGCCTGCGCCGGGTGGAGGATGTCATCGCCGCCGCCGATGCCGAAGGGCTGCGCTTCGACCGGCTTGTCGACATGCCCGCCAACAATCTGTCATTGCTATTCAGACGGCGGGATTGAAAGACCGCCGTGCTCCTGCGAAAGCAGGAGTCCAGGGTGCGATGGCGCACTGCTCAACTCTAGGCTCCTGCTTTCGTAGAAGCACAAGATATCGAGATTGATGCCGAACCTCCTTTCCCTCGTCGCCGCCGAACTCGCCGCCCCCGCCGATCCGCGCGCTGCGGCCATGGCGGGCGCATTGGCCGCCCGATACCCGCATGCCTCGCGCGCGGTGCTGTTCTACGGCTCCTGCCTGCGGGAGGAGAATCTCGACGGGCTGATGCTCGATTTCTACCTGATCGTGTCGGATTATCGCGCCGCCTATGGCAAGGCGTGGCTGGCGACCGCCAACCGGTTGATCCCGCCCAATGTCTTTCCGTTCGAACATAATGGCCTGATCGCCAAATATGCGGTGCTGTCCGAAGCTGATTTCGCGCGATTGTGCAGTCCGTCGGCCGACAATGTGTCGGTATGGGCGCGCTTCGCCCAGCCCGCGCGCCTGCTCTGGGCCGCCGACGATCTCGCCCGCCAACGCGCTATCAGCGCGGTTGCGAACGCCGCGCCGACGCTGCTCTCGCTTGCCCGTCCAATGCAGGAAGGGGATGGCGATGTGCTGGCGCTGTGGAAAACCGGTTTCGCCCTGACCTACAATGCGGAACTGCGGGCGGAGAAGAAGGGGCGCTCGCTCTCTATCGTCGATGCGGACCCCGATCGCTATCGCCGCTGGGGTGAGGCCGCCCTGGCGCAGGGGCTTCCCGCGTCCCCGCCGCCGGATCAGGCCGCAGCGCGCTGGCGCCAGTTGCAAAGGCGCGGCAAATATCTGTCCATCCTGCGCCTTATCAAGGCCAGCTTCACCTATGCGGGCGGGATCGACTATCTGGCGTGGAAGATCAATCGCCACGCTGGAACCAGCATAGAGATCAAGCCCTGGCAGCGGCGCTGGCCGTTGATCGGCGCGCTCACTCTGCTGCCGCGGCTGTTCCGGGGTGGTGCGATCCGTTGAGCGCGGTCGAAAGCGCGTGGGACAGGCTGACCAGCGTATAGGGTTTGCGCAGCACTTCATGGCCGGCAAAGTCGGCGCTTTCGGCGACGTCCCCTGCATAGCCCGTCACGAACAGCACCGGCACATGGCTGTAGGCCGCAGGCAGGGTGCGGATCATTTCAGGTCCGGTCATTTCCGGCATCAGGACGTCGCTCATGATGAGGCCGATGTCGCGATGGTTCGTCAGCAGCTTCGCCGCCTTCGACGGATGGTCGCACGCGACGGGCAGGTGGCCCAGTTCCGCCAGAGCGGCCATCGTCTGGTTGAGAACGCGCGGATCGTCTTCCACCACCAGGATGCGCGTGGGCGGGTGCAGCACCGGTTCGTTTTCGGGCAGGACCATGTCCGTCGCCGCGCCTTCGCCGGCGGTATGGCGGGGCAGGTAGATGTGGACGCTGGTGCCCTTGCCGGGCTCCGACTCGATGCGGATCTCGCCCTGGCTTTGGCGTACGAAGCCGAAGATCTGGCTGAGCCCCAGGCCCGTGCCCTTGCCCACGGGCTTGGTGGTGAAGAATGGCTCGAACACGCGGGCGAGTATGTCGGGCGTCATGCCGCAACCGTCATCGGTCACGCTGAGCGCGACATAATCGCCTTCCGCGCATTCCCCGACTTCATGCTCCGACAGACGGACCTGACGGGTATCGATCACCAGCCGCCCACGTCCGTTCATGGCGTCCCGCGCATTGACGCACAGGTTCAATATGGCGTTTTCCATCTGATGCTGGTCGACGAAGATATGCCAGCCATTCGCCTCATTCTCGATCGAAACGGTGATCTGGTCGCCGATGGACCGGTCGATCAGTTCCGCCATGCCCGTCACCAGCTTCTCGGCGTTGACCGCGCTCGGCAGCAGCGGTTCGGACCGGGCGAAGGCCAGCAGGCGGCGCGTCAGCGCGGCGGCGCGGGTGGCGCCCTCCATCGCATTGTCCAGATGGCGAGCGGATTCCTGCGGCTTCAGGCGCAGTTTCCGCTTGGCCAGTTCCAGTCCCCCGACCACCACGGCCAGCATATTGTTGAAGTCATGGGCGATGCCGCCGGTCAGCTGCCCCACCGCGTCCATCTTCTGCATCTGCCGCAGATTTTCCTCGGCCGCCGCGCGTTCCGACGTCTCCTTCTTCAACTGCTCATAGGCGCTGGAAAGCTCCACCGTGCGCGCGGCGACGGCGGCCTCCAGCCGGTCGGCGCGTTCAGTCTCCATTTCAGCCAGCCGCCGGGCGTTGCGCCGTTCGCTATAGGCGACGTTCGCCACCCATAAGGCGAACAGGACGCAGACCAGCAGCACCAGGCCGAACAGCCGGGACGTTTTGTCGACCAGAGCGGTGCGATCCCCCGCCAGCGTCACGGCCATGCTGCGTTCCTGCAGCCGCATGTCTTCCGCCCGGATCACCCGGTCGAGCAGGGTGGTGATATGCTTCAGATCCTCCGATTTTCCCGCCTGATGGAATTGGGCGAGCGCGGCCATCTTCTGGTCATAGGTGGTGCGCAGGCCGATTTCGTTCAGCGTCCTGCCGCGCTGTTTGAAGGCGGCTTGCAGTTCCCGCACATTGTCGCGCTGCCATCCCGACTGCCGGGTGGCGAAGGTGAGCTGCTTGAGCTGGCTGGACGCGGTGCGCCACTGGTCCTGGAAAAGGCGGCCGACATTAGGGTCCAGGCTGATGACATAGCGGGCCAGCGTGACCTCGGCGCGCGCGGTCTTCGCTTCGAAGGCGCGGGCGAGGGCGATGATCTGGAAACTGCGGCGCTGTTCTCTTAGCGCCCGCTCATGGTCGCTGGACGCATTGCGGGCGCTGAAAAGCAATGCGCCGAGGGTGCCGACCAGCAATATGACAAGGATCAACGGGAAGAAGCGCCGCGCCGCGGCGCGCCATCCAGACTCCTGCTCTTCCATGTAATAGCTGTCCGGCATCGACTGTTACACTAGTCGAACAGCATTGCCGGTGGAACATCAAGGATGAAACTGTTCCCCTTCATCGCGACATTTCGTCCCGGCGACAGCTCGACTCGTGGCGACGGAGAGGTGCGGGGGCGATCAGCCGATTGCGCCAGTCGCCTGGCCGGCCGCCGCGAACATGCCGATGATCTGTTCCACCTGTTCGTCGCTATGCTCCGCGCACAGCGAGCAACGGAGCAGGAAGGTGCCGGCCGGGGTGGCGGGCGGGCGAGCCATGTTGACGTAAAGCCCCAGCTCCAGCAGCGCCTGCCACATGGACACGGCCTGCATCTGGTCGGTCAGGATGACGGCGATGATCGCGGACTGCGGCGTTTCCGTTCCCAGCTTGAAGCCCAGGTCGGTCAACCCCTTGTGCAGGCGCTGGCTGTTCTTCCACAGATGGGCGCGCTTTTCACCCGCATGGGTCAGCTTGCGGATCGACGCCGCAGCCGTGGCGACGACGCTAGGCGGCAGCGACGCGGTGAAGACATAGGGGCGGCAGACGAGGCGCAGCACCTCGAACTTGGGATGGTTGGACACGCAGAAGCCGCCGACCGTGCCCACCGATTTGGAAAAGGTGCCGACGACGAAGTCCACGTCCTTCTCGACGCCCTGCTCTTCATAGACGCCGCGGCCATTGGGCCCGAAAAAGCCCATGCCGTGCGCTTCGTCGACCAGGATCATGCAGTTGGGATGCTTGCGCACCGCCGCGACCATGTCGGGCAGGGGGGCGATATCGCCCAGCATCGAATAGACGCCTTCCAGCACGACCAGCTTCTGCGCATCGGCGGGCAGGCGGCCCAGGCGCTTGTCCAGATCCTCGACGCTGTTGTGGCGGAAGCGGACGATTTCCGCATCGCCCAGGAAGCAGCCGTCATAGATGGAAGCATGGCTATCGGCGTCCAGCACGACATAGTCGCCCTTGCCGGCCAGCGTGGAGATCATGCCGAGGTTCGCTTGATAGCCGGTCGAAAAGACCATCGCGCCGCTCGTGCCGTAAAATTCCTTGAGCGCGTCCTCGACTTCCTGATGCCCCTGATAGGTGCCGTTCAGGACGCGGCTGCCGGTGGTGCCAGCGCCGAAATCGTCCAGCGCCTTCTTGCCCGCCGCAACCACGTCCGGGTCGAAGGTCATGCCCATATAATTATAGGTGCCCAGCAGGATCGTTTCCCGGCCCTTGATGACCGCCAGGGTCGGGGACTTCACCTCGTCCATCACGATCGCGAAGGGATCGCGCACGCCCGTCGCCAGCAGCGCCTCGCGCTCCGCGATCAGGGGATCGAACTTGGAAAACAGGTCGCGCGCGCCGGCCACTTCGGCGGGCGTGTGGGCGTCGGTGGCGGTTTCAGCGGCGTCGGTCATCTCTTGTCCCCAACCCGTTCGTGCTGAGTAGGGACTGAGCGAAGTCGAAGGCCCGTATCGAAGCACTCGCGCTCAGTTCCGGTCCTTCGATACGCCATTTCGACAAGCTCAATGGCTACTCAGGACGAACGGCAAATATTTAGATCAGGCGGCCTTCAACTTCGCCACGGCGTCGACAAGCTGGCCGATGGTTTCGATCTCGGCCTGCATGTTCATGGTGATGATGATGTCGAATTCGTCCTCGATCGCCGCGACGAAGTCCATCACGGTCAGGCTGTCCCATTCCAGGTCGCCCGCGAAGGTGGTCGCATCGCTCAGTTCCACGCCCTTTTTGTTGAAAGGGCCGATCTGCGCCGCGACGCTGTCGAAAATCTGCTGGCGATCCGTCATTTTCTCTTTCAGGCTTTCCCGTCAAAGGGCGGCTTTTGCCCCCAAGCCCCGCCTCTTGGCAAGGGAATAAGGCGGCAATCGGGCATCATCGCGCCCGATTGTGCCGCGCGAAACCCGTTTTAGCGGAAATTGTCGGCGTAGGCCTGGATCTTCAGCGACTTGGGCGGGGAGGGGATGACGGTGTAGGCGATGCCCTGCTTGTCGGCATAGGCGCGCGCGGCCTCTTGCGAAGCAAAGCTCAGCTTCACCTGGCTCTGCGTGTCGCCCGATCCCGACCATCCGGTCAGCGGATCGGCCTTGCGCGCTTCGGCGGGCGCGAATTCCAGCATCCATTTACGGGTCAGCGCCTTGCCGGATTGCAGGGCGTTCTTCTGGATCTGGTAGATGCGCGCGGCCATCGGGACGTCAACTCCTGCGGAAAGTCGAGGCTGCGTTGCACCAGCGGATGGGCGGGAGTCAAGGCTTGCCGCGGGCGTCGGCCCGCTTCGTGCGCAGCGTTGCGGCGGCGCCTGCCGGATCGTCGGGCCATGGGTGGCGGGGATAGCGCCCGCGCATCTCCTTCGCGACCGCGCTCCAACTGCCCGCCCAGAAGCCAGGTAAGTCCCGCGTCGTCTGGATCGGCCGCCCCGCCGGCGAAGTGAGCGACAGGACGAGCGGTATGCGCTGGCTCCCCACCACCGGATGCTCGCCCAGGCCGAAAAGCGCCTGCACCCGCAATTCGACGCGCGGCCCGCCCTCCGCCGCATAGTCGATCGCGTGGCTGCTCCCCGCAGGCGATCGGAAATCGGGCGGGGCGAGGCGGTCGAGCTGCTGCTTGCCGTCCCAGCCGATCAATCCTTCCAGAACGCCCGACAGCTGCGAGCGATCAATGTCCGACAGCCGCCGCTTGCCCGCCAGCAGGGGCGGCAGCCATTCGTCCAGCGTGGCCGTCAACGCGGCGTCCGACAGCGCCTCGACTCCCGCGAAAACCGCGCGCATGCGCAGCGATTGCGCGGCTTCCGACCAAGGCAGCAGCCCAAGCCCCCCTTGCCGCACGCCCGCCATCAGCGCGTCCGCCACCGCCGCCGGATCGGGCCGGTCATTGGAGCCTGACGACAGGCGCAGCGCCCCCAGCCTGCGCTGGCGCAGCGCCTCTATCCCGCCATTGTCGGGATTGAAGCGGACGGTGCGATGTTCGGATATGCGGTCGCCGAACAACGCCAGCACCTCGCCCTCGCCGATCGGCGCGGCGGACAGGATGCGCGCCCCCGCCGCATTGCCCTGCACTGCGCCCACGGCCAGCCATTCCTCGCGCGCCAAGGGGCTCAGCGGATCGAGCCGAAAGCCGCGTCCCCCCACGCTGGCCCATTCCGCGCCGTCGGCGGACCGCCGCTTCGCCACCCTGTCGGGAAAGGCGAGCGCGAGGCAGAGGCCCGTCTCATGAGTGCTGGCAGGAGGGGTTAGGGGAGGGCGTGTAGCAGACCCGAGGGGAGCAATTCGCGCCCACCTCTTCGCCAGTCCACGCGCCGCGTCCGCGCGCTTCCCGCTCTCGCGCCGCCAGCGCAAGCGCCGCTGCGACAGGTCGACATCCTGCCCGCCTATCCCGCGCTCGCCCAGCAGCACCGCCACCTCGGCGGCTGCGTCGGCCAACCCCATCTGAGCCGCGCGAACCAGCATATGGCCGATGCGCGGTTCCAGCGGGAGGCTGGCCAGCGCCTTCCCATGCGCTGTAATCCGCCCGTCCCCGTCCAGCGCCTCCAGGCTCGTCAGCCGCTTCCGGGCCTCGGCCACGGCGGCGGCGGGCGGGGGATCGAGCCACCGCAGGCTCTGCGGATCGCTCACCCCCCACAGCGCGCAGTCGAGCAGCAGCCCCGACAGGTCGCTTTCCAATATTTCCGGCGGGTCGAAGGGCGGCATCCCCGCCGTCGCCGCCGCCTCCCACAG
>DASVOF010000050.1:0-67297 GCA_036383495.1 Sphingobium sp. | reverse complement strand
TCCTGCGAAAAGCCAATGAACGAACCGTCGAAGCCACATGGCGACGCATCGGAAAGTTGCTCGATCACTTCTCCCCAGCCGAATGCGCAAACTACATCCGGGGAGCCGGATATGCCTCAATCTAAGTCAGAAAGACTCTAGCTTCGGGCGAGAAGCGAGAGTCTACAAGACCCCCAGATTGACGTTCACGACACGGGCCTGGGTGAATTCCTCCAGCCCCTCTATCCCCTGCTGCCGGCCGATGCCCGATTGCTTGGCCCCGCCGAAGGGCACGTCGAAGGGCAGGTCGAGATGGCGGTTCACCCATATGGTGCCGCTTTCGATGCGCCGGGCGACCGCTTCGCCGCGCGCGGCGTCGGATGTCCATATGGTGCCGCCCAGGCCATAGTCGCTCGCGTTGATCCGGGCGATGGCGTCGTCCAGACTGTCATAGGGCAGGACGGGAATGATCGGGCCGAACTGTTCTTCGCTGACGAGGGAGGAGTCGTCGGGAATGTCGCGCACCACCGTTGGGGGCACGAAAAAGCCGTCGCGGTCCAATCGCTTGCCGCCCGCCATGACGCGGCCGGATTTCTGCGCTTCCGCCAGATAGCCCAGGAGCTTTTCGAACTGGAGGCGGTTCTGGATCGGGCCGATCTGGGTTCCTTGCTCCAGGCCGTCGCCGACCACCGCCTCGCCGGCCAGTTTCGCCAGGGCGTCGCATAGCCGGTCATACAGGGCGGCGGGGGCGTAGATGCGCTTGGCGGCCAGGCAGATCTGGCCCGCATTGAGTGTGGCGGCGCGGAAGATGGCGGGCGCGACCGCATCCACATCGGCGTCGTCCAGCACCAGCGCCGCGTCATTGCCGCCCAGTTCCAGCGTCGAGCGTTTCAGGCCGTCCGCCGTGCTCGCCAACACCTTCTTGCCCGTCGCGGTCGATCCGGTGAAGCTGACATGCGCGACGCCCGGATGGGCCGTCAGCAAATGGCCAAGGTCGTTGGCGTCCACGATCGTTTGCAACACGCCAGCGGGCAGGATCGGGGCGGCGACCTCGCCCAGCAGCAGGGTAGTGAGCGGCGTCGTGGGGGCGGGCTTGGCGATCACCACATTGCCCGCGACCAGAGCAGGCGCGACCTTCAGCATCAGCAGCATCAACGGGAAATTCCACGGCGTGATCGCCGCGACGAGACCCAGCGGCGTGCGGAACTCGACGATCCGCTCCTCCGCCGTGTCGCGCAGCACCCGATCATGCAGTTCCAGACCCGCGAAATAACGCAGCGCCGCGATGGAACCGCCCACCTCGAAACAGGCCTGGTCCAGCGGCTTGCCCTGTTCCAGCGTGAGCAGGCGGGCGAAGTCCTGGAACCGCGCATCCATGGCGTCGGCCAGAGCATTCAGCAACCCGCGCCGGTCGTCCCAACCGAGCGCGGCCCAGGCGGGGAATGCGTTTTGCGCGGCGGCGACGGCCTGATCCAGCTGCGCGGCGTCCGCGCGGGGCGCGCAGGCGAAAGCCTCGCCGGTCGCTGGGTTCACCACGGGAAGCTCGGCGGTCCCGGCGACGAGCGCGCCGTCGATCAGAAGGCGAAATTCATCCATGTTCACTGCATCCTTAGAACGGGTTTGATCGCTTGCCCGCTTTCCGCCGCCGCGATCGCATCTTCGATCCGGTCAAAGGGAAAAAATTCGACAAGCTTTTCGATAGGAAATTGGCCTGCGCGCCAGTGCGCGATCATCTTGGGGATAATCTCATGCGGATCGGATGAACCCTCCACGATGCCGCGCACCACGCGCCCGGCGCTCATGAGATGCGCGCCGTCGAAACGGATCGTCGTGTCGGGCGCGAAGGCGGCGACCAGGCCCATCTGCCCGCGCGGGGCGAGGAGGGCGATGGCCTGTTCGATCAATGACGCGTTCCCGGTCGTGTCGATCACATGGTCGAGGTCGGCGATGCCGAGATCGGCCAGACTGCGCCCGTCGGCGACATAGGCTTCCTTCGCGCCCAATTCGCAGGCGAGGCGGGCGCGATCGGGCGATCGGTCGACCGCGATGATGCGCCCCGCGCCGCTGATCCGCGCGGCCATGATCGCGGCCAGACCCACCGCGCCGACGCCCAATATGGCGATGCTGTCGCCTTCCCGCACGGCGAGCGCGTTCCACACCGCGCCCGTGCCGGTCAGGAAGCCGCAGCCCAGCGGCCCGAGAAGGTCGAGCGGCGCGTCGTCCGGCACGCGCACGCAATTGCGCGCGGGCACGATGGCGTGGGTGGCGAAGGAGGACTGGCCGAAAACATGGCTGTGGACGGGGCCGTCCGCGTTGCGGAGCGCCGTCGTCCCGTCGGACCGCGTCGCCAGGAAATTGCTGGGGACGAACTGGTGGCAATAAGCGGGCTGATGGTCGTCGCAGCTGCGGCACCGGCCGCAACTCGCGAAGCTCAGGACGACGGGATCGCCCGCCTTCAGGCTTTCGACGCCTTCGCCAACCGCGACGACCCGGCCCGCCCCCTCGTGCCCAAGCACTACCGGCTTGGGCACGGGCAGCAGGCCGTCGCGCATGACGATATCCGTGTGGCAAATCCCCGTCGCGACGATTTCGACCAGGACTTCGCCGGGCTTCGGATCGTCGATGGTCAACGTCTCGATGCCGGTCCGACCGCCATCGCGGGTGACTGCCGCACGGATATCGTAGGGCATGGTCAGAACTTCACGCCAAGACGGGCGTACCATTCCGTCGGGCGGTTGTAGGTGCCGTAGATCGTGCCGGCGGCGATATTGGCGTTGCCGGTCGTCAGATAGCGATCGTTCAGCAGGTTCGTGCCGCCCACGGTGAGCGTCCATTTCTCATCCGGCGCGTGATAGGCGACGCTGGCGTTGACCACGTCGGTCGGTTCGCGCTGGAGCAGGAACGTGCGCTGGGCATTGTTCCAGACGCGGCTGGTGTGGGTCCAGTCGGCCAGGAACACGACCGAGCCGCCATTGCCGAGCATGGCTTCATAGCGCGGCGAGAAGTTGGTCTTCCACGTCGGCGTCTTGGGCAGGCTGGCGCCGGCGAAGGTGCCTGCCTGAAGCGGGTTGGGACCGCTGACGGCCAGCACGCCCGGCAGGACCGACGTGTAATGGGCGTCGATATAACCGACCGAGCCGGTGAGCGTCAGCCCCCGCGTGGGTGCGGCGACCAGTTCCATCTCGACGCCCTTGATGCGCGCATCGCCGGCGTTGCGGATGGTGGGAGACGTGCCCTGCTGGAAGTTGAGCTGGATGCCCTTATAATCGGTGGTGAAGGCGGCCAGGTTGAATTGCAGGCGGTTGTTGAGGAAAGTCGATTTCAGGCCGACTTCCCAGGTCGTCGCCTTTTCCTCGGCGAAGGGCTGCGCGGTCAGCTGCGGGTTGGTAAGGCGCGTGGTCCAGCCACCCGTCTTGTAGCCTTTGCTCCAGCTCGCATAGATCATCGTCCGTTCGGCCGGGTGCAACTGAACGCCCAGCTTGGGCGAGAAATTGTTGAACACCTGCTTGTTCACACCGGGCGCGTAGACGCGCAGCGGGTTGGTGGGGTCAGGATAGCTCAGACCCTGCTGGCAGGTGACCGGCGCGAGGGGGAAGGGGCCGTTCGGGGTGATGTTGCCCTGGTCGTCACTGCACCCGAACAGCTTGTAGTTGAAGCCGTTCAGATCCTGCTGGCCGCCCTCGAAATCCTTGGACTCATGGGTGTAGCGGCCGCCCACGGTGAAGCCGATCAGGTCGATCGGGCGATAGTCGATCTGGCCGAAAAAGGCGTAGTTCTGCGTTTCAAGCTGATTGGGACCGTCAACCTGCAACAGGCCTTCCGCGAAGGTCACATAGTCGTGCAGATCGCCCTTTTCCTTGAAATAATAGGCGCCGAGCACGAATTTGAGCTTGTCGTCCAGCGCGGAGCCCAAGAGTTGCAGTTCCTGGCTGAACTGCCACTGGTTCATTTCGAAGCTGAGCTGGAGGAAGTTGAGCGGCGTGCCGTCCGCGTCCATGCCCGATTTCCAGTTGAGCTGGCGATAGGCGGTGATCGACTTCAGCGTGATGTCGGGGGTGAGCGACCAGTCCAGCGTGCCGCCCACGCCCCAGGTCGACATGCGCGAGAAGCTGTTGCCGCTGGCGTAGGTCTTGTCCTTGTCCCCGGTCAGGAAACGATTGTCATAGGGCAGCAGGTCGTTGTTCGGATTGCCGTCGACATTGACGCTGGCCAGCGGCGGTTGGCGCAGGGTGGTGTTGAACTGCGTGCCGCGAAGGCCGCACATGGCCTGCGCGTTGCGCGCCGCGATCTCCGCCGAGGTGGCGCCGATGCAGAAATTATAGAGGCCCGCGAACAGGAAGCCCGTCGTGCTCGTCGGGTCAAAGCCGGTGCCGGGCAGATGGCTTGTCCCGGCGAAGGGCCCCGGCACGTTCGGCACGGTGGCGAGCAGCGTGTTGGCGAGACCGCTGGAATTTTCATGCGTATAATCGCCCGACAGCGTCAGTTTGACCGACGAACCCTCCCAGCGCAGCTTGCCACGCATGTTCCAGTTCTTTTCGCCACCCTCCCGGTTGGACGAGCCGAAGCCGGAGGAGGGGAAGGCGGTATAGCTGGAGCTGTTGTTGGCCAGCGGGCTGGGGAAGGGAATGCGGCGGACATAGCCGTCGCGGCTCTTGATGCCGAAGGTGACGGAGGCGGCCAGATCGTCGGTCAAGGGCAGGTTGGCCGTGCCGCGCGCCTGGAACAGATTGTAGCTGCCGGTCGCCACGTCGCCACGGAAGGAAAATTCCTTGCCCGGATCGCGCGTCACGACGGAAATCGCGCCGCCGATGGTGTTGCGGCCGAACAGCGTGCCCTGCGGGCCCTTCAATATTTCGACGCGCTCGACGTCGAGAAGGTCCTGGTTCGCGCCGACCGCGCGGGCCAGATAGACGCCATCGACATAGATGCCCACGCCCGGGTCGATGTTGAAGGCGAAGTCGTCCGACCCGATGCCGCGGATGAAGGCGGAAAGGACGGCGGTCGAGCCGGAGAAGGGCGTGCCCGCGTCCAGATTGACGTTGGGCGCCAGGCCCGAAAGCTGCGAGATATTGCCGACGGCGCGTTCGGCGATCGCGTCGGCGGAGAAGGCGGAAATGGCGATCGGCACCTTCTGCGCGCTTTCCGAGCGCTTCTGGGCGGTGACGACGATTTCCTCGATGCCGCCTTGCTCTTGCGCAGCCGGCTCGCTCTGGTCAGCGGCGGCAGGGGCCTGGGCGTGCGCGGCCATGCTGAGGCCGAGGGCGAAAAGGCTGATGGCGCCGTGAATGGCAGATTTCATAGGATCCTCCCCGATTTGGATCAATTGCGGTTGATTGTCTTGGTCGATTATAAAGCCAGGGTGCTGGCCGGTATTGAACGTGTGGAGGGATGGTTTTGAATGATTGCGCTTCCCCCTGAAGCGCTGGAATCAATGCCATTCGCGCTGGCGGGCGTAGGCGCCGGGAGAGACGCCGAAACGGGATTTGAACCGGCGGCAGAAATGCGCCGCGTCCGAAAATCCCAGGTCGCAGGCGAGGTCGGTCAGACCCGGTTGCGCGGACGAGGAACTGGCGAGTCGCTGCGCGGCGAGCGAGAGCCGCCGGTCGATGATGTAGGTGGTCGGCGTCGTCGCCAGTTCGGCGAACACGGCCTGCACATCGCGGGCCTGGACGCCGAGCGAGTCGGCGATCCTGCCGGTGCGCATCGCGCTGTCTGAAATATTGCCGTCGATGAAGGCGAAGATCTGGCGGCGCAGGTCAGAATGGTCCTGCTCGACCGGGGTGGGCGCGGCGGCGGCCAGGACGGAGGCGAGCTGGGTGATGCTTGCGCCCAGCGCTTCCGCCTCCGCGCGATCGAGGTCCACCGGCCAGTGCTGGAGGAAGAGGGACGAGGCCATGCTTTTGAGCACGCCGTTGACGGGCGCGGACTTGTCTATCACCGAACCGGGCGTGATCGTGCGCTGGCCCAGGCACGAGAGGGGAAACGCGATCACCAGCATCTCGTTGCGGTCGGAAATTTCCAGTTCATAGGGTTCGTCGGTCAGCACGCAGGCAGCCTCACCGGGCGACAACGACGTCGTTTGTCCCCTTTGCGTCGTGGTGCTGAAACCGGCGGTCTGGATGTGCAGCTTGGCGCGGCCTTCAGGCGTGATCGCGGATTCGCTCGACCAGCGGCGGACCGTCACGCGCTGCGACCGGATTTTCGATACGCTGACGTCGCCCAGCACGAACGTCTTGCTGTCGCCCATGATGTCGCGGGCGCCGTCGATCACGATGCCGGGGAAGGCGGATCGCAGGAAGTCGTTCCAGATGTCGAGGCGCTGCGCCGCCGGGCTCGCCGCAGTCGAGAAGCTGCTGAACATCGTCATCACTCATCCCCATGTCCTGGGCCCGGTTCTTCCCCTTCCTTTCCCGCTGGGAAACAAGGGGCTTGTCACGGCCCATGGATCGTTTATTGCTATATCGTATAACCAAAATTCGATAGGAGTAAAGAGGCTGTCATGGACTTCACGAGAATCAATCCACTCACCGGCGACATCGCCTCTTCCTCGCCCGCGATGCAGGCGTCCGACATCCCGGCTATCGCGGCGCGCGCTCATGCCGCCCAGCCGGACTGGGCCAGGCTTGGGCCCAACGCCCGGCGCGCGGTGCTGATGCGGGCGGCCGCCGCGTTGGAGGCGCGGGCCGATGATTTTGTCGAGGCGATGATGGCCGAAATAGGCGCGACGCGCGGCTGGGCGTTGTTCAACCTGGGACTCGCCGCCGCCACGGTGCGCGAGGCGGCGGCGCTCACCACCCAGATCGCGGGTGAGGTTATTCCGTCGGACAAGCCGGGCTGCCTGGCCATGGCGATAAAGGAGCCCGTCGGCGTCATCCTGGGCATCGCGCCGTGGAACGCGCCGATCATCCTGGGCGTACGCGCCATCGCCGTGCCGCTCGCCTGCGGCAACGCCGTGATCCTGAAGGCGAGCGAGATATGCCCGCGCACCCACAGGCTGATCGTCGAAGCCTTCGCCGAAGCGGGATTTCCCGACGGCGTCGTCATCATCGTGACCAATGCGCCCGAGGACGCGGGCGAGGTGGTGGGCGCGCTGATCGACGCGCCGCAGGTGAAGCGAATCAACTTCACCGGATCGACCCATGTCGGCCGCATCATCGCCCGCCGCGCCGCGGAGCATCTCAAACCCTGCCTGCTCGAACTGGGGGGCAAGGCGCCGCTGCTCGTGCTGGAGGACGCCGACCTGGACGAGGCGGTGAAGGCCGCCGCCTTCGGCGCCTTCATGAACCAGGGCCAGATCTGCATGTCGACCGAGCGGATCATCGTCGTCGACGCGGTGGCCGACGCCTTCGCCGAAAAGTTCGCGGCCAAGGCGCGGAGCATGGCGACCGGCGACCCGCGCGCAGGAACGACCCCGCTGGGCGCGGTGGTCGACGCGAAGACCGTCAACCATGTCAACGCGCTGATCGACGACGCCGTGGCCAAGGGCGCGCGGCTGTTGTCGGGGGGCAAGGCGGACAGCGTCCTGATGCCGGCGACGGTGGTCGACGGAGTGACCGACGCGATGGCGATCTACCGCGACGAAAGCTTCGGCCCGGTCGTGGCGATGATCCGCGCCCGCGACGCCGACCACGCCGTCCAACTGGCGAACGACAGCGAATATGGCCTGTCCGCAGCGGTCTTCACCCGCGACACGGCGCGCGGGCTGGAGATTGCGCGCCGCATCCGTTCGGGCATCTGCCACGTCAACGGCCCGACCGTGCATGATGAGGCGCAGATGCCGTTCGGCGGCCTGGGCGCATCGGGCTATGGCAAGTTTGGCGGGCGGCAGGGGATCGACAGCTTCACCGAGACGCGCTGGATCACCGTCGAAACGCAAGCTGGCCATTACCCGATCTGAAAGGAGGAAGGCGTGCCCATCGACCTTGACCGGATCCGCGCGATAGACGTCCACGTCCATGCGGAGGTTTCATGCCATGATCCGGAAGACCCGGTGATGGGCCGCTTCTTCGACGCCGCCTCCGCCTATTTCAAGGCCCCGCGCGAGCGGCCCAAGATGCCGGAGATCGTGGAAATCTACCGCGAATTGCAGATCGCCTTCTGCCTGTTCACGGTCGACTGCGAAAGCGGGCTGGGGGCCAAGCGCGTATCCAATTATGAGATTGCGGAGTTCGCTGCGCGCCACGACGACATCTGCATCCCCTTCGCCTCGATCGATCCGCGCAAGGGCAGGATGGGCGCGCGCGAAGCGATCGACCTGATCGAAAATCATGGCGTGCGCGGTTTCAAATTCCACCATGTCATGCAGGATTGCGACCCGCGCGACCGGGTCGGCTATCCCATTTATGAGGTGATCGCCGGGCACGGCCTGCCCGCGATTTTCCACACGGGCCATTCGGGCATGGGCACGGGTATGCGCGGCGGCGGGGGCATGCGCCTCAAATGGGCGCAGCCGATGCTGGTCGACGATGTCGCCGTGGACTTTCCCGACATGAAGATCATCCTGGCGCATCCCGGCTGGCCCTGGGTGGACGAAAGCCTGTCCATGGCGCTGCACAAGGACAATGTGTTCATCGACCTGTCGGGATGGAGCCCCAAATATCTGCAACCGCAGACCGTCCGCTACGCCAATGGCCAGCTGCGCCACAAGATGCTGTTCGGCAGCGACTTTCCGCTGATCCATCCCACCGCCTGGATGACGGCGGCGCGCGAGGCGGGCTTTCGGGACGAGGTGCTGCCCGGCATCATGAAGGACAATGCCGCACGGCTGCTTGGCCTTGGTTGAGGCTTCGCATCGAGGGCGGGATGCTTAAATCGGAATCCCCCACCTCCGTTCGGGCTGAGCCTGTCGAAGCCTCTTACTTCTCTTCAAGAAAATAGAGCCCTTCGACAAGCTCAGGGCGAACGGGGGGAACTGATCCCGATTTACGCATGATGCTTAGTCGATCAGGGCCTGGAGCGCGGGCAGGAAATGGGGGCGGTGTTCCTTCGGGATGCGCTCCATGAGGTCTTTTTCGAACGCGTCAATGACCCGCCGGACCTCGGCCAGGCGTTCCCTGCCCTGCGCCGTGAGGCGAATCGCCTGAGATTTCAGGTTGATCGGCACCCGTTCGATCAGCCCCGTTTCCTCCTGGCGATTGAGCAAGGGCACCATGTTCGCCCGCTGGATGTCCAATATCTTGCCGATCTCGCTCGACGTGCGATCGCCCGGCCCCTCCGCCAGCATCAGGACCGACGCGTCGGATATCCGCAGGTCCAGCACGTCGAGCCGTGCGCCAAGCTCCGCCATCATGGCGTTGGCCGCACGGCGCAGCGCATAGCCCGGTAGGGCGGCAAGGGGATCAAGCGGTTTAGGTCGCGTCACGTCGGTCTCCAAAAATGCTATTGACTATAGCAATAACATAGCTATGTAGAATAGCATTACAGCAAGAATCAAGAAACTGCACCGAGGATTTATCCATGTCTTATCGCGAAGAAGAAGATACCGTTTCCTGCATCGTGGAAAATCGCATCGCCTGGGTATCGTTCAATCGTCCGGAAAAGCGCAATTGCATGAGCCCCAAGCTCAATCGCCAGATGAAGCGCGTCCTGGAGGAGCTGGAGTTTCGCGAGGATGTCGGCGTCGTCGTGCTGACGGGGGAAGGCGAGGCCTGGTCGGCCGGCATGGACCTGAAGGAATATTTCCGCGAGAATGAGGAAAAGGGCCTGTGGGCTGCGCGGCAGGCCCAGCGGGAGGCCTATGGCTGGTGGGAACGGCTGCGCTGGTTCGAGAAGCCGACCATCGCGATGGTCAACGGTTGGTGCTTCGGCGGCGCATATGGTCCCCTGTTCGCCTGCGATCTGGCGGTGACGGCGGAGGACGCGCAGTTCGGCCTGTCGGAGATCAACTGGGGCATTCTGCCCGGCGGCGGGGCCAGCAAGATCATCGTCGAACTGACGGGTTTCCGCAACGCGATGTATCACGCGATGATGGGCGAGAATGTCGACGGCCGGAAAGCCGCCGAGTGGGGCCTGGTCAATGAGGCGGTGCCGGCCGACAGGCTGAAGGCCCGCGTCATCGAGATCGCCAACGTCCTTCTGGGCAAGAATGTCCATGCGCTGCGCGCCACCAAATGGGCTATTCGACGCGTCCGCGAAATGACCTATGACAATGCGCAGGACTATCTGATCCGCGCGCAGGAAGCGGCCAACTCCTTTGACGGCGAAGGCCGCAAGGAAGCCACCCGCCAGTTCATCGACGACAAGACTTTCAAGCCGGGTCTTGGCGCCTATGACCTGAACAGGCAGCGCGCTTGAACAAGACGTCGGGGGAGAGGGTGATATGACAGTCAAGCGGCCCGACGCCGCCATGATCCGGCGTCTGTTGCGGCCCCGTTCGGTCGCGGTCGTGGGCGCGAGCGACAAGCCCGGCGCGCTCGGCGCGTCGGTGCTGGGCAATCTCGATCGCAACGGCTTTGCCGGCGATGTCTGGCCGATCAATCCCAAGCGGGAGTATATCGGCGCGCGTCGGTGCCTGCCGTCGGTCGAGGCGTTGCCCGAGGGGGTGGACGTCGCGGTGCTGGCGATCCCGCAGCCCGCCGTTCTGGATGCGGTGCGGGGCCTTGCGGCGCGTGGCTGCGGGGCGGCCGTCATTTTCTCCGCCGGATTTGCCGAAGGCGGGCCGGAAGGGCTGGCCCAGCAGGCGGAGATCGCCCGCATCGCGGCGCAGAGCGGCATGGTGATCGAGGGGCCGAACTGTCTGGGCATGGTGAACCATGTGGACGGCGTGCCGCTGACCTTCGTCGAAACGGAAATCGCGCCCCCCGCCGGACGCCGCGCCATCGGCGTCGTGTCCCAGTCGGGCGCGATGGCCGCCGTGCTCTGCACTACGATGCAGGCCCGCGAACTGGCGCTCAGCTTCTCGGTCTCCACCGGCAATGAGGCGGCGAGCGGGGTGGAGGATTATGTCGACTGGCTGGTCGATGAGCCCAACACCCATGTCATCGCCATGATCGTGGAGCAGTTTCGCGCGCCGCGCCATTTCCTGGCCGCCGCGCGCCGCGCCCATGCGGCGGGCAAGCGGATCGTGCTATTGCACCCCGGCAAATCCAGCGCCGCGCGCGAATCCGCCGCCACCCATACCGGCGCGATGGCGGGCGACTATAAGCTTATGCGCGCCAAGGTGGAGCGGGCCGGGGTCGTCTTCGCCGAGACGCTGGAGGAACTGGGCGACATCGCCGAGATCCTCGTCCGCTGCCCGCCGCTGCGCTGTCCCGACCTTGCGGTGATGGGGGAGTCGGGCGCGTTCAAGGCGCTGACGCTCGATCTGGCGGAGGAACAGGGCCTGTCGCTGGCGGCCCTCGACGATGCGGGCGCGCCTGCTTTGCGCGCCGCGCTGCCGCCCTTCGTGCCGGTCAGCAATCCGCTGGACATCACGGCGCAGGGGCTGAGCCAGCCCGAAATCTACACCAATACGCTCGACGCCCTGTTCGATGACGAGCGGGTCGGCGGGATCGTCGCCGGGATCATCCAGGGCGACCCGGTCACATCCCGGATCAAGGTGCCCGCCATCCTGCGGTCCATCGACGGGCGCGATCGCGCCAAGCCGCTGATCTTCGCGGGGCTGGACGAAGGGGCGGGCATCCCCGCCGAGTTCATCGCCGCGCTGCGCGGGCAAGGCGCGCCCTGGTTCCCGTCGGCCGAGCGCGCCTTCCGCGCCCTCGCCCGGATCGGCGCGGCGGCGCGACGCGACCTGACCGACGCCTCTCCCGCGCCGCTGCCGGTCCCCGGCCTGGCCCGTGAAGGCGGCATGGTTCCGGAATATCGCGCGAAGCAATTGCTCGGGCCGCTTGGTCTTGCCTTTCCGCAGGGCCGGTTCGCGGCCTGTGCGCAGGACGCGGTCGGGGTTGCGGAGGAGATTGGCTATCCCGTGGCGATGAAGGCGCAGGCCGCTGCGCTGGGGCACAAGAGCGACGCGGGCGGCGTGATCCTGAACCTTGCCGATGCGGACGCGGTGCGGGCCGCGTGGGACCGCATATATGCGAGCGTTTCCGCCTATGACGCCGCCATCCTGCTCGACGGCGTGCTGATCGAGAAGATGGGGCGGCGCGGCGTGGAAATGATCGTCGGTGCGCGCAACGATCCCGAATGGGGGCCGGTCATCCTCGCGGGCTTTGGCGGCGTGACGGCGGAAATCCTGCAGGACGTCCGCCTCATCACGCCGGACATGTCCGAGGACGCGATCGTGGGTGAACTGATGCAGCTGAAAAGCGCGGCGTTGCTGCGCGGCTATCGGGGTTCGCCCGCGCTCGACATTGGTGCTCTGGCGGCGATGATCCGCCGGATCGCGGGCATATTGATCGCGGAGCCGCGCCTGCGCGAAATCGATCTCAATCCCGTCATCCTTCATCCGCAGGGCGACGGCGCGGTCGCGCTCGATGCGTTGATGCTGGTCGACCCGGCAGGATAGGAACAAGCGGCGGGCGGAGGAGGGATGGCGATGGAAGCTTGCGCGGACAGTTCGGCAATGGACCCCCGCGCCCGGCTGGCCGGAAGGCCGATGACCGCGCGGCAGGTGCTGGCGATCGCGATGTGCGTGCTGCTCAACGCGCTCGACGGCTTCGACGTGCTGTCGATCAGTTTCGCTTCGCCGGGCATATCCGCCGAATGGGGCATTGATCGCGCGGCGCTGGGCGTCGTGCTGTCGATGGAATTATTGGGCATGGCGGCGGGCTCCGTGCTGCTGGGGCAGGTCGCGGACAGGGTTGGGCGACGCCCGACGGTGCTGTGCTGCCTCGCCATCATGGCGGGAGGCATGCTGACGACGACCCAGGTCGGCGGCGTCGCGGCGCTGGCCCTGGCGCGCTTCGGCACCGGCCTGGGGATTGGCGGCATGCTGGCCACGACCAACGCGCTGGTCGCCGAATATGCAAACGATCGCTGGCGCGGCACGGCGGTCGCGATCATGGCGGCGGGCTATCCGATGGGGGCCATCGTCGGCGGAGCAATCGCCAGTTCGCTGCTGGAGACGGGGGGCTGGCGGCAGGTGTTCCTGCTCGGCGGCTGCGTCACCGCGCTATGCGTGCCGCTCGTGCCCTTGCTGCTGCCCGAACCTGTGGGCGGGCTGTTGCAACGGCGGGGCGACCGCACGCTGGAGAGGGTCAATCGCAGCCTCCGCGCGCTCGGCCATGATCAGGTCGATCGCCTTCCCCCGGCGGAGCCGCGCGCCGTGCAGCCGCGTTTCGCGCAGCTGTTCGCGCCCGGCATGGCCCCGGTCACGATATTGCTGACCATCGCCTATTTCTGTCACATCCTGACCTTCTACTTCATCCTGAAATGGGTTCCGAAGATCGTGGTGGACATGGGCTTTTCGCCCGCGGCGGCGGGCGGCGTGCTCGTCTGGGCCAATGTCGGCGGCCTGGCTGGCGGCCTGCTGTTCAGCGCGCTCGCTCTGCGTTTTGCGTTGAAGCCGCTGCTGCTCGGCTTCATGCTGGCCTCCACCGCCATGGTCATATGGTTCGGCCGGGGGCAGGCGGACCTGCACGGCCTTTCCATCGCCGTCGCGACGGCGGGATTTTGCACCAATGCGGTGGTGGTCGGATTCTATTCGCTGATCGCGGCGTCCTTTCCCACCGCGATCCGGGGCGGGGGCACGGGGTTCGTCATCGGCGTTGGCCGGGGCGGAGCGGCGCTCAGCCCGATCGTCGGGGGATTATTATTCCAGGCGGGGCTCGGACTTGGGCTGGTGGCTGCGCTGATGGCGTGCGGCTCGCTTGTTGCGGCCCTGGCGCTGCTGGCGATGCCAAAAGCGCGGGGGTCAGCCGATCTCTTCAGGCCAGTATAGCCGCATGGGATTGTCGACCAGCAGTTTGCGTTGAAGCTCCACGGTCGGCGCGATGCGGGGGATCATGTCGACCAGACGCCCGTCGTCGGGAATGGCGTCCTGCATGTTCGGATGCGGCCAGTCGGTGCCCCACAGGACGCGGTCCTGATAATCGGCGACGAGCGGCGCGACCGCGTCGGCAAAGGCGTTCCATGGCTCGCCATTCGGGTCGAGCCGGTCGGGGCAGGTCGCCTTGAACCAGATGTCGGGGCGGGATGCGAGAAAGGCGCGGAACGCCCGCATGTCAGCGCCGTCGGCCCCCTGGGTCACGTCGGGACGGCCCATATGGTCGATCACCAGCGGCACGGGAATCGCGTCCATGAAGGGCCGCAATTCTTCCAATATGTCGGCTTCGAAATAGATGACGACATGCCATCCGGGGGGCAGGCGGCGGGCCAGATCCAGGAATTTGTCCTTGGGCGCGTCGTCCACCAGCCGCTTGAGGAAATTAAAGCGGACGCCGCGCATGCCGCCAGCGTGCAGATGTTCCAGCTCCGCGTCGGTAATGGCGGGATCGACCACGGCGACGCCGCGCGCTTTGCCGTCCGATCTGGCGATGGCGTTGAGCGTCGCGGCGTTGTCCGTGCCGTGGCAGCTCGCCTGGACGATGACGTTGCGCGAAAAGCCAAGCCGGTCGCGCAGCGCGAACAGCATGTCCGGACCGGCGTCTTCGGGGAGATATTTCGCCTTGGCGCTGAAAGGAAAGGCCGCCATCGGGCCGAAGACATGGCAATGCGCGTCGACCGCGCCGGCAGGCGGAACGAAGCGCGGTATGGAGGGGTCGCCATGCCAGCTGACGATGCGTTTCGTCATGCGAAGACCTCTCCATCCATCAGCTTGCGGGCGGTGCGCAGCATGGCGGCGCTGGCGACATCGCCATGATCGTCCAGTTCCATGACGCAGCTGGTCTCGCCGGTCGGATGTTCGACGGACAGCGCCTTGCGCCTGCCTTCCGGGATGGCGGCCACCTCGGCGGCGGGCGATCCTTCGATCAGGCAGGCGGTGGCGACGCTGACCGCGCCCAGCACGCCGATGGAGGCATGGGCGCGGTGCGGGATGAAGCTGCGCACCGTGACCGCGCCGCCGTGACGGGGCGGGGCGACGAGCATCATCTTTGGCACCGACTTTTCCCGGACGTCGCCCAGGTTCATGACCGGGCCGACGGCGAGGCGGATTTTTTCGATGCGGGCCTTGAGCGCGGCGTCATTGTCCAGTGTGTCGCGATCCTCATAGCCGGTGACGCCGACATCGCGCGCCTTCATGACGACGCAGGGCATGCCATTGTCGATCAGGGTGACGCGCACGCCCTCCACCTCGTCAAAAGCGTTGCCGGTGGGGAGGAGCGCGCCGCAGGAGGAGCCCGCCGTGTCGCGGAATTCTAGCGGGATGGGCGCGGCGGAGCCGGGGACGCCGTCGATGCGCGCGTCCCCGTCATAGCGAACCTTGCCGCCCGGCGTCCGGACCGTGGCGATGGCGATCTGGCCGGTATTTTCCATGAAGATGGCGACGCGGGTCTCGCTGCCCTGCGCGGGGACGAGCCCACGTTCGATCGCGAACGGGCCGACGCCCGCCAATATGTTGCCGCAATTCTGCGCGTCGGAGACGATGGCTTGGTCAACGAAGACTTGCAGGAAGAGATAGTCGACGTCGACGCCTTCGCGGGTCGACCTGCGGACGACGGCGACCTTGCTGGTCAGCGGATCGGCTCCGCCCATGCCGTCGATCTGGCGCGGGTCGGGGGAGCCCATGACGCGCAGGAGGAAGGCGTCGCGGGCGGCGGTGTCGGAGGGCAGGTCTTCGGCGAGGAAGTAGCCGCCTTTCGACGTGCCGCCGCGCATCCACATGACGCGGGCGGAGAAGGGCTCAGACATATTTGAGGCCCATTTCCTCAAGGCGTGGGCGCATATTGTAGATGTCGATGCCCAACTCTCCGGCGGCGAGGCGGATGCGCTTGGCTTCTTCGGCGGCTTCGCGGGCCTGCGACTTTTCCAGCACGGCGGCGGCGTTGGCGCGGGGAACGATGCAGACGCCGTCATCGTCGGCGATGACGATGTCGCCCGGATTGACGAGGGCGTTGGCGCAGACGACGGGGATGTTGACGCTGCCCAGCGTGTTCTTGACGGTGCCTTGCGCGTGGACGGCGCGGGACCAGACCGGGAAGTTCATGGCGGTCAGGTCGCGCACGTCGCGGACGCCGGCGTCGATGATGAGGCCGCGACAGCCGCGCGCCTGGGCGGAGGTGGCGAGCAGGTCGCCGAAATAGCCGTCGGTGCAGGGGCTGGTGGGCGCGAGGAGGAGAACGTCACCTTCCTGCAATTGTTCGATCGCGACATGGATCATCCAGTTGTCGCCCGGAGGGGCGGAGATGGTGACGGCGCTGCCGGCGATGCGGGCGCCCGCGTAAATGGGGCGCATAGTGGGAGCGAGCAGGCCGGTGCGGCCCTGCGCTTCGTGGACGGTCGCGACGCCGCATCGGGCGAGGCCGTCGATGACAGGAAGCGCTGCCCGTTCGATATTCTGGACGACGATGCCGGACATTCCGCTGCTCCTGATCCCTTCGAAATCATGGGTTAAGTGGAGAAATGTGGGGGTTTGCTCAAATCCGATCTTGGCCGATGGCATAAGTTTTTGCTAATTGTTTTGCATGAGTCCCGATCAGTTCAATATCCGCCACCTCGCCGCCATGGCCGCCGTCGTCGAGCAGGGGAGCGTCAGCCTGGCCGCGCGGGCGGTGAATTTGACGCAGCCGGCGGTGACGCAGGGGATCGCCAAGCTGGAGGCGCAGCTGGGGTTGCCGTTGTTCGACCGGCATCCCGGCGGCATGGCCCCGACCGAGGCGGCGCGGCGGCTGGCGCCCCGTGTCGAGGCGGCGTTGCGGCTGATCGGCAGCCGACGGGTGACGGCGGCGCAGATCCGCGCGTTCGTGGCGCTGGCGCGGGCAGGCAGCTATACGGCGGCGGCGGCCGAGGCGGGGGTGACGGAGCCTTCGCTGCATCGCGCGGTGGGCGATTTGGGGCTGGCGGTGGGATATCGGCTGGCCGACCGGAGAGGGCGCGGACTGACGCTGACGCGGGCGGGGGCGCTGCTGGCGCGGCGATTGCGGCTGGCGCTGGCGGAACTGCGGTCGGGGTTGGAGGATATCGCCGACCTGCTGGGGCGGGAGAGCGGGCGCATCGTGGTGGGGGCCATGCCGCTGTCGCGCGCCCGGTTGCTGCCCCGTGTGATCGCTCGCTTTCGCAAGGATTTCCCGCAGGCGCATATCAGCGTGCATGAGGGGTCGCATGGCGAACTGGTCGGCCCGCTGCGCGAGGGGGAGGTCGACATGATGATCGGCGCGCTGCGCTATCCGTCGATCGGGCCGGACCTGGCGCAGGCGCCGTTGTTCGAGGATCGGCCGACGATCATGGCGCGCGTGGGCCATCCGTTGACGCAAGGGTGGGATGGCGATGCGCTGCGGCGCTATCCATGGATATTGCCGCCCGAAGGCGCGCCGCTGCGGCAATTGTGGCGGCGGATGTTCGAGGCGCTGGGCGGCGAATTGCCGCCGGTGCCGATCGAGTGCGGGTCGGTGATGACGATCCGCGAGCTTCTGGTCGGCGGCGATTATCTGACCTTGCTGTCGGTGGACCAGCTGGCGCTGGAACTGGGCGCGGGGCTGGTGGCCGACATCGGGCCTGCGCCGGGCGCGGTCAGCCGGACGATCGGCCTGACGACGCGCGCGGACTGGCGGCCGACGCGGATGCAGCAGCGTTTCATGGCGGCGGTCGAGGCCGAGGTGGAAACCATAAGTTCGTAAAATCTTATAGATGTCCCGTGGATTCGATTGGCCCGGTCGCCGGGGATCGGTCATGTCCCGGAGCATGGAGCAGGAAGTTGGTCTGATCGGGTTCGGCGAAGCGGGGTCCACCTTTGCGACAGCAGGCGGGTGGGGCGCGCGGGCGCATGTGTTCGATTGCAAGACGGGCGCCCCCGCCACGCGGGAGGCGATGATCGCCGCCTATGGACAGGCGCATGTGCGTGGCGTGCGCTTCCTGGAGGACGCGCTTTCGGGCGTGGAGCTGATCCTGTCGCTGGTGACGGCGGACCAGGCGCTGGCCGTGGCGGAAGCGGCGGCGGAGTGTATCGCCGCGGGCGCAATTTATTGCGACATGAACAGCGTCGCGCCGCAGACCAAGCAGGCGGCGGCGAAAGCGATCGAGGCGGCGGGCGGCCATTATGTCGATGTCGCCATCATGGCCCCGGTCGATCCGGGGGGGCTGTCCGCGCCCCTGTTGTTGAGTGGCGGACAGGCGACAGAAGCGCGGGACCGTCTGCGCGCGCTGGGCTTTGCGCAGGCGCGGGTCGTGGGGGACGCCGTGGGGCGGGCTTCGTCGATCAAGATGATCCGGTCGGTGATGGTGAAGGGGATCGAGGCGCTGACCGCCGAATGCGTGCTGGCGGCGGAGGCGGCGGGCGTGCTGGACGAGGTGCTGGGATCGCTCGACGCGAGCGAGAAGGCCAGGCCGTGGGGGGCGCGCGCGGATTATAATCTGGACCGGATGCTGGTGCATGGGTTGCGGCGCGCGGCGGAGATGGAAGAGGTGGTCAAGACGCTCGAAGGGCTGGGCGCGGGCGCGGCGATGACGCGCGCGACCGTGGAGCGGCAGCGGGCGATCGGGGCGATCGGGGTGAAGATGGTGCCGGAGGGGTTGGCGGGGAAGATTGGACGGATTGCCGGTTCTTCTCGTCATTCCCGCGTAGGCGGGGATCCATCTCCGGCCTTGGTTCCGGTTGAGATGGTGGGAGATGGGTTCCCGCCTGCGCGGGAATGACGTGTGGGGGTGTTTGTGGGGCGGGAGTGGTTCGTTGCCGCCTGAGATCCCAGCTTTCGCTGGGATGACGAGATTGGAAGGACGAGGGCGCATGAGCCTGATTATCGACTGCCATGGCCATTATACCGTGCTGCCCAAGGGGCACGACGCCTGGCGCGAGGCGCAGAAGGCGGCGTTCAAGGCGGGCGTGGCGGCTCCGGCCTATCCAGAGATTTCGGACGAGGAAATTCGCGACACGATCGAGTCCAACCAGCTGCGCCTGATCAAGGAGCGGGGGGCGGACCTGACGATTTTCAGCCCGCGCGCTTCGGCGATGGCGCCGCATGTGGGGGATGCGGCGGTCGCGCGGGAATGGGCGATGCGCTGCAACGACCTGATCGCGCGGGTGGTGGCGATGTATCCGGAGACCTTCGCGGGCGTGTGCATGCTGCCGCAATCGCCTGCGGCCGACATGACGAACAGCATCGCGGAGCTGGAACGCTGCGTCGGGATGGGCTTTATCGGCTGCAACCTTAATCCCGATCCGGGCGGCGGGCATTTCACTCACCCGCCGCTGACCGATCGTTACTGGTATCCATTTTACGAGAAGATGGTCGAGCTGGACGTGCCCGCGATGATCCATGTGTCGGGCAGCTGCAACCCGGCGATGCACGCCACCGGCGGCTATTATATCGCAGCGGACACCATCGCCTTCATGCAGTTGCTGGAGGGCGATCTTTTCTCGGATTTCCCGACGCTGCGCTTCATCATTCCGCATGGCGGCGGGGCCGTGCCCTATCATTGGGGGCGCTATCGGGGGCTGGCCGACATGCTGAAGAAGCCCGGCCTCGACACGCACCTGATGAACAACATCTTCTTCGACACCTGCGTCTATCACCAGCCGGGGGTCGACCTGCTGGCCGATGTGATCGACAACAAGAATATTCTGTTCGGATCGGAGATGGTCGGCGCGGTGCGCGGGATCGACCCGACCACGGGCCATTATTTCGACGATACCAAACGCTATGTCGACGCGCTGGATATCAGCGATGCGGAACGGCGCGCGATCTTCGAAGGCAATGCGCGGCGGGTTTTCCCCCGTCTGGACGCGCAGCTGAAGGCGCGCGGCCTATGAGCTACCTGGCCCTCTGGCTCCCCTGCGGAGGGTCGATCCATCTCCCGTCTCTTTTGGACGGGGGGGCGGGAGATGGATTATCTTTCAAGGACGTGAAATGAGCAGCGATATTCACGAATATCTGGCCCAGTTCGACGATATTCCCGGCACGCGCGTCTATACCGCCAGCCGGGCGCGGCAGGGATATTGGATGAACCAGTTTGCGATGAGCCTGATGAAGGCGGAAAATCGCGAGCGGTGGAAGGCGGACGAGCGCGCCTATATCGACCAATGGCCGATGACCGAGGCGCAGAAACAGGCGATCCTGGACCGCGACTATAATCGCTGCCTGGACCTGGGCGGGAACATCTATTTCCTGGCGAAGATATTTTCGACCGATGGGCTGAGTTTCCTACAGGCGGTGGGCACCATGACCGGCATGAGCCCGGAAGATTATCAGGCGATGATGATCGCCGGGGGGCGCTCTCCGCAAGGCGTCCGGTCGATCAGGGAGAAGCGTTGATGGCCCGCATTACCGCCGGCGTCGCGACCAGCCATGTGCCCGCCATCGGCGCGGCCATGGATAATGGCAAGACCGCCGAGCCTTATTGGCAGCCGCTGTTCGCGGGCTATGACTGGTCGCGCCAGTGGATCGCGCGGGAAAAGCCCGATGTCGTGATCCTCGTCTATAACGACCATGCGTCGGCGTTCGACATGAAGATCATACCGACCTTCGCGATCGGATGCGGCGAGCGTTACAAGCCCGCCGACGAGGGATGGGGCCCCCGCCCGGTGCCGGATGTGGAGGGGCATGCGGACCTGGCCTGGCATATCGCCCAAAGCCTGATCCTGGACGAGTTCGACATGACCATCATCAACGAGATGGACGTCGACCACGGGCTGACCGTGCCGATGAGTTTGATGTTCGGACAGCCCGATGCGTGGCCGGTGAAGGTCATTCCGCTGGCGGTCAATGTCGTCACCTATCCGCCGCCCACGGGGAACCGATGCTGGATGCTGGGCGAGGCGATCGCGCGGGCGGTGGCGAGTTTTCCGGAGGAGCTGAACGTGCAGGTTTGGGGCACGGGGGGCATGAGCCACCAGTTGCAGGGGCCGCGCGCTGGCCTCATCAATCAGGAATGGGACAATCGCTTCCTGGACCTGATGAGTGGGGATGATGGCGGGGCGCTGCGGGCGATTCCGCATATCGAATATCTGCGCGAGACAGGCTCCGAAGGGATTGAGATGGTCATGTGGCTGATCATGCGCGGGGCGCTGGGGCGCAAGGTCAAGGCGCTGCACCGGCATTATCATGTGCCTGCGAGTAATACGGCGGTCGGGCATCTGGTGCTGGAGCCGGCCGCGTGAATTCCCCTCTCCCCTGAAGGGGGAGAGGGAGATTGAGAAGGAAAATATTATGCGTATTGCCCTCGCCGGCGCCGGCGCTTTTGGTGAAAAGCATCTGGATGGCCTGAAGAATATCGACGGGGTGACCGTCACGTCGCTGATCGGGCGGGAGCTGGGTCCGACCAGGGCGGTCGCGGCGAAATATGGCGTCGGCCATGCGACGACCGACCTTGCCGAGACGCTGGCGCGCGATGATGTCGATGCGGTGATCCTGTGCACGCCGACGCAGATGCACGCGGCCCAGGCGATCGCCTGCATGGACGCGGGTAAGCATGTTCAGGTGGAGATACCGCTCGCCGACAGCTGGGCCGATGCGCAGGCGGTGCTCGCCAAGCAGGAGGAGACGGGGCTTACCTGCATGGTCGGGCATACCCGGCGCTTCAACCCGAGCCATCAATTTGTGCACAACCGCATCAGGGCGGGCGAGTTCAACGTCCAGCAGATGGACGTGCAGACCTATTTCTTCCGCCGCAGGAATATCAATGCGAAGGGCGAGCCGCGCAGCTGGACCGACCATCTGCTGTGGCATCATGCGGCGCATACGGTGGACCTGTTCGCCTATCAGGCGGGCCGGATCGTCGACGCGCATGCGATGCAGGGGCCGATCCATCCGGAATTGGGGATCGCGATGGACATGTCGATCCAGCTGAAGAGCGAGACGGGGGCGATCTGCACCCTGTCGCTCAGCTTCAACAATGACGGGCCGCTGGGGACGTTCTTCCGCTATATCGGCGACAAGGGCACCTATATCGCGCGCTACGACGATCTGGTGAACGGCAAGGAAGAGCCGATCGACGTCAGCAAGGTCGACGTGTCGATGAACGGCATCGAGTTGCAGGACCGCGAATTCATCAGCGCCATCCGCGAGGGGCGGGAGCCCAATTCGAGCGTCGCCAAGGTGTTCGATTGCTACCGGGTGCTGGGGCAGCTGGAAGCTCAGCTGGGCTGAGGCGGTCGAGAGCGGGGAGGGATTTTCATGAAGACGCAAGTCGCCATTGTGGGCGCGGGCCCCGCCGGGCTGTTGCTGGGCCATTTGCTGCGCGCCGAAGGGCTGGAGGTGGTTGTGGTCGAGCGGGCGTCCGCCGACTATGTGCTGGGGCGCATCCGCGCGGGTGTGCTGGAACGCACGACGACCGACCTGATGGACCGGCTGGGCCTTGGCGAGCGGATGCATAGCGAGGGATTGCCGCATGACGGCTTTCACCTGGCCGATGGCGAGCGGCTGATCCGCATCGATATCGCCGCGCTGACGGGCAAGCAGGTGATGGTCTATGGCCAGACCGAGCTGACCCGTGACCTGATGGAGGCGGCCCCGGAACGCGGGCTGGAGATCATCTATGAGGCGGGCGACGTCGCGCTGCATGATGTGGCGGGCGACGCGCCCTATCTGACCTACAGCAAGGATGGCGCGGAGCAGCGGATCGACGCGGCGTTCATCTGCGGCTGCGATGGTTTCCATGGCCCCTCGCGCGCGGCGATCCCGGCGTCCGTGGCGCGGGCCTATGAGAAAATCTATCCGTTCGGATGGCTGGGCATATTGGCCGACGTGCCGCCGTGCGACCATGAACTGATCTACGCCAATCATGATCGCGGCTTTGCGCTGGCGTCGATGCGGTCGGAAACGCGCAGCCGCTATTATATCCAGGTTCCGCTGGACGAGAGGGTCGAGGACTGGCCGGACGAGCGGCTGTGGGACGAGCTGGTGGTGCGGCTGGGGCCGGAGGCTGGCGCGCGGATCACGCGCGGGCCGGCGCTGGAAAAGTCGATCGCTCCGCTCCGCTCCTTCGTGTTCGAACCGATGCGGCACGGGCGGCTGATGCTGGCCGGGGACAGCGCGCATATCGTGCCGCCGACCGGGGCCAAGGGCCTCAATCTGGCGGCGTCCGATGTGTTCTATTTGTCCGAAGCGTTGATCGGCTGGTTCCGGCGGCAGGATGCGGACGCGATCGCGGGCTATTCGGACCGGGCGCTGGCGCGGATCTGGAAAGCGGAGCGCTTTTCATGGCAGCTGACGCGGCTGATGCACCGTTTCCCGGACAATGACGCCTTCGACCGGCGGATGCAGCTGGCGGACCTGGACTATATCGCTTCGTCCGTGGCGGCGCAGACGGCGATTGCGGAAAATTATGTGGGATTGCCGCTTTGAGACTGTGCCGAACGCCCTTCGCGTTTCCGTAGCGACGATGGCGGGCATTTCGGTTACAGGGCGCCATGATCCAGATATTGATCGATGCCGACGCCTGCCCGGTGAAGGAGGAAATCTACAAGGTGGCCCTCCGCCACGACACGCCCGTCGTCGTGGTCAGCAACAGCCATCTGCGCATCCCCAGCCATCCGCGCATCACGCGCACGGTCGTGGGCGACGGATTTGATGCGGCGGATGACTGGATCGTCGATCATGCGGCGCCAGGCACGGTCGTCATCACGGCCGACATATTGCTGGCGGACCGCTGCCTCAAGGCGGGTGGCGAGGTGATCGCGCCGACGGGAAGGCCGTTCACCACCGCCTCGATCGGTCAGGCGGTGGCGACGCGGGCGATCATGGCGGACCTGCGCGCGGGCGGCGACAATGTGGGCGGGCCATCTCCGTTCAGCAAAGCGGACCGCTCCCGTTTCCTGTCCGAGCTGGACGAAACGCTCGTTCGGCTGAAACGCAGGCGGTGATAAGGGTGATACTGAACCTGCCCGGTGAAGGCGGCCACCTCAATATTCTATGATTATCTTGACGCAGTCGGGGCTTATGCCCGCCAATGTGGCGATTTCGCGCTTGGCGGCGTGGATCGCCCTTTTGATCGATTGCTGGGCTTCGCCCGGCATATCATCGAGCATGTCTGACTGACCCGCAGCGCCGCCCTGAACCTCTGCATTGGGCGCAAATCCACCCATGACAAGATGCTGTTCCGACATGCCGAATGCATTTGCCAGGATTGAAAGGCTGGCGCGCCGCGGAATGGTCCTGCCTGTCTCCCACGCCCAGATGCTGGGCATGCTAAGACCCGTCTGCGTCGACAGCGCGGCCCGGCTGAGGCCCAGTTCGCGCCGGATGCGAAGGAGGCGCGCGGACAATGGCTCGTCAGCGGACGGGCCATTGGGTCGCCCGACCGGGTCGACATCGGCAGGAAGCGGATTGCGCAACCGGGCGGCGCTGAGCGCCCGACGGGAAAGGGGGCGATCGAAACGACAGCCGAACAGCGGCATGCTCCGCCATATAATGGTGGCGTGAACGGCCTCCACCTCGGGCATTTCTAGCCTGATGCCTTGACCGATGGCCAGGTCAGACCGGGTCTCGATAAGAAGGCCGGTGGCCGATAGATTATGAATGATCACGGTCGTTTCATTGTCCGGATCAGTTGATCCAGGCACTTCCAGGCGCATGCGCAGCCGCTGTGCGCCACGCCGGTTGTCAAGACTGCTGGGCGGTTCCAGAATCGCGTGAATGGGCATGTGATGCTTATTCGCAGTCCGCAGTTACGCGGTGGTTAAGATTGACCGTCCCAGCGTGGAGGGAATTGACGCTGTTATGGCCGGCGCCGGGACGGCGTTGCGCATAAAGATATCATTATTCTTGGCGTCTTGATACGCCGGGCCTAAGTTTTTGGAGGCTGCCCCGCCATGCTGGCGGCGACAAGGTGAATCGAGAGGACGTAAAGGGATGAGCATTGGGATGTCGGATCGCAGGGCCTTCATGGTCGGCGGGATGCTGGCGGGCGTGATGGGCGGCTTTGCCGGGCCGGCCGTCGCCGCGCGCCGCGCCGCCTTTTTTGATCGCACGGGTCTGCCCATCGGATTGCAGATGTACACGCTGGGCCAGGATGTGGCGCGGAATCTCGATGCGGCGTTCACGGCCGTCGCCGCGCTTGGCTATCGCGACATCGAGCTTCCCCATCTTTTCGGCAAACCCGTTGCGGATGTGGCGGCGGCCGCGCGCCGCGCCGGGTTGACCATCAGCAGCCTGCATCTGCCCGCTGGCAACTGGGGTCCGACGGCGCTCTCCTTTGACGATTCGCCCCAGAAGATCGCCGACAATGTCCTTGCGCTGGGCGCGCGCCATGTCGTCTTGCCGCTGGCCCCGCTGCCGCAGAAATTCGCGGTCCGACCGGGCGAAACACCGGGAGGGGCCATTTCCCGATCGCTGCGGGCGGGCGGGGCGGATGTGTGGAAGGGCGTGGCCGCCTATCTTAACGAGCGGGCCAGCGCCCTGAAGCCGATGGGCGTGACGGTCGGCTATCACAACCATAATGTGGAATTCGCGCCCATTGGCGACGTGACGGGCTGGGACATATTGGTCGAGCAATGCGATCGCGCGCTGGTCGATTTCGAAATCGACATCGGCTGGGTGACCTCCGCCGGGCTTGATCCCGTGGCGTTCCTTCGCCCGCTTCGCGGACGGGTCAGCCGCATGCATGTCAAGGATGTGGCCGCGACGACCCGCGCCAATTTCGACCTTTCCATGGACCCTGCCGAAGTCGGGTCGGGGAAGCTCGACTGGGCCAGCATCCTGCCGGCCGCCTACAAGGCCGGGATCCGCCATTTCTACGTCGAGCAGGAGCCGCCCTTCAAGATCCCGGTGATGGATGCGGTCCGGATCGCGCATGACTATTTGAAGGCGTTGCGGGCGTAGAGTGATCGCCAAGCGCGAAAATGCCAGGGCCCGGCCGGGGAGAGGGGATATGGCCGGGCCCTGGTCTTCAGGCGGCGAGGATTTTCGCCGCGCGGTATCCGATCATGATCGAAGGCGCGTTGGTGTTGCCCGTGGTGATTGACGGCATGATTGAGGCGTCGGCGACGCGAAGGCCCTGAACGCCGTAGACGCGCAGTTGCGGGTCCACCACCGATCCTTCGTCCGTTCCCATCTTGGCGGTTCCGACCGGATGGAAATAGGTCGACGCCGATTTTTTGAGGAACTCGCGATAGGTCGCGGGGGAGTTGGCCGCAGGACCGGGCAGCAATTCAGCCTTGCGGATGTCCTTATACGCGTCGCTGTTGCCGATCGCGCGGGCGAGTTCGGTCGCCGCCTTGAGCGCGACGATGTCCTGTTCGACCTGTAGATAATTGGGATCGATCAGCGGCGCGGCGAGCGGATCGGCGGAGGTGAGCGTCACCGAACCCCGCGATTTGGGCCGCATCACGCCGGACAGGATGGCGTAGCCATGCTGCTGTTGAAGGTTCAGTTCCTTGGTGGCGAAGGGGACGCTGACATAGAGGGCGTTGATGTCCGGCACCGGTTCGGACGGACTGGATTTCCACCACATATAGACTTCGGAATGATTATATTGGGTGAGCGGCACGGGGCGCTTCGCCTCGAAATTGACGCCCGCGCCCAGCACATGATCCTGAAGGTTCGCGCCCACGCCGGGCAGACCGACGACCGGCTGGATGCCGATCTTTTTGAGCGCGGCGGGATCGCCGATGCCCGACAGGTTCAACAGCTTTGGCGTGATGATCGCGCCCGCCGACAATATGACTTCCTTGTTGGCGCGGACCGTCACCGGCTTTCCGTTGTGCAGATAGGTGACGCCGACGCAGCGGCCGTTTTCGATCACCAGCTTGAGCACCGGCGCTTCGGTGAAGACGGTAAGCTTCGCGCCCTTTTCCAGCGCGGGGCGCAGGAAGGCGACGGCTGAACTCTGCCGCTTTCCGGCGAATACGGTGAAGTTCACCCATGCCGGACCTTCCAGCGTGCCGCCATTGAAGTCCTTGGTCTCCGGATAGCCCAGCGATTTGGCGCCTTCCATGAAAGCGACCGCGCCTTCATGCCCCTTCTTCGGGTCGGGCATGGTGACGTGAAGCGGTCCGCCCGCACCGCGCAGCGCGCTCGCGCCGCCCTGCCAGTCTTCCAGTTCCTTGTAATCGGGCAGGACGGAGTTCCAGTCCCAGCCGGTTGCGCCATTATAGGCCCAGTCGTCAAAGTCCTGGGACGCGCCGCGACAATAGATCATGCAATTGACGCTGCTGCATCCGCCCAGTCCTTCGCCGCGAGGATAGGGGATGACGCGGTTGTCGGCATGGATTTGCGGCGTGGTCTCGTAATTTTTCGTGAAAGGCGAACCGAGCGCGGCGGGCCATTGCGACGGGTCGCTGATTGACGGGCTGTCGTCCGTCAGGCCCGCCTCCAGCACCAGGACCGAAGCGCCCGAGCGCGTCGCCAGCTGGCCGGCGAGCGTCGCCCCGGCGGACCCCGCGCCCACCACGATATAGTCCGCCGCCTTCATCGGCGCGACGGTCCGCGTGGACTGGGCCCACGCCTTGCCGCCCGAGAGCCAGAGCGCGTCGGCGACGGCGAAGGCCGCGCCCGCCGCCATGGCGCGGCTGATGAAACTGCGGCGATCGACGGCGCCGTTCGCATGATCCTTGAGCACGCTTTGCATGCGCGCATAATCCAGCACATTGTGCATGATGATCCTCCCCTAATGCGCCGTTGATCAAAATACCTTGAGAAGGCGAAGCTGGCCGCGAATGCCTTCCTTGAAGCCGTTATGGACCGCAATGTCGGTTCCGACCTGCGTCATGATCTGCCATTCGGGCGAAATCGTATGCCGCCATGTGCCCAGCACCGATGTGGTCTTGGTGATGTTGTTCTGTTCGACGCCATTGATTTTGGTCTCGCCGCCGGTGACATGCATCAGGCGCGCGTTGATTTCATTCTTGTCGTCGAGCAGGTAGCGCGCGAAGCCCTGAACGCGGAAGAGCGGCTTTTGCGTCAACTGGTCCGAGTTGGGGCCCAGATTGTCGTTCTTGCCGAAGATCATCGCGTCGCCCGCCAGTTCGGCGACGAAATGGTCGCCAAAGCCCTGCGAATAGACCGCCTGGAGCGACCCTTTCCAGCGATTCTCGCCCAGGTTCAGGGCCTTTGACGCATTATATTCGCCGGTCGGGATGAAGAGATAGGGCGTGATGCCGAAGAAGGACTTCTTCTTGGGGTCTTCATGCACCCAGAGCGTGCTGACGAGGATCGTGTCGCCAAAGCCGCTCGTCTTGCCCAGCCCCGCGGTGGAGCCGCCGCCCGCGATATGGCCATAGGGTTGAAGCACCTGATAATCGAGCGTCATGCCCGCGACCTTGGTGAAACCGACATAGCGCAGCAGCGAAACGGCGACGTCCAGTTCGGCCTTGTCGTCCACCTTCTTGCCGTCCTGGTACAGCGCGCCGGCGTGCGAATATTGAAGGTAGATCAGGCCCAGCTGCGTGCCGGCAGGGGCGGGGACATAATCGCCCGCGTCGATCGCCTGCGCATTGGCCGTGGCGGAAACCGCAAGCGCCGATACGCCCAGAGCGCACGCGCCGAGAATCCTGAATGTCCTGGAAATCACCTTTCCCCCTCCTTTTCGAAAAATTTGATGGCAGCTTCTTTGGGAGATGCCTGGGTTCGGTGTATCGGTAGGAAGACTGGCCTTGTATATCGCTCATTCGGCAAGGTGATTTCGAATTTTGCGAAATTAAAATCGGGAGGATGCGTGCTTCACGACCTTATCACGTTGAGATTGTTCGTGCGGGCCGCGGAGACCGGCAAGCTGAGCGATGCGGCGATGAATTCCAATCTGGCGATCGCGGCGGCGTCGCGGCGGATTGCGATATTGGAGGATCGTCTGGGCGTGCGGCTCTTTCGCCGCAGCCGGATGGGACTCGCGCTCACCCCCGCCGGCGCGGCCCTGCTCGACCGGGCGAGGGCGTTGCTGGATCAGGCGCGGTCGATCGAGGGCGAGATGGCGGATTTCGCGGGCGGCATGAAGGGCGCGATTCGGCTCCAGACCAATCCTTCGGCCATCATCCAGTTCCTGCCGGGCGATCTGGCGTCCTTCGCGCAGCGCCGTCCGGACGTGCGCATCGACCTGGAGGAAAATCTGAGCGCGGACGTCGTCGCGCTGGTCAGCGCGGGCCGCGCCGATCTGGGCATCGTGATCGGCGACATACCGACCAACCAGCTGGCGACGCTGCCCTACCGGACCGACAGGCTGGCGCTGCTGACGCCGCGCGGCATGTTCCCCGGCAGGGCGGAGATCGACTTCGCCGAGGTGCAGGATCAGGATTTCGTGGGGCTGGTGAGCGCGACGGCGTTGACGGGCAAGCTGATCAGCGAGGCCGCGCGCGCGGACTGCACATTGCGCCTGCGGATGCAGGTGCGCAGCTTTGACGGCGTGTGCCGGATGGTCGAGGCCGGATTCGGCATGGGCGTGCTGCCTTTGATCGCGGCGAGGGGGTTCGCGGCGACCATGGAACTGGACGCGATACCGCTCGCCAATCATTGGGCGCAAAGGCAGATGTTTCTGTGCCTGGCGCCCGACATCGACCGGCGCGGACCGGCGAAACAACTGGCGGACCATTTGCATGAGGTTGGTCGGGCGGTGGCGCCCTTGCCGGCTCAAACTGTGGCGGCGTTCACCTAACCTCCCGTTCGCCCTGAGCTTGTCGAAGGGCTTTACTTCTCTTCAAGAAAGGATTGGGCTTCGACAAGCTCAGCCCGAACGGAGGTTAGGTGCGACCCGCCCCGGACCGGCGCACCACGTCGATGATGGAGCCGTCCCGATATTGCACGAGCGCGACGATCGGCGCAGCAGGATTGTGCGCGACGGACGGGGCCTCCATGCCCTCATGCGCGAGGTCGTGGAGTGTCTCTATGCTGGTCATCGCGATCCCCGCCGCGTCGAGCGCGTCGATCAGGTCGCGGCGGCGCGGATTGACGGCGACGCCCGCTTCCGTGACGATGACGTCTATCGTTTCGCCCGGCGTGGTGACGCATTCCACGCGCGACACGATCTTGGGGATGGATCTGGAGCGCAGGCGCGTGGTCACGATGGCGAGCCGGGACCCGGCCGCCGTGTCGGCATGGCCGCCCGATCCGCCGATGATCCTGCCGCCGCTCACGGCGGACACGTTGACGTTGAAGTCGACATCGACTTCCGCCGCGCCCAGGATCATGACGTCCAACTGGTCGGCGACGCACCCCTTGCCGCCCGGACTGGCGTAGAGCGCCGCCGACATCGCCATGTGGGCGGCGTCCTCACGAAAGGAGGCCACGGCGTCGAGATCGAAGCACTGGACGTCGAAGAGCGTGCGGAACAAGCCTTCGTGGAACATGTCGACGAGCGCGCCGGTGATCCCGCCCGCCGCGAAGCCGCCGACCACCTTCTTCGCGCGCATCCTTTCCGCAAGCGAGGCCGCGACCGCCAACGACGTTCCGCCGGCGCCCGTCTGGAAGGAAAAGCCGTCGATGAGAAGGCCCGAGGCATCGATGATGCGCGCCGCCATGTCGGCGATGCCGAGCGCTACCGGATCGGTCGTGACGCGGGTGGTGCCGGAGACGATCTTCGCCGGATCGCCGATCGTCGGGACCTCCACGACCGCATCGACCTGATCCTGGCTTATGTCGATGGAGGCCAGCGGATAGGGGCGCAGATTGTCGGTGATCCCGATCACATGGCGGGCATATTGCGCGTCCACCATCGCATAGCCGAGCGGCCCGCAGGCGGACGGTCCCGTGGACCCATCGAGATTGCCGCAGGAGTCCGCCGACGGCGCGGCGATGAAGGCGACGTCGATCGGTAATTCTCCGGCGGCGATCGCCCGCGCCCGCCCGCCATGCGTCTGCATGAGGGCGGGATATTGCAGCTCTCCACGGGAAATGGCGTCGGCGACCGGGCCTGCGATATAGGCCGAACTGATCCGCGTGATGAGGCCCGAGCGGATATGATCGACCATCGGGCCGTGGACGGGGAAGAGCGAACTGGCGGCCACATGGAGATCCCGGAACCCTAGGTCCGCCAGCTCCGCCAGCACCATGTTGACGACATGATCGCCGTCGCGAAGATGGTGGTGGAAGGAAATCGCGCCGCCGTCTCGAAGGCCGCTGCAAAGGATGGCCGCCTTCAGGTCGGCGGCGACCTTGTTGGGGCGGGGCCTGCGCTTGTCGACGGCGAGCCGGGCGCGGTCGAAGGATTGTATCGGGCCGAACCCCGGAATTTCATCGGGCAGACCGTTGATCATGACGACACCAGCATGGCGGTGGTGTGGCATAGGCGTCTGGGTCAGTCCAATTGCTGGATTGCATATCTTTGATATGCAGATCGCATGAGGGGCGCGGGTCAGAGCGCGGCGACGACGCCCATGAAATTGCGGACGGCGGGCGGCATGGGCCCTTCGCGGCGGTGGGCGACGACCAGTTGCGCCTTGGGACCATTGCCCGCGATACGGGCATATTCGACGCCCTGCGCATGAAGCTGGCGCATGGATTCCGGGACCAGGGCGACGCCGACGCCCGCCGCCACCAGGTTGACGGTGGACGCCATTTGCGGCGCTTCCTGCGCTATGCGGGGTGAAAAGCCTGCATTGCGGCAGGCGGCGATGATCGTGTCGTAAAGCAGGCGGCCATTGGAGCGCGGATAGAGGATGAAGGGCTCGCCCGCGAGGTCCAGCAGGTCCAGCGCCTCTGCCCCCGCAAGGCGATGGCGCGCGGGCAGCGCGACCCACAGATCCTCGTCCGGCAAGCGGCGGGTGGCGAGGCCGTCGGTTTCGCCCAGCGCGGGGCGCAGGAACGCGATGTCGAGCGCGCCGTCGGCCAGGCTTTCGAGCAGGCGGGTGGTCGTCTGTTCGACCAGCGATATGGCGAGGGTGGGAAAGCCTTCGCGGAACCGGCCGATAATGCCCGGCACGATGGGATTGAAGGAGGCCGAGCTGGTGAAGCCGATGGACAGGCCGCCGATTTCCCCGCGCGCGGCGCGCTGGGCGGCGGCCGCCGCCTGTTCCGCCGCCTGAACCGCGCTTTGCGCCAGCGGCATGAAGGCGCGGCCCGCTTCGGTCAGTTCCACGCCGCGCGTCAGGCGATGGAACAGGCGCACGCCCAGTTCCTCCTCAAGAATCTTGATCTGCTGGCTGAGCGGCGGCTGGCCGATGCCGAGCGCCTTGGCCGCCCGCGTGAAATGGCGATGTTCGGCGATGGCCAGGGCGTAGCGGAGATGGCGCAGTTCCATAGCTCATTCTAATCGGAAACCCGATCCTCATTCAACTATGAGATGACCGGACCGCTTCAAAATGCTGCACTTGCGCAATATCCATATCTAATCGAAATCCACTAAAACCGTTATTAGACCTGATCGTCCTGGCGTCCTAAAAACCGTTTGACGACTGACGCAGGTCCTTCAGGAGCGATCCCGACGAGAAACCGCGCCGGGCGATTTGCAGGAGAGTGTGATGAAGGTCGATTTCAGCCGAAACTTCATTGATGGCGCATGGGTCGACCCCGTGGAAGGCGCCACGATGCAGGTTTTCGAACCCGCGACCGGCAAGGCGTTCGGTGAGATCGCGGACAGCACGCAGGCGGATGTCGACCTGGCGGTGGCGGCGGCGCGCAAAGCCTATGATGAGGGCGCGTGGGGCCGCACGACCGCGACGGAACGGGGCCGCATGCTGACCCGTCTGGGCGACCTGATCCTGGCCAATGCTTCGGAACTGTCCGCGATCGAGGCGAAGGACACCGGCAAGCCCAAGAGCGTCGCCGACGCCGATATCGTCGCGCTGGCCCGCTATTTCGAATTTTACGGCGGCGCGGCGGACAAATTCCATGGCGAGGTGATCCCCTATCTGAACGGCTATCATGTCGGCGTCGTCAACGAACCGCATGGCGTCACCGGGCACATCCTGCCGTGGAACTATCCCGCCCAGATGTTCGGCCGCACATTGGCCCCGTCTCTCGCTGTCGGCAACGCGACGGTGCTCAAGCCCGCCGAAGACGCCTGCGCATCATCGCTGCGTCTGGTCGAACTGGCGGCGGAGGCGGGTTTTCCCGAAGGCGCGATCAACGTCGTGACGGGCCGGGGGCAGGTCGTGGGCGCTGCACTCGCCGCGCATCATGGCGTCGATTTCATGTCCTTCACCGGATCGCCGGAAGTGGGGCAGGTGATCCAGAAGCTGTGCGCGGATCATTTCATTTCCTGCACGCTGGAACTGGGCGGCAAGTCGCCGCAGATCGTCTTTGCCGACGCGGATTTCGACGCGGCCATCCCGGTGATCGTGAAAGCCATCATCCAGAATAGCGGCCAGACCTGCTCGGCGGGCAGCCGGGTGCTGGTCGAACGGTCGGCCTATGACAGGTTCGCCGCGCTTCTCGCCGAAGCATTCGCCAAGGTGCGGGTCGGATCGCCCGAAATGGACCTGGACTGCGGCCCGATCATTACCGGCAGGCAGCAGCAGCGGGTGCAGGGCTTCATCGACCGGGCGCGGGCCGACGGCATCGAGGTGCTGGCGGAAGGGCGGATCGCCGACGGGGTGGCGAGCGACGGCTATTTCGTGCGCCCGACCGTGTTCGGCAACGTGCCGTGCGACAATCATATCGCGCTGGAGGAAGTGTTCGGTCCGGTCCTGACCGTCCTTCCCTTCGATGATGAGGCGGATGCGGTGCGGATCGCCAATTCGACCGAATATGGGCTGGTGGCGGCGGTGTGGACGCGCGATGGCGGGCGTCAGATGCGCCTCGCCAAAAAGATCCGGTCGGGCCAGCTGTTCGTCAATTGCTATGGCGCGGGGGCGGGGATCGAGCTGCCGTTCGGCGGATCGGGCAAGAGCGGGCACGGGCGCGAAAAGGGTTTCGCCGCGCTCCACGACTTCAGCAAGACCAAGACGCTGGTTTTCAACCACGGCTGAACACAGCGTGGATCGGCTTACAGGAGAGGATTTTCGGATGGATTTGCAGGGCAAGGTCGCGCTGATCACGGGGGCGGCCAGCGGCTTTGGGGAAGCGATCGCGCATCGCTATGCCGCGCTGGGCGCGCGGGTGGTGATCGTCGACCTCAACGAGGACAAGGCGAAGGCGGTCGCCGACGCGATCGGCGCGGACCGGGCGATCGGCGTTCGCTGCGATGTCACCGCCCGCAGCGATGTCGACGCGGCGGTGGCGGCGACGGTCGCGCATTTCGGCGTGCCCGACATCATCGTCAACAACGCCGGCTACACGCACCGCAACCAGCCTTTGCTCAACGTCGATGAAGCGACGTTCGACCGCATCCTGAACGTCAATATCAAGGCGATCTACCATATGGTCCAGGCGGCGGTGCCGCTGATGCGCGACAATGGCGGCGGCGTGATGCTGAACGTCGGATCGGTCGCGGGCATCCGTCCGCGTCCGGGCCTTACCTGGTATAACGGGTCGAAGGGCGCGACCAACATGCTGTCCAAGTCGCTCGCGGTCGAGCTGGCCCCGTGGAATATCCGGGTCAATGTGATCTGCCCGGTGATGGGCGTGACGGGCATGCTGGAAGATTTCATGGGCATGCCGGACACGCCGGAAAACCGGGCGAAGTTCCTCGCCTCCATCCCGCTCGGCCGCCTGTGCGAGCCCAAGGACGTGGCCGACGCCGCCGCCTATCTGGCGAGCGCGGACTTCATCACCGGGGTCGAACTGCCGGTGGACGGGGGCCGGGTCATCTAACCCATCAACGAACGTGAAACCGCAAGGAGAGTCGTCATGAACAAGGCCGCTACTGCTGTGCGTGAAAGCGCCAGAATCGATTTCGAAGGCCCCTACGCGCTGAGCATCAACGGCGCGATGATTGAGACAAACAAGAGTTTCGACGTCTTCAATCCGGCGACCAACGCCATACTCGCCCGCGCGCCTGAAGCCACCGCCAAGCATATGGAAGTGGCGATCGCGGCGGCGAAGAAGGCGTTTCCGGCCTGGTCGGCGCTCAGCTGGGACGAGCGGGGCGCCTATATCGAAGCCTATGCCGACGCTCTGGAAGCGCACAAGGAAGAGCTGACCACGCTGCTGACGCTGGAGCAGGGCAAGCCGCGCCACTCCATGGCGACGGGAGAGGTCGAGGCGGCGATCTTCTGGGTCCGCGAGACCGCCAAGCGCCGGATCGAGATAGAGACGATGGAGGACACGGCGGAGCATGTCGTCGAGATCCACCACACGCCGCTCGGCGTCGTCGGCGCCATCACGCCGTGGAATTTTCCGGTGCTGCTGGGCCTGTGGAAGATCGCGCCCTGCCTGATCACCGGCAATACGATGGTGATGAAGCCGTCGCCCTACACCCCGCTTTGCACCCTGCGCTTCGGCGAGATCGCGCAAGGCGTCTTCCCGGCGGGCGTGTTGAACGTCGTTTCGGGCGGCAATGATCTGGGCCAGCAGATGACCGAGCATCCCGACATCGCCAAGATCAGCTTTACCGGATCGACCGCGACGGGCAGGCGCGTCATGGCTTCGGGCGCGTCCAACCTGAAGCGCGTCACGCTGGAACTGGGCGGCAATGACGCGGCGATCGTGCTCGCGGACGCCGACTGGGAACCGCTGATCCCGACTTTGTTCTGGGCGGCGTTCGGCAATGCGGGGCAGTGGTGCATCGCCACCAAGCGGCTTTATGTGCACCGGTCGATCCATGCCGATTTCGTAAAGGCGTTCGTCTCCTTCGGCCGCACGATCACGGTGGGCGACGGCATGGACCCGAACACCGACATTGGTCCGATCCAGAACAGGATGCAGTTTGAAAAGCTGAAGAGCCTTTTCGCCGATGTGCAGGCGAATGGTTACGCGGTTCCGCTGGGCGGCGTGATCGACGAAAGCCTGGCCGGCAATTTCGTCCCCGTGACGGTGGTCGATAACCCGCCCGAGGACAGCCGCGTCGTTCAGGAAGAACCGTTCGGCCCCATTCTGCCGATCATCGCCTTCGACGATGTCGATGAGGTCGTGGAGAAGGCGAACAAGTCGATTTATGGCCTGGCGGGATCGGTGTGGGGACAGGATCGCGACGCCGCCATCGCCGTCGCCAAGCGGCTGGAGACCGGCACGGTCTGGGTCAACGAAATCCACATCCACGGCGTCGACATCCCGTTCGGCGGCCACAAGCAGTCCGGCATGGGGGTCGAGAACGGCCAGGAAGGCCTGATGGAGTTCACCAACACCAAGACCATGATGTTCCGCAAATGAGGAATGGGACGGACACCGGGCCGGCGCGCGCTTGCGTGCAGGGGAAGGAAGGCTGATGCTGCCGCTGCAAGGGATCACCATCGTCAGCCTGGAGCATGCCATCGCGGCGCCGTTCGCGACGCGGCAGCTCGCCGACCTTGGCGCGCGCGTCGTCAAGATCGAACGGCCCGAGGTCGGGGATTTCGCGCGCGGCTATGACGAGCGGGTCGCAGGGCAAAGTTCGCATTTCGTCTGGACCAACCGATCGAAGGAGAGCCTCGATCTCGATCTGAAGAGCGAATTGGGGCGCGAGGCGCTCACCCGGCTGATCGCGAAGGCGGACGTGCTGGTGCAGAACCTTGCTCCGGGGGCGACCGCCCGCATGGGGTTCGATTATGAAACGCTCAGCAGGCTCAACCCCCGGCTGATTGTCTGCGAAATCTCAGGCTATGGGCAGGATGGGCCGTATCGCGACCGCAAGGCCTATGACCTGCTGATCCAGAGCGAGAGCGGGTTCCTGTCGGTTACCGGCACGCCTGCGGACATGGCCAAGGCGGGCTGTTCGATCGCCGATATCGCGGCGGGCATGTATGCCTATACCAACATATTGGCCGCGCTGCTCGAACGGAACCAGACCGGGCGCGGCAAGCATATCGACGTGTCGATGCTGGAGGCGATGGCGGAATGGATGAGCTTTCCGATGTATTACGCCTATAATGGAGCATCCCAGCCGCCGCGCGTCGGGGCCAGCCATGCGACGATCTTTCCTTACGGCCCGTTCGCGGCCGCCGATGGCGAGGTGATGCTGGGCATCCAGAATGAGCGCGAATGGGCGTCCTTTTGCGCCATCGTCCTGGAAGCGGCGGAGATCGCCACCGACGCGCGGTTCGTCACCAATTCGCTGCGGTCCGCGAACCGGGCGGAGCTGGGCGCGATCATCGCGAAGGTGTTTTCCGGCCTGTCGCGCGACACCATCGTTGCGCGGCTCGACCATGCGCGCATCGCGAACGCCAATGTCAACGACATGGCGGGCCTGTGGAACCATCCCCAGCTCGCCGCGCGGCAACGCTGGGTCGAGGTGCAGAGCCCGGCGGGTCCGGTTTCCGCCCTCCTGCCGCCGGGCCAGCGCAGCGCGCGGATGGACCCGATCCCGGCGCTGGGGGCGCATACCCAGGCGATTTTGAAAGAAGTGGGCCTGGGCTGAGCCACGCGGCCCGCTTCAGGCCGCCGCCGCCTCTCGATCGTCGGCGAGCGTCTTGAGGTCGCGCCGATCGAGCCATCCCCGGCCCCAGTCGCACAGTTGAAGGAGGATCGGGCCGATCGAGCGCCCTTCTTCGGTCAGTGAATATTCGACCTTCGGCGGCACCACCGCATAAACCTTGCGCGTGATGAAGCCGTCCTCCTCCAGTTCCCGCAACTGCTTGGTCAACAGCCGCGCCGTGCAGCCCGAACAGTGGCGCTGCAACGCGTTGAAACGGGTCGTTCCATCCTGAAGCAGGTGAAAGAGGATGACCCCTTTCCAGCGGCCATTGATGAGGTTGAGCGCCGCCTCCATCGTGCAGGCCGGTGCGGCGTCATAGTTGCGGCGCTTGGGCATGAATGTTCCTTTTACAGTACGATATTGGCTAGTATGGGTTAAAGATATAGTTCGGACCTGACGACTTCAAGATACTACGCTTTTTTGCACTGGCCTGGCGCCTGGCGATTTGCCGACGAGGAATCCTTCCCGTGCATTTGCGCACAGAAACTCTGCAAGACGCACGGGTTCAGATCGGCCCGCGCGGATGGTAGCAAAGTCAGACAAGGCCGCAGATTGCCGAAGAAGCTGGTCATGGGCCGTCAATCAAGCTGGGAGAGAATGCGTGGCGACCACCGCTGAACTATCGATCAAGACAGCCATCGCGAAAGCGGTCGATCCGATCGAGGCGATCACATTGGAATATGGCCAGCCCGACGTTCATCTGGACCTTTCAGTCGAGGAGACGTCGCCATGGGTGCCGTGGACGCCAGGAACTTACCTGAAGCACATCATGTTCGACGTCCGGAATAATGTCTGGCACCAGATCCTGCGCGTCGATCCCGGCGCGAAGCTGGGCAAGCACCGCCATCGCGGCCCGGTGACGGGCGTGGTGCTGGAAGGCGGCTGGAAATATGCCGAATATGACTGGCACGCCAATAAGGGCGACATCATCCGCGAAAGCCCCGGCGTCATCCATGAATTGCTTGGCGATCCGGGCGGGATGACGACCTTCTTCACCGTGGCGGCTTCGCTGGACTTCTTCGATGAAAATGAAAATCTGACCGAGACCTGGGACGTGTTCTCCTACATCCATCATTATGTGTCCTACTGCCAGGCCAACGGCATCCCCATCAATAAGGCCCTGTTCCTTTAACCCCCGGCCCGGTTTCGAAGCGCGTCGCCGGTTGGAGGGGCGCGTCCTTCACAGGAGGGTGACCCGTCCTTTCAGCGGGTCGTCGCGGCGTCCCGCCGGAACAATGCAGGAAAATATATCGTGACCGACATAGCGTTCATCGGATTGGGCAATATGGGAACGCCGATGGCGATGAACCTGCTGAAGGCGGGGCACGCCGTTCATGTCCATGATATCAGCGCCGATGCAATCGCCGATCTGGCGGCGGAGGGCGCGAGACCCGCGGCCAGCGCCGTCGATGCGGCCAGCCGGGCCGAAATCGTCATCACCATGTTGCCCAATGGCTCCGTTGTCGAGGATATCTACGCCGGGCCCGAGGGTCTGTTGCGGTCGCTGGCCAATCGCCCGCTGCTGATCGATTCTTCCACGATCGCCGCGGCGACCGCCCGCAAGCTGGCGGCGGCCGCGCGCGATGCGGGCTTCGACATGCTCGATGCGCCCGTGTCGGGCGGCGTCATGGGCGCGCGGGAAGGAACGCTGGCGTTCATCGTGGGGGGCGCGGAGGCGGCTTTCGGACGGGCCGAGCCCGTGCTGCGATCGATGGGACGATCGATCATCCATGCGGGCGTGAGCGGGGCGGGACAGGTGGCCAAGATCTGCAACAACATGCTCGCGGCGATCTTGATGGCGGGCACTGCCGAGGCTTTGGCGCTGGGGGCCCGCAATGGCCTGGACCCAAAAGCGCTTTCCGCCATCATCGAGCGCAGCAGCGGCGGCAATTTCATGGTGGAACGGTGGAACCCCTGGCCCGGCGTGCTGGCGACCTCACCCGCCAGCAACGGGTATATGGGCGGGTTTCAGGTCGCCCTGATGCTGAAGGATCTGGGGCTGGCGATCGATAGCGCGCAGACCAGCCGCGCCGCGGTGCCGATGGGCGCCCTGGCGCGTAACCTGTTCCAGCTTCACGCTGCCGGGGACGACGATATCGCTTTTCAGGATATGTCCAGCATCCAGCGTTTCTACTATCCCCAGCTCTCATCGGATGCCGAAGCCGTTTACGCGACCCGCTGCTGAAGCGAGTGAACTGAACGCTATCATCGAAAGGAAAGCGCACATGCCCAAAGCCTATTGGGTCGCTCATGTCGAAGTGGCCAATGCCGATCCCTACGCCATCTATGCGGCGGGCGCGACGGTGGCGTTCGCCAAATATGGCGGTCGGCCGTTGGCGCGGGGCGGGCGGACCATCGGCCTGGAAGGCGGTGAGCGGTCGCGCAACGTGGTGATCGAGTTCGACGACGTGGACGCCGCGCTGCGTTGTTACAACTCGCCGGAATATCAGGAGGCGATGTCGCACCGCGTAGGACATGCGCAAGCGGACATCATGATCATCGAAGGCGTGACCTGACCGGTTCGATCATAGCGACGCGCCGCTGAGCAGTGGCGCTTCCTTCGCCGCCATGTCACGCAGGAAATCCCAGGTCGCGCGCACCCGCCTTACCCCTTTGAGGTTCATCGGGGTGGTCATCCAGTAGGTGCGGACGAATTCCACTTCATGGGCAAGCACCTCGCGCAGCGCCGGGGAGGCTGCGCCGATATAGCGCGGGAGGATGACGATGCCCGCGCCCGCTTCCGCCGCGGTGCGCTGGGCCAGGATGCTCGTGCTTCGAACCGGGGTGAGTTCGGGCTGGGTTATGGCGTTGGGCGAAGGGACGTTCTTGGCCAAAGCGAGATCGTCGATATAGCTGACGAAAGCATGATTGCGCAGGTCGTCGCGCCCGGCGATCGCCGGGCGGCTGGCGAGATAGTCGGGCGATGCGTAAAGCCGCAGGACATATTCGGCGAGTTTGACCACCGTATAGGGGCCGCGCTTTGGCCGGTCGATCGTAATGACGATATCGGCTTCGTGGCGGGGAAGCTGAATGGCGCGGGGGAGCGCCAGAATATCGATGTTGAGGCCGGGATGGCGTTTCGTCAGCGCGGCGACATGGCGCGGGAGTATCATCGCGCCATAGGCTTCGTTGCAACCGATCCTGACGAGACCGGTGAGATCGTTGGTGCGCGCGCCGCAGGATCGCTCCACCACGCCATAGGCTTGCTCCATCGCCATGGCCGCCGGGAGCAGGGCGTCGCCTGCTTCGGTGAGGCGATAGCCCGTCGACGTGCGCAGGAAGAACGGAACCCCCGTTGCAGCTTCGAACGCCTGCACGCGCCGCGCGACGGTGGTGTGCTCGACGCCCAGCCGCCGCGCGGCGGTCGTGAGCCGGGAACATCTGGCCAGTTCCAGGAAAAAGCGCAGATCATCCCAGGACACGACATCCTCCGTCATGTGCGAATTCGCGCATCATCATCGGGCGTTCGGCTCAGGCGAAGCCGGAAAGCGTGACCTTGCCGATCGTCTTGCCCTGTTCGATTTTCCGGTGGACCGCGCGCAGGTTTGCAGCGGTGATCGGTCCGGCTTCTTCGGTCAGGGTCGTGCGCAGGACGCCGGCGTCGACCAGAGCGGATACTTCATTCAGGATATGATGCTGCGCGATCATGTCGGCGGTGCCGAACAGTGGCCGCGTAAACACCATTTCCCAGGTGACGCTGACGCTTTTGGGCTTGAGGATGCCAATGTCGAGCGCCACGTCGTCGATCAGCGACAAATGGCCCTGCGGCGCGATGATCTCCGCTATTTCGGCCAGGTGCACGTCCGTTCCCGTGAGCCCGGCGACATAGTCGACATGCGCGATGCCCAGGTCGCGAACGCCCTGATCGATTGGCGCGTGATGATCGATGCAGTGATGCGCGCCCATCTGTTCGACCCATGCTTTCGTTTCGGGGCGGGACGCCGTTGCGATGACGGTGAGGCCGGTCAGGCGGCGCGCAAGCTGGATCAGGATAGAGCCGACCCCGCCGGCGCCGTTGATGATGAGCAATGCGCCAGGCGCCGTCTTTGCGCCATAAGGCACGCGCAGGCGGTCGAACAGAAGCTCCCATGCCGTCAGCGCGGTGAGGGGGAGGGCGGCGGCTTCCCCGAAGCTGAGCGTGGCGGGCTTGCGGCCGACGATGCGCTCATCGACCAGATGAAATTCCGCGTTCGCGCCCTGCCGGTCGATGGAGCCGCTGTAGAAGACTTCATCGCCGACCTTGAACAGCGAGACGTCCGATCCCGTCGCCTGCACTATTCCGGCCGCGTCATAGCCCAGGATTTTGGGCGCGTCGCCTGTCGGGGCGGCATTGCCGCGCACCTTCGTATCGACCGGGTTGACCGATACCGCCTTGACCGCGACCAGCAGGTCGCGCGGGCCGGGAACCGGGGTTTCCACGCTGATGTCGGAAAGGACGTCAACGTCCCCGGCGCGCGTATATCCAATGGCCTTCATGCTATTGTCCTTCGTCCTTGGGGTTGGGCGGATTCAGCTTCACGCTTCGGTAAGCGCGGCGGCGGGCACCGGGGGCTGGCTGCGCTGCCAGTTCGATCCGTAGCGCGTATATTGCGGCGGGACGGGGAGCGGCGTGCGCAGATCGTCCGCCGCCACGCGGGCCCAGAAGGGCTCCTTCAGCATCTCGCGGCCGATGAGGACGATGTCCGCGCGGCCGTTCTGAAGGATCTCTTCGGCCTGGCGGCCAGTTTCGATGAGGCCCACGGCGCCGGTCTTGATGCCCAGTTCCTTGCGCAGCAGCTCGGCCGCCGGCACCTGATAATTGGGGAAGCTGGCGACGCTGATCATCGCGATGCCGCCCGACGAGCAGTCGATCAGGTCGATGCCCTGTTCCTTCATCCACTTGCCGTAGATGAGGAAATCTTCAGGGGTGTTGCCGCCCTCGACATAATCGGTCGAGGAGATGCGCAGGAAGAGCGTGCCCGACCATTCCGAGCGCACCGCGTCGATGACTTCGCGGACGATGCGGTAACGGTTTTCGTGATTGCCGCCATATTCGTCGGTGCGGTGGTTGGCGAGCGGGGAGAGGAATTCGTTGAGCAGATAGCCATGGGCGGTGTGGATTTCGATCACGTCGAACCCGGCTTCCTTCGCGCGGCGCGCGCCCTGGCGGAACGCTTCGACCACTTCCTTGATGCCGTCGATGGTCAGCGCCTGCGGCACACGGGAGTCGGGCGTGAAGGGGATGGCCGACGGCGCGACCGACTGGCGCGTGTCGATGCCCAGCTGGCGCCCGGCGTGGCCGAGCTGGCAACCCGCCTTCGCCCCAAAGCGATGGATGACGTCGACGAGGCGGGCGAGGCCGGGAACCTGATCGTCTTTCCAGATGCCGATATCGCCCGGTCCGATCAGGCCATTGTCCATGATCGCGGTCGTTTCAAGGAAGACGAGGCCCGCGCCGCCCAGCGCGCGGGAGCCATAATGGACGATATGAAAATCGGTGACGCACCCATCCTCGCCCGCGGAGTGCATGCACATCGGCGACATGGCGATGCGGTTTCTGAATTCGGTATTGCCGATCGTGATCGGGGTGAACAGCTTGGCAGACATGCGACAGACCCTTCCTGCTGAATTGTCGGATGTCGGTAAAATAGAGTGGCGGCAATGGCGGACAATACGGCAAAAAATGACCAATACTATCCTTTTGGGAAGTTAGTATCATTTTCTATATAGCAGCGCCGCGCGCCAAGCGGGGGGTTGACGGGACGCGCAACCCTGCATTCTTAGGGCCAAACCAGTCGTCGCGAAAGGGTGCGATAGGGTGGGTCGTAACAGGGGGGAGCAAATTTGATGGGTAATAAGCTGTTGCCGACAGTCGCCGGAACCATGGCGCTTCTGGGCCTGGCGGGGTGCATGACGGCGAGCGACCAACAGGGCGCTGGGGCGGGAGCGGTCAATGCGCGGCCCGCCGGCCCGAACCAGTCGGGCGACCGCTATTTCGACCTCAAGCAGATTACGCCGGACAATGTCGGCCAGTTGCAGATGGCCTGGAAATATGAAACCGGTCCGGGCGGCCTGCAGACGACGCCGCTGCTTCGGGACGGGATGCTTTTCGTCGTGACCCCGTCGCAAGAGGTCGCGGCGCTCGATCCGGCGACGGGTCGCGAGCTGTGGAAATATGTCGGCCCCGCCAAGGGTTTCCAGCCCGTCCGGGGTCTTTCCTATTGGGAGGAGGGCGGCGAACGGCGGCTGTTCTCTTCGCTTGGCAGCACGTTGATCGCGCTCGATCCGCAGACCGGGCAGCCTGTCAGGGAGTTTGGCGCGGACGGGGCCATTTCCCTGCGCGACAATCTGGGCCGGAATCCGGCGGATGTGGCGACCTTCCTCACGTCGCCGGGGATCGTCTATGGCGACGTCATCATCGTCGGCTTCCGGACTGGGGAGACTTCCCCAGCCGCTCCCGGAGCCATTCGCGCCTATGACGTGCGGACCGGCAAGCTGCGATGGACATTCAACATCATCCCGCGTCCGGGCGAGGCTGGCCATGACAGCTGGCCGAGGGATGCGTGGCGGAGCGCCGGGGGCGCCAACGCCTGGGCCGGCATGGCGCTCGACGAGAAACGCGGCATCGTCTACGCGCCGACCGGCTCAGCGGTCGACGATTTCTACGGCGCGGATCGCCATGGCGACAATCTGTTCGCCAATTCGCTGGTCGCGCTCGATGCGCGCACGGGCAAGCGATTGTGGCACTTCCAGACCGTGCACCATGACCTGTGGGACCGGGATCTGCCCAGCCCGCCAGCGCTCGTCACGGTTATGCATAAAGGCCGCCGCATCGATGCCGTCGCGCAGCCGTCGAAACAGGGTTTCCTCTACCTGTTCGACCGCGTCACCGGCAAGCCGCTCTTCCCGATCGAGGAGCGGGCTGTCGCGGCGAGCGACGTTCCGGGGGAGAAATCCTCGCCCACTCAGCCCTTTGTGACGATACCCGAACCCTTCGCCCGGCAGCGGCTGACCGCCGATATGCTGACCAACCGCACGCCCGAAGCGCGCGCGGCGGCGCTGAAGGCGTTTGCGGGCATGCGCAGCGAGGGGCCCTTCACGCCCTTTGCAGTCGACAAGCGGACGGTGATATTCCCCGGTTTCGATGGCGGCGCGGAATGGGGCGGTCCCGCGGTCGACCGCAGGCGGGGCGTCATCTATATCAACGCCAGTGACGTGCCCTGGACGGGACAACTTGCCCGTCGTGAAGCGGTCGCTCCCGCCCCTTCGGCTGCGGCCCGCGGCGCGTCGCTCTATGTCGACCAATGCGCGGCCTGCCACGGCGCGGAGCGCAAGGGTTCGCCGCCCGAATTTCCCTCGCTGCTCGACCTCGCGCCTCGCTTCACGGCCGCGCAGATCGCGGAGGTCATTCAACAGGGACGCGGCCGCATGCCGGGGTTCCCGCAGATAGCGGCAGCCGATCGCGCGGCGATCGCCGCCTATCTGCGCGGCGATCGGGAGGATGGGGCGACCGGCGGCGGCAGGGAGGTCGCGAGCCCCGCCCCGGCAAGCGCCGCCCGCGCGCCTTATTATTTCACCGGATATCGCAAGTTCCAGGACCCGGACGGCTATCCCGCCGTCGCGCCGCCCTGGGGCACGCTGAACGCGATCGACCTCAATAGCGGCAAATATCTTTGGAAGATCCCGCTCGGCTACTATCCCGAACTGATGGCGAAGGGCGTTCCGACTACTGGAACCGAAAATTACGGCGGTCCCATCATCACCTCGACCGGCCTTCTGTTTATCGGGGCGACAGTCTACGATAGCAAGCTGCGCGCTTTCGAGGCGCGAACCGGCCGGCAATTGTGGGAGGCGTCCCTGCCCTTTGCAGGCGTCGCCACGCCGACAAGCTATATGGCGGGGGGGCGTCAATATATCGTGATCGCAACGAGCAGTCAGCGCACGCCCAAGGCGCCCAAAGGCTCCGCCTATGTCGCCTACGCCTTGCCCGCGCGGGAAAGGTGACGGCAACGCGCCAAGGATGCCCGACGAGTGTCGGGTGGGTCAGGCCTGTCGGGCGTCTGGGGCCGGATGCTTTCCGAACAATCGCCGCAGCCGCCCGAACCAGGATATAAGCGGCGCGACGATGATGCCGCCGATCCCGTCGATCCGCTCGCCCGAATGCAGGCCGGTTTCCGGGAACTCGCCCGGCTTGGGCCGCACAGAGCTGCCGAAAAGCCTGTCGAAGATCGGGAACATGTCGGCGAAATTCTTGTCGCTATGTTCGGGCTGCACCGAATGATGGATGCGGTGATATTGCGGCGTCACCAATATCCCTTCCAGCCAGGGCAGTTCGACCCGGATGTTGGAGTGGCACAGCGCCGCCCAGGCGAACAGGAACATCTGCGAATAGAGCGCCGCCTGTCCGCCTTCCTTGAAATCCAGATCGACGAAGAGGCCGATCGTCAGCAGCGAGAAGAAACCGCGCCACGGCCCTTGCAGGAAATGGTCGCGAAAGACGGTAAGCGGGTTCATCCACCGATCCGAATGATGGATGCGGTGGACGTCCCACAGGAACGGGACATGATGTTCCAGCCGGTGCGAGAAGGCGAGCCAGAAGTCGTAAACCGCGAGCGGCACGAATATCATCGCCAGCAGGCGCAGCGCCTGATCGATCAGGGATACGCCGACGCCGATCTGGTCGGGGTGCAGCAGGTCCAGTTGAAGCCCGGTCGCCTGGGTCGCCCATATCGCCAGGCCGCCGGTCAGGTAGGACAGCGGCAGGCCGATTACCGTCGCCGCCACGCCAGCGAGGAAGTTGGCGAGATAGGCTTTGGCCGGCAACTTCACCACGGGATAGCGATGCCCCAGGTAGATCAGCAGGCCATACCAGGCGATCATCGCTCCGATCATCAGCAACATAGCGACGCCTTTTCCTTCCTTACCACGCGACCCGCGCTTGGCCGAAACCCGCTGGTTCGCGGCATTGGCCTTGCTCCCCTCCGGCGCACTGCTATCCTGGCCGAAAATCGCGCATTGCGCGCCATGGAAAGTGCCAAAGCCCGATGGCTTCTCAAATGACATTCTTCCCTCTTTTTCGGCCATGAGCCGCCGGGTCGCCTTCGCGATATTTCCGCGCTTTCAGCTGATGGACGTGGCCGGTCCGATCGCCGCTTTCGACTTCGCCAATTTGATCGCGCCGGGTTCCTACATTCTGGAACCGCGCGCGCCCGTTGGCGGGGCGGTGACGAGCAGCGCCGGCGCGTCATTGCTGGCGGAACCCTTTGGCCAGGGGCTGTTCGACACGATCCTGGTGGCGGGCGGCTATGGGCTGGACGATCCGGAAACCCTGTCTGCGCTGGCCCGATGGTTGGCGAGAGAGGCCCGCGACGCGCGCCGGATAGCGGCGGTCTGCGTCGGTTCCTATGCGCTGGCCGAGGCGGGCCTGCTCGACGGGCGGCGGGCGACCACGCATTGGGGCTGGATCGACGATTTCGCCCGGCGCTATCCGCGTGTGCTGGTCGAGCGCGACAGCGTGTTCCTGCGCGACGGGCGATGCTGGACGTCGAGCGGGATCAGCGCGGGCATCGAACTCGCCATCGCGCTGATCGGGGAGGATCTGGGCGTGGACGCCGCCCGGGCGGTCGCGCAGGAGATGTTTGTCCATACGCGCGGCGCGGACGGTCATCTTGCGCCGTCGCGGCTTCAGGCGAGCGGAGGAGATTCGCGCCGGTTCGACGGGTTGCAACATTGGATGCGGATGAATCTGGGCGAGCGGATGAGCGTCGAGCGGCTGGCCGGGATGGTGGGGATGAGCACCCGCAACTTCGCGCGACGCTTTCGACAGGAAACGGGCATGACCCCGGCCAAGGCGGTGGAACGGATGCGCCTCGAAGCCGCACGGGCCCTGCTCCAAACCAGTGACGCCTCCATCGAAAGCGTGGCGGACGTGGCTGGCTTCGCCGATACCGAAAGGATGCGGCGGGCTTTTCGGCGAACGTCGGATGGTCCTCCGCAAGCGTTCCGACGGGTTGCCCGCACGCTCGACAGGATTTCCGATCCTTTGGCGTCCCGGAATCGTCCCGGATTTTGATTTTGGACCGACCTGTGTTATTGCGTTTTTGCTGAACGTCGCGTTTTGACGGATATCGGGCCGCTTCGGCTCTCCCTTGTCCCATTTTTGCCTCTTGAAGCCGGAATGCGCGGATGGCCGCGCGTTCCCGTCGACCTTTGGGATAAGGAGCCCCTACATGATCACCGGAACAGTCAAATTCTTCAATGCCGATAAAGGCTATGGTTTCATCGCGCCCGAGGGTGGCGGCGAGGACGCCTTTGTTCATATTTCCGCCGTCGAACGCGCCGGCATGCGCACGCTCGAAAAGGAGCAGCGCGTTTCCTATGATCTGGAAAAGGATCAGCGCGGCAAGACCTCGGCGGTCAACCTCCAGGCTGCCTGAAGATGGCGCCGGGCGGTTCACGCCGCCCGGCCGTTTTCGGCCAGGCTTTTTAAAGAAACAGGACATTTCACTGCATGAAAAATTATAAGGAACCGCATTTCCAGGAGCGCATAGCCGCAGCGGCGCGCGCCCGGACGGAGGTTCTTGAGCGGATGCGGGACAAGCCCCCGGTGGACGAGGCGGCTGCGGCCGCCCGCGCCGAGCGGCGGCTCGCAAAGGAAGCGGCGGCGCGCGAAAAGCGCCAGCAGGCATTGCTCGCGGCCAAGGAGCAGAAAGCCGCCAAGCGCGCGCTGGCTCTGGAAGCGGCGGCGGCCAATGCTGCAAAGCAGAAGCCGGAATTGACCGAAGCCGAACGCAAGGCCGCGCGAGATGCGCGCTATCTGGCCCGGAAAAGCCGGGCGAAATAAGTCGGCATGTGCTGCGCGCATTGGGGAGCGCTTCGCTAGATGGCGTCGATCGCTCGCGATGACTGCGCAGCCATGCAACCACAGATCAAAATAGATGCGGCGGGAGAGCCGCAAGGACTTTTTAAATGAATAATTTTTTCAAATCCATCAAACGCCCGGCCGCCTGTCTGCCCTTTGGCAGGTCGTCGGAACAGGCCGCCCGACCCGGCGCGCAAGCAACCCTTTCGCGTATCGAATTGCAGCGGGCCGTTGCGGCCATGCTGGGCTGATCGTCATGACCGGCGGGGCACCTGCCCTGCCGGTCTGTCATAGTAGAATTAGGAGCCTCCATGAGCCGAGAAATAATCCGTCCCTATTTGATCACGAAGGATGAGGAAGGGAATTTCCGGCTCACTGTCCGAGAGACGCGCTATAATTCTCAGGGCTATCCGCTGGTGACGTCGCACTTGCAGACGGAAATCTTCAAGACGGCGACCGCGGTGCGAAACTTCGCGCGCGACGTGTTCAAGGCTGAACCGGGGCAATACGCCACCAAGTGAAGCGACTGATCCAGATTTTCATCGGATAATGAACATCGCCTTTGAGCGACAAACGACGTCTGCCGCGACTTTGCGCGCGGGCCGCGTCAGTTAAGGAAAAGCTCATGTTGGCGAAGGCTGATGACAGCGCGACAATCCCTGTCGAATTGATCGACACGGCGGAGCTTCCCGATGGGGGGCTGTTGCGCTTGTGGCGTCGGGGCGAGGATTATTCCATCCGGTTCCGGGACGATGAACTGATGGGCAACATGGTCCGTCATTCCGAAGAGGCGCTCGCCACATTGGCGTGCCAGCGCCTGACCAATCCCCAAAGCAGGGTCCTCATCGGAGGGCTGGGCATGGGCTTCACGCTCGGCGCCGCCCTGAAATCGCTGCCGTCTGGGGCCGCTATCACCGTTGCGGAGCTTGTCCCCAAGATTGTCACATGGGCGAATGGGCATCTGGCGCATCTCTTCCACGATTATCTCGCCGATCCTCGCGTCACGTTGGAAATGGCCGATGTTCATGACGTGATCGTCAGGGAGAAGGCGGGTTTCGACGCGATCCTGCTGGATGTCGACAATGGACCCGACGGGCTGATCCACCTGCCCAATGAGCGCCTCTATTGCAACTGGGGCCTGCGCGATGCGCATGCTGCGTTGCGGCCCGGCGGCGTGCTTGCCGTCTGGTCAGCCTATAGCGACGATGCGTTCGTGGCGCGCCTGGAGGCCGCCCGGTTCAAGGTCGACGAGGTCGAAGTGCCGGTTGTCATTGACGGAGAGGCGGCCATTCACACCCTCTGGCTGGCGTCCCGGCAAGATTGAGGCTGGCTCTCAGCGGCGGATGGTGACGCGGGCCGCAGCCTTGCCTGGCGCGGCCCGTAATTCTGCTCCTTTAGCGTATCGCGCATAAAATCAGGATCACCTCAGTGTCCGTTCGCCCTGAGCTTGATTTCCCTTCAAGAAAGAGGTGGGCTTCGACAGGGCTCTCCTGAGCTTGTCGAAGGGCTCAGCCCGAACGGAGGAGAGGTGGTTCCGATACTCTGGCGTATCAAGGGCGCTGACCTATTGCCCCCTTCCGGCCTTCCCGGCGAAGAACGGCGATGATCTTCCCGAAAGCGCGCGCCTGCTCCTCAAGAACGCCCCTCTTGACCGAGCAGGCGGCTGTCAGCGCCTGGTCCATCGCCGTCGTTCGTCTAAGTTCAAGATGGGCGATCCTGTTCATGGCCTTATCTCCGCGGACGGGAAGGCGGCAGTTGTCGCGCGAGATGGGCGGACGAGCGGACCACATCGCCCGCAATCAGCTTGTTCTTCATCAGAACGCGGAAGGCGTCGGCGTCCCTGGGATCAAGCATCACAGCGCGTGAACCCCCGGAAACCAGCGGTTCCACCGTAGACAGGCGGAAAGCATGTTTCTGGCATAGTTCCTCGATCGCGCCCGGCGTTTCGAGAACGTGCACGACCCGGCTCATGCCTGTTTTCCTTCGGCGCCGAAGGGAGAAGGGCTGAATGCTATGGAGCCGTTCCTCTGTTCGGACCGATAGGGAAGGCGATGATCGCGGATACGGCGCGCATAGCCGCGCGCCAGACCTTGATGCGCGATCCGGGCCGCGGAACATGTGGCGGACTGGGCGCGCAGCAATTCTTCCTGCTCGCGCTTCAAAAGATAATTCAGGTCTTCCATGAGATGCTCCTGGGCCGGGCAAGCGGGAGCGCGATGGTCTCTCAGTTACGGCGAATGCCTGCAGCAAATTCCGCGCAATAAGGGGTTTATATCCTATGTTTCTCTGGATGTCTCCTTAAACTAGAAAAATCCGTCTATGCATGGATAAATATTATTGATCGCGTATGTTTATAAATTTGGATTGTTTACGTTGATTACTATAGGAATTAATTTCACGATAATATGATTATAATGTGAGATAAACTGATATTTATCTATGATTCATCGTGGAAAATATTCCATCTATCCTAACCAGGAATGGATAGATCACAGGCTGGCGATGCATTGCTAGATTGCTCGATCGCCGCCGCTCCCCCATAAGGGGTCATGACAGTCCAACTCGAACCCGCCACATCCCTTTCCCGAATCCAGCAAAACTGGCTCGCCGCGAACGAACGCCGGCTCCTCAACTGGCTGTGCCACCGGATGCCGGGCTGCGTGACGCCTGATCGCCTGACGGCGACGGGCATGCTGGGCGCTCTCATGATCTTCGCGGGTTACGCCGCCAGCAATATCGGCCCGCTCTGGCTGCTGCTCGCCATCGCGGGTTATGTGGTTCAGTGGTTCGGCGACTCCATGGACGGAAGCCTGGCGCGATATCGCCATATAGAGCGGCCTTCCTACGGCTATTTCATCGACCATAGCTGCGATGGGCTGGCGACGCTCCTGATCCTGGCGGGGATCGGCGTCAGTCCCTTCGTCACGATGGATGTCGCGATGGTCGCGCTTTCGGGCTATCTGCTGCTTTCGATCCACGCCTATCTGTCCGCCCGTGTCCTGGGGGAATTCAAACTATCCTATCTGTCGGCGGGACCCACGGAACTCAGGCTGATGCTGATCGCCCTGACAGTCATGATGATGGTCCTGGGCTCTGGTCCGGGTCTGTTCGGCCTCTGGTCGGGGTTCGACATTTTCGTGGGGTCGGTAGGCACGATATTGATCGTCCTGTTCATCGGCCAGACGTTGGTGACAGGCCGCCGCCTCGCCCGAGCGGAAGCCGAAACACGACACCGGCATAGTTTTAAGTAAACGGGAATGCGCTTTTTGGCCCGGTCCTGCGTTCGTCATATGGGCGAGCGCGGGGAGGCCGAGCGCGTCTCCCGTTTCCGGCCCCGTTTCCGGCCAAGGCCGCACCGCACCAGTCCCCTGCAACCTTGATCCTTGATTGGAAATGTCATGCCCGATTCCCTTGCCTCCTTCGCCATCACGGCCGATGGCGCGCGCTACCGGCTCCAGCTGATATTGGAGAATGGCGCGGTGCTGGAGGCGGCTGTTTCCTTCGACCAGCTCGATCAGTTGAGCGAGGAGATTGACCGCCGGCTTGACGCCGATGAGGATCTGTCGCTGCCGGAGCTGTGACGCTGACGCCGGGGGTAAACCGGCGAGGGCCATGCAAGGCGCATGGCCCCCTCCCGAAAGCAAGGCCCTCCACTTTGCGGATCAGCGCCTGGCGTATTTCCTCATGGATGGAGCGGCGGACTGCTATTATTCATTGCGATATCGTAATGATAATTGCACAATTTATCACTTCATCTCAGCGACTTAATGAAACGACAACGGTTCGATAACCGTTCACTAACTCTTCTGCGCGATGTTGATAATGTCAGCTTTACGTAGGGGAATCAGATGGCGAAATGGTATCTCGCAGCGTTAATTGTCGGATGTATTCCGTCAAATCCGGCGTTGGCCACTGACGCCACGACGCCCATGGCCGTGTCGGCCACAGTGTTGAACGCCTGTCTGGTCACCGCGACCGACATGGCCTTTGGCAATTATAATCCCACATCCGCGACCCCGACCGATGCGACCAGCAATATCATCGTCACCTGCACGCCGGGCACTCTTTACAATGTCGGGTTGAATGCCGGAACGGCGCCGGGAGCGACCGTTACCACCAGGAAAATGCGGAACGGCTCCGCTCCGCTCAACTATGCGCTATACAGCAATTCGGGGCGAACCACGAACTGGGGCAATACTGTGGGATCGGATACGGTTTCACAAACGGCGTCCACCATCGCGCCCACAACATTCCCGGTCTATGGAGAAATCCCCGCGCAACAGAGCGTTTCAGCCGGCGCCTATACCGACATCGTCACAGTCACGGTCAGTTACTGAAGAATATTCAGCCATGATCAGGAAAAAGCATAGAGTCAGGCCGATGCTGGGCCTGGCGATCGCGGGGATGTGCGCGGCGTTGCTGGCGGGGATCGCCCCGGCCGATGCGGCGGCTCTACGCATCCTGCCGGTGCGGATAGAGGTGGCGCCGGACAAGCAATTCTGCGCCCTGTCCATCGCCAACGACGACAGCAATCCGACGACGGTGCAGATCAGAGGCTTTGGCTGGACCAAGGATGTCGACGGTCGCGACCAACTGGACCCGGATACCGGCCCGTCGATCAATCCGGCGATCGTCAGCATTCCCGGCGGCGAAACGCGCCTGATCCGGTGCAGCCTTCCCGTGAAGAAGTTGGGGACGCGGGAAGAAAGCTACAGGCTGGTCATCGACGAATTGCCGACCGCCGCCGTCGCGCCCGGAACGGTGCGGCCGTTGTTGCGTATCAGCATCCCGGTGTTCCGGACGCCGCCCAAGGCAGTCGCGGCCGTTGGCTGGGCGCTGGTCACGGGCGCCGATGGGAAATCAAGGCTGTCACTCGCCAATCAGGGTGCCCGGCACGCCCAGATTCTGGCTGTCAGGCTGCGCGCCGTCGCGCCCGGCGACGGCCCCGTCAAGCTGACGCAGGCTTTCTATCTATTGGCGGGCGGGCGCATCGAATTGCCGATCGAACCCTCGGGCGGCGGCGGGATTGCCGGAGTAGAGCTGGAAACCGTCGATGGAATGCTGAGGGCCTTTCCCGTCGGCGGCGAACGGTGAGGTCAGCGTTCGATGGCGCGCCCCCCTGCATCGCGACGCGCAGGGCTCTATCGCCCTATCCTGCTCGCTCTGGCCCTGACCCTGTCGCGGGGGCAGCCAGCGGCGGCGTCGGATCTTCCTGCTGAGATCGCCGCCCCCATGGCGATTTCGGACTATAAGCCACAGACAATGGAGCGCCCCATTCCGGTCGGCGTCCTCATCAACGGCCAGCCGGTCAGCGAACCATGCCTTGTCATCCGGACGAAAGGCCGGCTGTTCGTCCGGCAGGATGCGCCGGGTCAATGGGGACTTAGACTGCCGGCAGCCGTTGAACAGATCGAGGTGGAGGGGGAGGCATTTTCCTCCCTACAGGGGGTCCCCGGCCTTTCGGCGAAGCTCGACAATAGCGGCGCCACGCTGCTGATCGACGCGGCCCCTTCGGTCTTTCCCGCGACCCATGTCGGGGACAGGCGACGCAGCCTGCCGATCACGGACGCCGTGCCCGCGCAATATGTCGGTTATGATCTCGCCCTTTCGCGGTGGAACGGGAAATGGGCGGCCTCCGCCTTTCTGGATGCGGGCCTTTCCGGTGGTTGGGGGGTGATCGGCACGACCGCCTTCGCACGGGAAGGGTTGGGCGGCAGGGGCCTGGTCCGGCTGGACAGCAATTTCATCCGCGATCTGCCGGATCAGCGGGTCCGGCTGACGCTGGGCGACAGCGTGACGCGGGGGGGCGACTGGAACCTTCCGGTCCGGTTCGCCGGGATCAGGCTGGGGACCGATTTCTCGCTGGCTCCCGATGATCTCACCTATCCGCTTCCCCGGCTTTCGGGATCATCCGCCCTGCCGTCCGTCGTGGACCTGGCGGCGATCAACAGCCGGCAAAGCCTGACGGTGCAGCCGGGCGATTTCGCGATCGACTATCAGCCCGCCTTTACCGGGGCGGGAGAAGTGACGATGACGGTGCGCGACGCCAGTGGCGCGGCGCGGAGCGTCACCCGCAGCTTTTACACCAGCCCGCGGCTGTTGCGCGATGGGCTGGACGATTTCTCGATCGAGGCGGGCTTTCTGCGCAAGCGGTTCGGGACGAGCAGTTTTTCATACGGCGCGCCTTTCGCCGCCGGTTTCTGGCGGCATGGCCTTGGCGGGGCGCTGACTGTGTCCGGACGCGCGGAGGCCAGCGACGCCGTGCAGATGGCGGGGCTGGGGCTGGGCGCTGTCCTGTCTTCCTGGGGCGAAGTCGCGCTTTCGGCGGCGGGATCGCAAAGCAAGGCGGGCGGGGGCTTCATGTGGCGCGCCCAGATTCAGCGGATCACCCCCCGCTATTCCGTCACGGCGAGCTATCAGGAAAAGAGCGCAAATTTCGTTCAGGTCGGGATTGATGAGCCTGCGCCGGTCAAGCGGCGGGAATTTGTGGCGGCGGGCAGCATGGCGCTGGGGCGGCTGGGGAATATCACGGCCAATTTTCTGGAATGCGACGGGGGCCGGGGGCGTCGCTTTTCCACCGGATCGCTGTCCTATGCCGCCAATGTGGGAATGGCCTGGCTGTCTTTGGGCGTGCGGCAGACGCGCTTTTCGGAAAGCCGGAACACCGGCTTTTTGGGGTCGCTCACCTTGCCGTTCGGCGGGCGGTCGAGTGCCGCGCTGTTCGGCGACGGGCGTCGGATCGCCGCCAGCCTCAGCAAGACGCCGCCGCCGGACAGAGGTTGGGGCTATAATATGCTCGCTTCGCGCAAAACGGACGGCATGCGGTTCATGACGGGCGGCGCGACGTTGCGCACGGAGGCGGGCGATGTCGGCCTGTCGGCGGCCCGCCTGGGCGACGCAGGAGGGGTCCGCGTTTACGCGCGAGGGGCGTTGTTGAAGGTGGGCGCGCAGGTCATCGCCGCCCCCCGCCTGGACAATGCATTCGCCCTGGTCGATGTCGTCGCGGATCAGAAGGTGAAGGTCTTTTTCGAAAACCGCCCGGTGGGCCGCAAGGCGGGGGATGGCGGGCAGGCTGTGATCACCGGCCTGCAACCCTATTCGGCGAACCGGATCGCCGTGGACCTGGACGACCTGCCGATCGATACCGTGCTGACGTCGGCGGAAAAGACCGTCGTGCCGGGTTATCGGCAGGCGCTGAAGGTCAGCTTTGGCGGCCCATTGGCGAATCCCGTCACTTTGCGCGCTGTCGATGATGGTGGGACGCCGATTGCGGAAGGGCTGGCGGTGGCGACCGGTGCAACTTCGCTGGGCATCACCGGCCATGATGGTGAAGTCTTCCTGCCCGACGCCCATGAGGGACAGGAGATTATACTGACCGGTCCGGCCATGGCATGTCGCGTGATCGTCCCGACCTTGCCGAAAAAGGCGACAGCGGCGAGGATCGGGCCTGTGCGCTGTGCCGCCTTGCAGGAGATGAAGTGATGAAGTTCGGCGGATTTGTGATGGCTGGCGTTATCAGCCTGACCCTGGCGACGCCGGCATGGGCCTGCACCCTGTGCAGTTGTTTGGCATCCACGACTGGCGTCAGTTTCGGCGCCTATGATCCTACTTCGTCCAGTCCGAAGGACGGCGCGGGAAGCATCACGCTCAGTTGCACGGGGGTGGTTTCACTGGCGGGCACGATCGTCGTCGCCATGAGCCCGGGCGCGTCGGGCGACGCGCTTTCGCGCCAGATGGCGCAGGCGAGCGCCCGGCTGAATTATAATCTTTATACAGACAGCAGCAGAATGAGCATTTGGGGCAATGGATCGGGAGGGACCAGCACGGTCAGCGCTCCGCTGAACGGTCTTCTGACCTTCAGCCAGACGGTCCCGGTTTATGCGCAGATTCCGGCGCATCAATGGGTGCATGCCGGCCCTTATGTCGACACGGTGATTGTCACGATCACCTACTGACCGAGCCGGTTGTATCTTTCCCGGCGCCGACATAAATGTATATCAAATACATGATTGGAGCATGGGTGTGAACGGCGCCTCAATTATCGACGAAGCGGGTCTCGAGCGCGTTGTGCACGCCTTCTACGCGCGCGTCCGCGCGGATGCGGAGCTTGGCCCGATCTTCAATGACGCCGTCCATGACTGGCCCGATCACCTTGAGAAACTGACCGCCTTCTGGTCGTCTGTGATGCTGGGCAATGGTCGATATAAGGGTCAGCCGGTGCCGGCGCATTTCAAGCATAGGGATCGGATCAGGCCGGCGCTGTTCGACCGCTGGCTTGGCCTGTGGAACCGGACGACCGAGGAATTGATGGATCAGGACGCGGCCCTGGAGCTACAGACCAAGGCGGCGCGCATCGCCCAGAGTCTGCAACTCGCCCTGTATTTCCGCCTCAATGACCGACGGCCTGCCGACTGACGTGGCCGCGCCTGACCAAGGGGTAGGGTCGTTTCGCGGCGTTGATGGAGACAGCTCACTCGCCGCAGAGCTTGTTTCATTACCAAAATCCGCTCGGCCTTATCATTTGCAAGTCAGAAGCTGATACGAATTTCCGGTTAATAGAGTATATCGGATTCCAGTTTTTCAGTCTTCGCCGACGGGTGACGATCCTATGGCCGAACAACTTCTCGCCAACTGTCGCATCCTCATTGTCGAAGACGAATATATGCTCGCAGATGAACTCCGGATGGAGCTTGAAGGCGCGGGCGCCTTCATTGTCGGGCCGGCCGCTACGGTCGCCGATGGCGCGGCGCTGATCGAGGCTGAGCCGCACCTCCACGCGGCTGTCCTCGACGCCAATCTGGGGGGCGATATGGTCTTTCCCGTGGCTGACATGCTGACCGCGCGTCAGGTGCCTTTCCTCTTCACGACCGGCTATGACGATTTGGCGTTTCCCCGCCGTTTCAGCGCGGCCATTCGCTGTGAAAAGCCCATCAACATGGCGAAAGTCACGGTGGCGATCGCCCGGCTGATCCACGCCTGACGCAACCAATCCCTCGTTCGCTGGACTCAGGGCAGCGCGCTTTCGGCGCGCAGCGTTCGGCGCACAGGGAATGCAATGGATGATCGGGCGTTTCGTTCCGTCGTAGCGAAATCGGCCTGCCTTCAGAATATCGGCGCTCGCTGGCCCAATTGGTCCTTCACCAGACATTGTTGACCCGAGGTCACGATGATAGGTTCGCGCGATTATGTCGCGCACTTCATCCGACTGGCCGCCGGGGCCGAGCGTCATGGCGGCCCGCATGCGCGCGCATGACTGGTCCTGCACCCCGCTGGGCCCGACCGAAGGATGGTCCGTCGAGTTGAAGGCCGCAACGATGCTGGTGTTGGACACCGGCTTTCCGGCGGCGCTGGTGTGGGGTGAGCAGCTTACGACCATCTACAATGACGGCTTTATCGCCATCCTCGGGAACAAGCCGGAAGCGCTGGGACGCTCGTTCGCATCGATCTGGGAGGAGGTTTGGGAGGAGATCGGTCCCATCGCACGGCGCGCTTACGCCGGCGAGGCGACGTTCATCGAGGATTTTCCGCTGATGCTCCATCGCTCCGGACAGTTGGAGCAAGCCTGGTTCACATTCTCCTACAGCCCCGTGCGCGCCGCCGACGGCAGCATCGCCGGCATGATCGACATCGTGACGGAGACCACCGCCAGCATGCTCGCCCGGCAGGCGGTGAGCGAAAGCGAGGAGCGCTATCGCACGGTGTTCGAGGCGATGGGCGAGGGGTTTTGCCTGGTCGAGTTGGTGGAACAGGCGCCTGGCGCGCCGATCGACTTCCTCTATCTCGACGCCAACCGGGCCTTTGCCGAAAAAACCGGCGTGCAGGACGTTGTCGGCAAGACCATCCGGCAGGTGTTTTCCGGCGAACCGGCCGCCCCGTTCGACGCCTATGTCGCAGTGCTCCGTACCGGACAGCCGCTGCGGGTCGTATACAGCATGGCGACACAGAACCGCCTTCTCGACGTGCGCGCCTTCCGCGTCGGCGGGCCGGGTTCGCGCCGGTTGGCCGTGCTTTTCGAGGATATCACGGAACATCGCGCCGCCGAAGAGGCGTTGCGCAGGAGCGAGCAGCGCCATCGCGCCATGCTGGAAGCAAAGGTGCGCGAACGCACCGCCGAATTGCAGGCGAGCCGCGACCTGCTTCAGGGAACGATGGACGCGTCCACCGACCTGATCCAGGTCTTCGAGGCGGTCCGCGATGAAGAGGGCGAGATTGTCGATTTTTGCTGGCTGCTCAACAATCACTCGTCCGAAAACAGATATGGCGACTTGCGCGGGCAGAGGTTGCTCGAACGCAATCCCGGCGTCGTGGAGGAGGGCATATTCGATACGCTTAAGGAGGTGACGACAACCGGCCAGCCCCGACAGAATGAACGGCACTATGTTCATGAACAATATGACGGGTGGTTCCTCCAGACGGTCGTGAAGCTCAACGACGGCGTGGCGACGACGTCCAGGGACATAAGCGCGTGGAAGGCGGCGCAGGAGGAGGTGTTCCGCCTGCGCGACGAAGCGGCTCAAGCGCTGTTGCGCGAGAGTGAGGAGCGTTTCAGCCGGTTCGGCGAGGCGTCGCAGGACATATTGTGGATGCGCGACGCTGAAACATTGCAGTGGCAATATCTGACCCCGGCCTTTGAGACGATCTATGGCTTGACCCGCGAAGAGGCGATGGCCGGCGACAATTTCCAGTCGTGGCTGGAACTCATCGTGCCGGAAGACAGGAATGTCGCGGCGGAAAATACCGATCGCGTTCGCGGAGGCGAACATGCGGGCTTTGAATATCGGATCAGACGTCCCGCCGACGGCGCCATCCGCTGGCTCCGCCATACGGACTTCCCGATTTTCGACGAGGCGGGCAAAGTGACGCTGATCGGCGGGATTGGCGAGGACATTACGGAGGCCAAGCTCAACCAGGAGCGATTGGAGGCGAGCGAGGAGCGTCTGCGCAGCGCCACCGAAGTCGGCCGGCTGGGCTTGTGGGACTGGAATGTGCTGACCGGCGAAATCCACTGGTCCGACGAACATTTCCGCATGGAAGGCTATGCCGTGGGCGAGGTGACGCCCAGCTACGACGCCTGGCTGGCGCGCATCCATCCCGATGATCTGGTCGCTACGGAGATGGCGTTGCTCAACGCGCAGGAAGCGCGCACGGAATATGATCACGAGTTCCGGACGGTTCACCCGGACGGCTCCATCCACTGGCTGCACGGGCGTGGTCGCTTCTTCTACGACGAGGCGGGCGAGGCGGTCCGGATGACGGGAGCCAATGTCGATATGACCGAGCGGCGCGAGTGGGGAGAGCGCCAGCAGATCCTCGTCGCCGAACTCCAGCATCGCACGCGCAACCTGATGGCGGTCGTCCGGTCGATGGCCGATAAGACGATGCGGCGAGCGTCGGACCTGTCGGATTTTTCCGAAAAATTCCGGGATCGGCTGGAAGCGCTCGCCCGTGTGCAGGGTCTGCTGTCGCGGCTGGACGAGCATGACCGGGTCGCCTTTGACGAAATGATACATACGGAGCTGACCGCCCTGGGCGCCGCTGAAGGCGCTGCCGAGCGCGTCACGCTTGATGGACCTGAAGGGGTCAAGCTTCGGTCGAGCACCGTGCAGACGCTTGCCCTGGCGATGCACGAGCTTGCGACCAACGCCGCCAAATATGGCGCATTGCGACAGCCTGGCGGGCGTCTCCATATCTCCTGGCGGCTGGAGTCGGGGGGTGAAGGCGGACAGCCCTGGTTGCACATCGACTGGCGCGAGCGCGGCGTCGCGATGCCGGGGCCGGACTCGCCGCCGCAGGGAACGGGCCAGGGACGCGAACTGATCGAACGGGCGCTCCCCTATCAGTTGAAGGCGAAAACCGCGTTCAAATTGCTGTGCGACGGCGTGCATTGCATGATTAGCATCCCGGTGTCCGTCTATGCCAATGGCGGGACCAATAGCGGGGCCAATGGCGGGGATCGCCAATACGCCACTTAACGGGGATCGGCGGGGTGCGTCAGTCGTTGGCGTCCAGACGCCATCCTCATCCGGGGCGTCAGAAGGGATTAATCAGCACAATCGACGGCCCGGTTGCCCGGACACGCCGTTCCGGAAAGGCCCCCTCTTTAGTCCTTCCACCTCCGGGTCGTCAGCCGGACCTTGACCGGTGCGGACAGATTTTCGGCGTCGCTGCCAAGGGCGAACTCATAGTCGCCGCCCTGCACCAGCCAGCCGCCATTGTCCCAGCTGGCGAGCAGGCGGGGATCGATGGTCAGCTTGACCGTCCGGCTCTGGCCCGGCTCAAGCGATAGCTTTTCATAGCCAAGCAGGCGGTGCTTCTTCTTGCCCGCCGCCGACACCAGGTAAAGCTGGGCGACGTCGGCGCCCGCGCGCTGTCCGCTGTTCTTGACGGTGAAGCTCGCGGTCTTGCCGCTGGTCTTCAGCCCCGAATGCGCAAAGCTTGTGTAGCTGAGGCCATAGCCGAACGGGAACAGGGTCTTCTTCCCCTCGCGCGCATACCAGCGATAGCCCAGGTCCGAACCTTCGATATCGTAATTAGCGCGGACTTCTTCCGTGGGTTGGGGCGCGGTGGGGTTGAGGGAATTAAGTCCGGGCGCCCAGCCGTCGATCTTCGGACGCGGCAGGTCCGCCGTGCTGGCCGGGAAGCTCACGGGCAGGCGGCCCGAAGGATTGGTGTCGCCAAACAGGATCGACGTGATCGCCTCGCCCCCGCGCCCGCCGGGATACCAGGCTTCAAGGACCGCCGCCGTCTTGTCCAGCCAGGGCATGAGCACCGGCCCGCCCGTCTGGAGCACGACGATCGTGTTCGGATTGGCCGCCGTCACCGCCTCGATCAGCGCATCCTGACCGCGCGGCAGGGTGAGATCGGGGGAATCGAATCCTTCGGTCCGCCATTCATAGGCGAAGAGGATGGCGACATCGGCGTTGCGCGCGGCTGCGGCGGCTTCGAACGGGTAGTTGCTGTGCGTGAAGGTGACGGTGGCGCCCTTCGCCCGCTTGCGAATGGCGTTCAGCGGCGACGAGCGGTGATAGGTTTCCTGGATGAAGTTCGCCATCGGTCCTTCACCGCCCAGCGACACCGACACTGCGGGGCCGCCGTCCATCTGCACCTGGCTGGACCCGCCGCCCGACAGCACGCCAATATCGGCATAGTTGCCGATGACCGCGATCTTCTTCGCCGAAGCTGCGAGCGGCAGGGCGTTGTTGACGTTGCGCAGTAGGACGATGCCTTCCTTCGCGACGGATTCAGCGACATTCAATCCGGCGGCGGCGTCGATCTTCTTCTTGACCGGCGGGTCCTTGTCCAGATTATGCGCGTAGATCGAATAGAGGATGCGGCGGTTCATGTCCTTGACCCGCGCGGCGTAGGCGGGGTCCTTCGCCGCCGCGTCGAACAGCGGCTTGCCCAGCCAGGGCTTCTTGTCGATCTGCGATCCCGACTGCTGGTCCAGGCCGTTCAGCGCCGTCGAGGTGCTGGGCACCGCGCCCCAGTCCGACATCACGAAGCCCTTATAGCCCCAATCCTGCTTCAACACCTTGTTGAGGAGCCAGTCGCTGTCGCAGGCATAGCTGCCGTTCACCTTGTTATAGGCGCACATGACCGAGCCGGGATTGCCGCGCTCGATCGCGATCTTGAACGCCAGCAGTTCGCCTTCGCGGCCATTGGCTTCCGACACCCGCGCGTCGATGGCGCTGCGCAGCGTTTCCTGGCCGTTGAAGGCGAAATGCTTGATCGTCGAGATCATGTTGTTGGACTGGATGCCAGCGATCGCCTCGCCGCCCAATGTGCCGCTGAGCAGCGGATCTTCGCTCAGATATTCGAAGGTGCGGCCGTTGCGGGGATCGAACATCAGGTTGATGCCGCCCGCCAGCATGACGTTGAAGCCCTTGGCCTTCGCTTCCGCGCCGATGGTCGCGCCACCCTGACGCAGGAGCGCAGGGTTCCAGGTCGACCCCAGGGCCAGGCCCGAGGGCAGCGGCGTCGCGCCGCCGTCGTTGCGCGCGCCGCCGAGATAGGCGACGCCCAGGCTCGCGTCCGTTTCCTTGAGGGATGGGACATCGAGGCGCGGAATGCCGGGAACATAGCCTGAGCCTATAACGGCGTCGTCGGGCAACTTCACGCCGGGGCCGAGGACCATGGCGAAGATTCCCTTGGTCAGCACGACGCGCTCTTCCGCCGTCATCTGCGCTTCCACGGCGGCGGCCCGTTTCTCAGCATCCTGCTCGGGGGCGGCATGCGCCAGATGGGGCGCGATGAAGGCAGCCGACAGAAGCAGGAATTTACGCATAGGGACGCTCACTTTGTTTCGATAGTCCCTGGGATTTGGACTGGAATCAGCATTTTGGAAAGAAAAATAGCTGTCGCCCGCGTAAAATCCCAGGGCCTTGGGCGTCATCGCCGCAATCCCCCGTCAGTCCGCCTTTGGACCGCTGGTCAGGCTTTCGCCGCCCAGGAATCGCAGACGCTTCGCGCGGCCACCGGTCCTCCGCTGAAGATCGCGCATGTGCCGCATCCGCCCTGACCAACCGGCTTGAAGAAGGCGCATGTGCCGCACATCTTCTTTGGGTCAGCGCTTTCCGGCTTGAAGTTCAGGCTGCGCCGCATGCCTGCGTTGGGCAGTTTGGCCGGGTCGAAACAAATGTCGGCAGCCGACGCGGCCCCGCTCAACCCAAGGCCGGCAAGGCCAGCCGCCATCAGCAGGAAATCGCGCCTGCTCTCCATCCGCAACCTTTTCATTTCAGTTTCGCCTCCCCTGGCCGATGCTTGCGCTGATAAGAACACTAAGTTATCGAAAAGTTCAAGATGCGTATAATTCAATTTGCGGGACTGATAGCAGAACGCCGCGACGAAGGAGAGAGATGCAGATGAGAGGACAGGGGACGAGCGGGCGATTCGCGCCGATCGCGGTAGGGGCGGCCCTGCTGATGACCGTGAGCCCGGCTCGAGCGCAGGTGCAGGGTTTCTTGCTCAGCCAGCTCGACATGGCCTTCTATCGCGGCGACGAGAAGATCGACTGTCCGGAGGGGCGCTCGCACACGGTGCGCGAAGCCTTTCTCGCGACCCAGTCGCCTGACGAACGCAAGCGTCTGCAACTTCCGGAAAATTCGGTCGAGTTCGAAAAGAAGTACAAGGTCGACTATATATTCGACAAGAACGGCCACGATATCTGCACCGACGCGGACCTGTTCGACACGCCCGATCGCGGCACGCAAAAGCTGGTGCAGAGCAAGATCGCGCCGGGCATGGACCTGGATCGCGCACCGGCGAACGGGGCGACGGAACAGACCTGCGCCCATGACGGCTTCACCAGTCCCGAAGGAGAGCAGGGCGTCGACAACCAGTTCTTCCGCGCGGTCGCCTGCAACACTTTCTGGCGCGGCGGCGAGAGTGGGGTGGGGGATGTCCTGGGCGGCGGCGGCATAGTCTGGGCGGCCAATCCCACTGTCGTGCTGGTGCGCAATGTCCAGAGCTGGCAGGACGATCCCGAGGTAGAGGTCGAGATCGCCGCCGCTGCGGACAGGCCCGCCGCTGACGCCAGGCAGATGCCGTCGGAAGGAGCCAGCTTGTCCATAACGGACGATCCTCGCTACAGGATGCGGGCCAAGGGCAAGATCGAGAAGGGCGTGCTGACGACCGAGCCGCGCGATCTGGTCCTACCCTTCAACTGGAATGTCAAAAGCGGCGGGGAGTTCATCGTCCGGCATATGCAGCTGCGGGTCCGCCTGACGCCCGATGGGCAGCTGGCCGGAAAGGCGGGCGGCTATCGCCCGGTCGATAACGCCATCGGCATCCTCCACGTCGGCGGCCCCGGCGTCGCGGGCGCGGCGGGCGTGGAATGCGCCTCTGTCCGCAAGACGCTGCGCCTGTTGGCCGATGGCGATCCCGATCCCAAGACGAAGCAGTGCACGTCGGTTTCCACGGGCCTGACATTCAGCGCGAAGCCCGCTTTCGTGTTCGAAAAGGGCGTCCTCCTCAATCCTCCGTTGCAATAGACAATAAGGGAGCAGCATCTATGAACGTCCTTCGCCTGGCGATCGCCGTGGCCACGCTGGCTTCGGGCGGCGCTGTGGCCGCCGCCCAGACCGCCGACCTGAAGCCGCCGCCGGCGGTGTCGCAGGTCAAGTTGATGATGGTGACGTTCGTCGTGTCCGACCTGGACCGCGCCAGCGCCTTTTACGCCAGGGGATTGGGGCTGACCATCGGGCCGCGCATCGAACACCCGACCGTCATCGAAGTCTCGGTGGCCTTCCCCGGCGGCGGGCCGGGGATCAATCTGGTCAGGCAAAAGGCGACGACGAATGCGGCGGGCCAACCGCACGGGCCGGGGCGCGCCATCCTGGCGGTTCCCGACGTGTCCGCGCTCAAGGCGAGGCTGGAGGGCGCGGGCTATTCGCTGCGGGGCCCGATCATGGACGTCGCCCAATTCCATGTCAGGGTGGCCCATGTCGAGGACCCGGACGGCAATGATCTGGAACTGGTGCAGCTGCCGGGCTGACCCCGGCAGCCGCGCGCTGGACCCTGCGTCGTCAATCTTCCTCGCGATAGGCGCGATGGCATGCGGCGCAGGTCTGCCCCAGCGCCTTCGCCTGCTTCTGCACCTCGCTCAACTGTCCGCCCTCGACGGCCTTCGTCATCAGGTCGGCCTGCTGCTGGAACGCGGCCTGCGCCTTTTTGAAGCCGGCCGCGTCCGACCAGATGTTCGCCTTCGCCTTGGTCTTGAAGCCCGCCTGCGGGCCTGCGCCGGTGGGGAACCATTGCCACTGGTCGCGCGCCGCCCCGGCGATATTGCGGGCCGCCCCGCGCAAAGTGACCTTCACCAGCGTTCCCGATTTCACCTGGTCGTTGATAGTTTTGAACGCCGCGCCCATTTCCCGATAGCGGCTCTTGCGCGCGTCGACCGCCTGTTGCGGGCTGAGCGCCGCCGCCGCCGCGGTGACGGAGGCCACGCCAAGCGCGAGCGTCGAGAGCAGGAACATAGCGCGCATTTTCATCATCAATCTCCAGACTGTATCGCCAATCATATATTTCAGATTTTGAATTGACTCGAATTTCGAAATTGTCAATGTAGCTGTAACCCAAGGAGGGCGGCTGCGACAGGCGGTCGGGAGAGGATTTGATGCTACAGCCGATAAAAAGGGCTGCTATCTGGAAAATGCTGGCCGGGATTCTGCTCGGCGCGGCGATGGCGAGTTGTTCGGTCGACCAGAAAAATGGCCTGGCGGACGGGCCGGGCGCGCATCGGTCGTCCGCCCGCATTCCCATGACCGACGCTGCGCAGTTGGCGATCATGGGCATGCGCCGGCTCACCGAAGAACAGTATCGCAACATAATCGCCGACATATTCGGGGCTGACGTCAAGATCGGGGGCCGCTTCGATCCGATCGTCCGTCCGGTGCACGAACTGGTCGCCACCGGCGCGTCGGAAAGCACGATATCCCCCGCCGGTTTCGAGCAATATGACCAGATGGCGCGGGACATCGCCGCTCAGGTGCTGGGGGAAGGCCGACGGCAGGCGTTCCTGCCCTGCGCGCCCGTCGATGCGACGAAGCCCGACGCCGCCTGCGCGCGCGCATTTCTGGGGAAGGTTGGTCTGCTTGTGTACCGGCGTCCGCTCTCGGCGTCCGAAATCGACTTCTATGTCGGGCTGGCGGCGCGCGGAACCGCGCCGATAAACGATTTCTACAAGGGGCTGGAACTCAGCCTCGCCTCCATGCTGGTCGCGCCCGAATTTCTGTATCGCATGGAAACGGCGGCGCCGGGCGGGCAGGAGCTTGACGGTTACGCCAAGGCTTCGCGGCTGAGCTTCCTGATCTGGAATTCGGGCCCCGACGCGATGCTGTTCAAGGCGGCGGAGACGGGCGCGCTGGACACGCCCGAAGGCGCGCGGGCGCAGGTCGACCGCATGCTGTCTTCGCCACGGGTCGAGCAGGGCGCACGGGCCTTCTTCTCCGATTTCCTGCAACTGGACAGCGTGGGCAACGTATCGAAGGACACGCTGGTCTATCCGCGCTTCACCGCCGGGGTGGGCGAGGATCTGAAGGAACAGGCGCTGCGCACGATCGTCGATCATATGCTGACGCGCAACGGCTCCTATCCCGATCTGTTCACGACGCGCCGGACCTTCCTCAATCGCAAACTGGGTCTCGTCTATCAGGTGCCCGTCGCCACGCCGACCGGCTGGCAGTCCTATGAGTTTCCGGCGAACAGCGACCGGCTGGGCCTGCTCGGCCAGGGCGCTTTCCTGGCGCTCTTCTCCCATGAGGGGCGCAGCTCGCCGACGCTTCGCGGGCGCGCCATCCGGGAAGTGCTGCTCTGCCAGCCGGTGCCCGATCCGCCCGCCAATGTGGACTTCTCCGGCTTTAACGACACGTCCAACGCCGTGCTCAAGACCGCGCGCCAGCGTTTGACCCGTCATAATACCGACCCGGTCTGCGCCGCCTGCCACAAGATCACCGATCCGCTCGGCCTGCCGCTGGAAAAATATGACGGCATCGGCAGCGTGCGTCAGAATGAGAATGGCGAAGCGATCGACACCAGCGGCATGTTCGAGGGCAAGACGCTGGACGGCCTTGCGGGGCTGGCGAACCTGATGGCGCAAAGTTCTTCGCCGTCCGAATGCATGGCGAAGCGCGCGCTCGAATATGCGACCGGCCGCACCGCTGACGATCTGTCCGACGAGTGGATGCAGGCGATCTATGCCGCGTTCCAGTCGAACGGCTATAAATATCGCGAGCTGCTGCGGACCATCGCGCTCAGCCCGCAATTCTTCCGCCCCGCGGCCCCGGCGCTGCCCGAGCCGGGGGCCATAGCCCGCCTGGACGCCAGCGAAATGGAGAGGCACTGATGTTCGATCTCAACCGGCGCACCGTCATGCGGGGACTTTTTCAGGGCGCCGCCGTCGGCGTGGCCCTGCCGCTGCTGGACTTCTTCCTCGACAATAATGGCGCGGCGCTCGCCAACGGAAAGCCGATCCCGGTGCGCTTCGGCACCTGGTTCTGGGGCCTGGGGGTCACGGAGGACCGGTGGAAACCGACGAAGGTGGGGGCGGGCTATGACATCCCGTTCGAACTGAAGCCGATCGAGCAATATAAGGACAGGATCAGCATCCTGTCCGGCTTTGACGTGCTGCTGGATGGCAAACCCAATCTGCCCCACCAC
>DASVOF010000049.1:0-6348 GCA_036383495.1 Sphingobium sp. | reverse complement strand
CGCGCGGCGCAAGCTGGCGAGACGCTGGCGCAGGCGCGCGAGCGGCGCGCGACGGCGGCGGCGCGGGCAGAGGCTGCGGACGAGAAGCGGGTCGAGACCAACCGGCTATCGGGCGAGCGGTTCGAATGCCCGCCCCCGGTGCTGCCCGAAAAGCTGGGCTTCGCCAGCGCGGACATCCGCATCGCCCAGACCGAGCAGGCCGAACATGACCGCCTGTCCGCCGAGCGCGAGCGGATCGGCCCGGTCAATCTGGTCGCGGCGCAGGAGCTGGAGGAGCTGGAATCCACCCAGGCCGCCAGCCGGGCGGAGAGCGAGGAACTGAGCCAGGCGATCAACCGGCTGCGCGGCTCGATAGGCAGCCTCAATCGCGAGGGGCGGCAGCGGCTTCTCGCGGCGTTCGAGGCGGTGGACGGACATTTCCGGCGGCTGTTCACCACCCTGTTCAATGGCGGACAGGCGCATCTGGAGCTGATCGACAGCGACGATCCGCTGGAGGCGGGGTTGGAGATCATGGCCCAGCCGCCGGGCAAGAAGCTCGCCGCGCTGACGCTGCTGTCGGGCGGGGAGCAGGCGCTGACGGCGGTGGCGCTGATCTTCGGGCTGTTCCTGACCAACCCCGCGCCGATCTGCGTATTGGACGAGGTCGACGCGCCGCTGGACGACGCCAATGTCGAACGTTTCTGCGACCTGCTGGACGTGATGGTCGCGCAGACCGACACGCGCTACCTGATCGTCAGCCATAATGCGGTGACAATGGCGCGGATGCACCGCCTGTTCGGCGTGACCATGGTGGAGCGCGGCGTCAGCCGGCTGGTGTCGGTCAATCTGGGCGGGGCGGAGGCCCTGCTGGCGGCGGAGTGATTTTTGTAGCGACGGATATTGACTTTTTATCGTAGTTACATCAAATAAGATGAAACCGAGAAACCGAGAAACCGAGAAACCGAGAAACCGAGAAAACTGACAAGGGCGCGGAGCCCATTCCCATCCACGCCCGTTGGAAAACGGGCTCGGCCAAGGATTTCGGTTCATGGAAGTGACTTTCGATCCTGCCAAGCGGCAGGCGACGCTGGCACAGCGTGGGTTGGACTTTGCGGACGCGGCGCAAATTTTCGAAGGCCCTCAACTCACGCTGGAAGACGACAGGTTCGAGTATCCCGAACCGCGTTTTCAGACTTATGGGCTGATGAACGACCGTCTCGTGATGCTGGTCTGGACGCCGACACATCGAGGCGTTCGGGTGATTTCGATGAGGAAGTGCAATGAGCGAGAGCAAAAAGCCTTTGCCGCCCGGCTGGGATGATGACGATGCGCCCGAATGGACGCCGGAGATGTTCGAGCGGGCGGAAATCCGCATCAGCGACCGGATCGTTCGCCCAGCCAGCGGCACTTTGACGCGGCGAGGGCGACCCAAGTTGGAGCAGCCCAAACAGCAAGTCACGCTGCGACTGGATCAAGCCGTGCTCGATCGTTTTCGCAGCGCCGGCCCCGGATGGCAGAGCCGCATCAACGAGGCCCTGCGTAAGGCGCTGGGCCTATAGCTTCATGCGCTGCCCACCACGAGGCAGCCGAGGAACATGAGCAGCCCGGCGAAGCGGTTGGAGCGGAATTTGAGGAGGGGGTCGAGCCCGTCCTCCTTAAGCGTCGTCACCTGCCAGACAAGATGCGCCGCCATCGGCAACAGCGCGGCGAGGGCGAGCATTTGGGGCCGGACCTGCCAGAGCGCTGCGGCCCAGAGCGCCAGAGCGAGCGCATAGCAGAGCGTCACACCCGCGCGGACGTGGCGGCCCATCGACAGGGCGCTCGACCCGATACCGATCAATGCGTCATCCTCCCGATCTTGCAGCGCGTAGATGGTGTCATAACCCACGACCCAAAAGATGGCCCCGCCGTAGAGCAGCAGGCCGGGAACCGTCAGCGAACCGGCGACCTCGCTCCAGCCGACGAGCGCGGCCCAGGAAAAGACGATGCCCAGCCAGATCTGCGGCCAGCCGGTAATGCGCTTCATGAAGGGATAGGCGGCGACGAGCGCGAGACTGCCGAGCGCGACGATCTGCGCATAAAGGTGAAGCTGGAGCAGGACGATGAGGCCGACGAGGCACAGCAGGATGAGCCAGAACCATGCGGTCTTGACCGACATCGCCCCGCTGGCGAGGGGGCGGGCGGCGGTGCGGGCGACCTTGCGGTCGAGGTCGCGGTCGACAATGTCGTTGAACACGCAGCCCGCGCCGCGCATCGCGATGCTGCCCAGCAGCAGCCAGAGGATGAGCGGCCAGCGGTCCCTAGCTCCGCCCGCCAGAACCACCGCCCAGGCGCCGGGCCAGAAGAGCAGCCACCAGCCGATCGGCCTGTCGAACCGCGCCAGCAGCGCCAGCGCGCGCGGCGTTGCCGGCAGGCGGGCAAGCATGCCGCGAGCCTGCGTATCGGGGACGATTGCCTGATTCACCTCGACTCCGTTCGCCCCGTTTGACTGAATCTGTCGCCTCAGCCAAATGTCCAAGGGCTCCTCTTGCTCTTTAGAGAAGAATAGGGCTTCGACAAGGCTCTCCTGAGCTTGTCGAAGGGCTCAACCCGAACGGAGGGCAAGTTTATGACCGCAACCCCCGCATGGCCGCCGCAGAGCGCGCCGCGCCTGCATGTCGAGACGCTGCTGGGCGAGGGCGTAGCCGTGCCGGTCGACGGCAACCCGGCCCATTATCTGATCAGCGTGATGCGGGTGAAGCCCGACGACATCGTGCTGCTGTTCGACGGGCGATCGGGCGAATGGGCGGCGCGGGTGCGGGACGTCCGCAAGCGCGACCTTGTGCTCGAATGCGTCAGCCAGACCAAGGCTTTGGAAGAGACGCCCGATTTCTGGCTGTGCTGCGCGCCGATCAAGAAGGGCCGCATCGACCTGATCGCGGAAAAGGCGTGCGAACTGGGTGTGGCGAAGTTGCAGCCGGTGCTGACGCGGCGGGCGGTGGTGGACAAGCTCAACCTCGACCGGCTGCGCGCCCATCTGGTCGAAGCGGCGGAGCAATGCGGGCGCACCGCCCTGCCCGACCTTGGCGAAATGGTGAAGCTGGACGCGATGCTGCGCGACTGGCCGGAGGAGCGATGGTTGTTCTTCGCCGATGAGACCGGGGGCGAGCCGCTGATCGAGACGCTGCCCGCTCATCCCGGACCGGCCGCGTTCCTCATCGGGCCGGAAGGCGGCTTCGATCCCGCCGAACGCGAAGCGATCCGTGGGGTGGCCAAAGCCGTGCCGGTGTCGCTGGGTCCGCGCATCTTGCGCGCGGAAACCGCCGCCATCGCCGCCACCAGCGCCTGGATGACGCTGAACGGCGATTGGCGCTGAACCTGAAGATGTCGTGCTCCTGCGAAGGCAGGAGCACATGACGGCAGACCGATCGATCCTTCTCCAGTTGCATAACGAAATGGGATTGCAGCCTTTACAAGCGCAACCTATTTGTCGCCCGCGCGCTGTTGATTGACGCGCCGGGGGGACAGGCTAAGGCGTGGCATGAGCACCAGAACCGACTCAGGGGAAAATGATCCCGTCATCGAGACCCGCGAACAGTTGATCGCGGCCTTCTCCAAGGGCGCAAAGCCCAAGGAGCGCTGGCGCATCGGCACCGAGCATGAGAAGTTCGTCTACGCGAAAAAGGATCATCACGCCCCGTCCTATGACGAGCAGAGCGGCATCCACACGCTGCTGATCGGCCTCACCCGTTACGGCTGGAACCCGGTGTTCGAGGGCGAGAATATCATCGCCCTTTCGGGAAGCGACGGGACCGTCAGCCTGGAACCGGCGGGGCAGCTGGAACTGTCGGGCGCGCCGCTCGAAAATCTGCACCAGACCTGCGCGGAGACGCAGCGGCATCTGGAGCAGGTGAAATATGTCGGCGACATGCTGGGCCTTGGCTTCCTCAGCCTCGGCATGTGGCCGGACAAGACCCGCGAAGAACTGCCGATCATGCCCAAGGGGCGCTATGAGATCATGCTGCGGCACATGCCGCGCGTGGGCTCCATGGGCCTCGACATGATGCTGCGGACCTGCACGATCCAGACCAATCTCGACTATGGCAGCGAGGCGGACATGGTGCAGAAGTTCCGCGTGTCGCTGGCGCTCCAGCCGCTGGCGACCGCGCTGTTCGCCAATTCGCCCTTCACCGAGGGTAAACCCAACGGGATGCTTTCCTACCGTAGCCACATATGGTCCGACACCGACCCTCATCGCACCGGCATGCTGCCCTTCGTGTTCGAGGACGGATTCGGCTATGAACGCTATGCCGACTATGCGCTCGATGTGCCGATGTATTTCGTCTATCGCGACGGCCGCTATATCGACGCGGCGGGCCTGAGTTTCCGGGACTTTCTGAACGGCAAACTGTCCGTCCTGCCGGGCGAGAAGCCGACGGAGAAGGATTGGGAGGATCACCTGTCCACCGCCTTCCCCGAAGTGCGGCTGAAGAGTTTCCTCGAAATGCGCGGGGCCGACGGCGGACCGGCCGACCGGATCACCGCACTGCCCGCCTTCTGGGTCGGGCTGCTCTACGATCAGGGTGCGCTGGATGCGGCGTGGGATCTGGTCAAGGACTGGACGATGGAGGAACGGCAGGCGCTGCGCGACGCCGCGCCGAAACTGGCGCTGGATGCGCCGGTGCCGGGCGGACGCAAGCTGCGCGACATCGCCGGAGAGGTGCTCGACATATCGCGCAGCGGCCTCAAGGCGCGGGCGCGGGTCAATGCTGCGGGCGATAATGAAACCGGCTATCTCGCCCCGCTGGACGAGATCGTAGCGTCGGGACGCACCCATGCCGAGCGGCTGCTGGAGCGCTATAATGGCGCGTGGGCGGGCGACCTCAGCCGGGTTTATGGGGAAGAGAGCTTTTAGAGAATCGACCCCACCTCACCCCGTTCGCCCTGAGCCTGTCGAAGCCTGTCCTGAGCGCCTGCTGCAAGCAGGCAGTCGAAGGGGGCTTCACTTTCTTTGAAGAAGTAAAGGGCTTCGACAAGCTCAGCCCGAACGGAGGTGAGGGGATGCCGATATAAAGCGCGTCGCTCCAGCCTATTCCGCCGGCTGTAGCTGAGGCTGCTTCCGTCCCGTCATCCAGGCGAAGAAGCGCGGCACAGGCCCATTACGCTCCATCCACCCGCTATAGGCGCGATAGGCCGGATCGGCGGACAGATGCGCCTCCTCCGTCCGGGCGCGCCAATAATAGACGGCGTTGGTGGCGGCCAGCATAGCGCAGTTGCGCACCATGTCGGTCAGGCTGCCCGTGACGGTGAGGAAGGGCAGCGCCGAAAACCACCAGAAGAGATTCTTCGACAGATAGGCCGGGTGGCGGGTCCAGCGATAGGGACCGTGCGTCAATATGCCGCGATGGGTGAGGTTGGAAAAGCGGATGCCGAACACCACCGTCGCCCAGGCGTAGATGGCGGTGAGCAGCACCAGCCAGCCGCCCAGCAGCCATTGCAGCGCCGTATGCCCCTGCGTCCAGACATCCCATTCCGCGCCGCCCGCATGATAGTCGAGCGGTCCCCCTCCCCCCATCAGCACGAAGGGCGGATAGCAGATCAGCGCCGCCAGCCAGCCGCCGAGCGTGGGATTGGCCGAACGGATGTGGGAATCGAGCGGCTTCATCGTCAGCAGATAGCCGACCGTCGCCATGCAGACGTCGATCATGAACATGACCGCGATCAGGAAGGCGGCGAGGTTTACCGGATTGGCGAAGGCGTGGGGCAGGCGCCAGTCGACGACGCTGGCGAAATTGCCGGGGACGATCGAGAGCATGAAGGCGAGGAAAAAGCCCTTCACCGCCCAGGCGCGGACATGGTTGGCGACCTCGCTTTTATCCGCCGTCCCCGCCGCTCCGCCGATGATCCATTGGCCAAAGGCGTAGGTGGCGTCTTTCGGCTCCGCCAGCCGCCGGTCGAGCCAGACGACATAGGGAATGGACAGCGCCAGCAACCATGGCGCGGCGCCCATGAACAGGTCCATGGAGAAGCGGTAATTGCCGCTCCAATACCAGCGCGCGAGGCAATAGAAGATGGCGATGACGGCCCATGTCGCCCACAGCCCGGCGATCTTGACGAGGCTGATGTCCAGCACCGCGCGCAGCGGCCGGGCCGGCGTGGTCCAATCAAGGCCGGTCGAGGCGTTGCGATGGACCTTTTCGACGATCAACGACCAGATCACCATCGGCAGCCCGCAAGCGACGACCGCCGCGAAGCCGGCATTGGGGCCGTTCATCCCGAAACGCCGCGCGACCAACGTCCAGACGCCAAGGCCGATCAAGCCGACGATCCCGACGCCATGGCCGACGGCGGACGGAGGACAGGGATCGGCGGGCGAGTTAGGCATGATCG
>DASVOF010000048.1:0-17288 GCA_036383495.1 Sphingobium sp. | reverse complement strand
GGGTTAAGGGATTTAGCAGGCGCTCAGGCAAGCTTCGACAAGCTCAGCCCGAACGGAGGTTGGGCGAACGGGAGGTAAACTGAACCGCTCAGCGGCGATCCCAGACCTTGATGCCGCTCGCCAGCCGGTTCGCGCCGATCTTCACCGCATCGTCGGTGAAATTGGCGACGAAGCTGCTGTTGCGCTGGAGCCCCGGCACGAAGGAGGCGCTGTTGTTCGCGATCGAAAGGCCGGCGCTGTTATGTTCGCGGCCTTCGGGGGCGACGGTGATGAAGGCGCTATAATTGTCCTTGTCCTTGCCCTGCACCATGATGTTGCGGCTGATCTGTCCGCTGGCGCCGTTCGACAGGTCGATCATATAGTTGGTCAGGCGCCCGTGGCTGTCGTCAAAGCTGTTGTCGGTGATGGTGACGCGGGGGGTGCGGGTTTTGAGATAATGGCCGCCATCGCCTTGGTCGAAGCGCGAGCGGGTGACGGTGAGGCTGCCGTAGCGGCCGATATAGACGCCGTGGGCGCAGTCGAGATCGCGGTCGCAACGGCCCAGATGGCGGAAGGTCGACTTGTCGATCGTGACGCTGCTTTGGGGCGCGTCGCCGCTCAATATGCCTTCCTCGCTGTTGCGGAAGAGGCTGTTGCTGACGGAAAGGTCGCCGCTTTCGAGGCGGATGCCCGCGCCGTTGCCGTCGGGCACGCGCATATTCTGGAAGACGATGCCGTCCACGCTGCTCGACCGGCCGCGCAGGACGAGCGCCGCCTTGCCCTCGCACGGCACGCCGTCGAGGATGACGGAGCCGGGGCTCTGCGCGCGGAAAGTTACATCGCCGCCCTGCTGCACGGCGCATTGGGCGTAGCTTCCCGCCGCGATCAGGACGGTGCCCTTGCCATTGCCGATCGCGGCCACCGCGTCCTTGAGCGAAGCATAGCCGCGCCCGCTTTCCGCCACGGTGAAGGGCGTGGGCGCGCCCTGCGCCAGAGCGGTCGCGCCGACGGCGGCGAACAGGAGCAGCGTGGTGGAGAAAGTCCGCATAACCAAAGTTATACGAGGCCGGGCAGGTCGGGCCAATGCGGAGTCGTGGTTAACAAAATCCTGATCCGGGACAGTGTGGCCCATAAGGTGAAAGTGAGACGTCGGATGCGGCTTCGCCTTGGCGACGGCGCGCGGGCGGGTTAGGTCTGCTGTGCGTCATGATATTTCCCACCCTGCCCCGCTTGCTCTTCGCGCGCCTGATGACCGGCGGCGCGATGCTGTGCGGGGCGATGCTGGCGGGCTGTTCGCAGGAAGCGAGCGGGCCGGTGGCCGTCAGCGTGATCGGGACGCCCGCCGATTTTACCCGGCCGCTGGAGAATCTGCCCGATCCCGGCGCGAAGCTGATCCTGGAGGCGACGGCGCAGGGGCTGGTCGCCTTCGACGCGAGCGGGGATATCCTGCCCGCGCTGGCCCAGCGCTGGATCGTGGAGGATGGCGGGCGCAGCTATATCTTCCGCTTGCGCCGCGCTTTCTGGCCCGATGGCGGCAAGGTGACGGCGGGCGATGTCGCGCGGCTGTTGATGGCGCGAATCGAGACGCTGCGGCGGTTGGACCCGGAAGGGCCGCTGGACGCGGTGAAAGCCGTGGTGCCGATGACCGGCGAGGTGGTCGAGATCAGGCTGGCGGCGGCGCGTCCCTATCTGTTGCAGATGCTGGCCCAGCCGCAGATGACACTGCTGTCGCGGGATGGGGGAACGGGGCCCTATCGGAGCGGACGGCGCGGCGGCGCGGTCGTGCTGACGCCGGTGGATGATCCGGCGGGCGAGGATGGCGCGCCCTCGCCCGAGCGGACGCGGATAGTGCGGGCCGAGCGGGCGGCGCTGGCGATCATCCGCTTTCGGGAACGCAAGACGGCGATGGTGCTGGGCGGGCGCTTCGCTGACCTACCGCTGCTGGTGCCTGCGGGCGTGGATCGCGACTTTGTGCGGATCGATCCGGCGCAGGGGCTGCTGGGGCTGGCGGTGACGGGGCGGGGCGAGTTGCTGGATGACGGCGCGGTGCGGCGGGCGATCAATATGGCGGTCGACCGCAGCCGGCTGCCGGTGCTGTTCCCGCTGGGCGGATGGGCGACGACCGAGCAGATCGTGCCCGCGCAGATGGACCTGCCGGGGCCGCCGGCGCGGCCGGACTGGACGCAGCTTTCGATCGAAGAGCGGCGGGCGCAGGGACAGGCGGCGATGGCGCGATGGCGCAGCGCGCATGGCGCTCCGCCGGTGCTGCGCGTGGCGCTGCCGCAGGGGCCGGGGGCGACGAGCCTGTTCGGGCTGCTGCGGCACGACCTGGGGACGATCGGCCTGCGGACCCAGCGGGTGGGGATGAAGCAGGAGGCCGACCTGCGCATGATCGACGAGGTCGCGGCCTATGACAGCGCGCTGTGGTATCTGGGGCGGGTCGGGTGCGCGCGGAAGGTGCATTGTTCGGCGCAGGCCGACGCGCAGTTGCGGGCGGCGGGCATGGCCAGCACCCTGGCCGAACGGATGGCGCGGGTGGCGCAGGCGCAGGCGCTGATGCAGGCGCATGACGGCTATATCGCGCTGGGCGCGCCGGTGCGCTGGTCGCTGGTGTCGCGGCGGCTGAACGGCTTCACGCCGTCGCCACGGGCGCGGCATCCATTGAACCATCTGTTCCGCGATCCCAATTAGGGATCAGGAGGACCAGTAATGCCGATTTCCCCGGACCAGTTCGATCGGGTCGTGCGCGACATGCCGGGCTTTGGCCGCGACCCCGCTTCGGTGCGGCGGCGGATCGAGGTGATGGAGGCGATGCTGGAGGGGCTGTTCGTCATCCCCGGCACCAACCGCCGCGTGGGGCTCGACAGTCTGGTGGGCCTGATCCCCGTGGTCGGCGACCTCGCGACCGCCGCGATGGGCGGGTGGATCGTGTGGGAAGCCCGGAACCTGGGCATGTCGAAATGGCAGCTGACGCGGATGGCCGCCAATGTCGGCTTCGATACGCTGGTCGGCGCGATCCCCTTTGCGGGGGACGTGTTCGACTTTCTCTACAAGTCCAACACCAAGAATCTACGCATCATCCGCAGGCATCTGGACAAGCATCATCCCTCGACGGTGACGATCGAGGGTTAGGCGAAGGCGAAGTCCAGGCCGATATCGGCGGCGGGGGCGGACTGGGTCAGGCGGCCGACGCTGATATAGGTGACGCCGGTCTCCGCCTTGGCGCGGATGGTCTCGATCGTCACGCCGCCAGACGCTTCGGTGGGGACACGGCCATCGACCAGCGTGACCGCCCCACGCAACGTCGGTGCGTCCATATTGTCGAGCAGGAGATGCGTCGCCCCGGCGGCGAGCGCGGGTTCGATCTGGTCGATGCGGTCGACCTCCACGATGATGCGCACGATCCCGGCGGCGGCGGCGCGGCGGACGGCTTCCTCGACCGATCCGGCGACGGCGACATGATTATCCTTGATCATCGCCGCATCCCACAGGCCCATGCGATGATTGGTCGCGCCGCCCATCCGGGTGGCGTATTTCTCCAGCATGCGCAGGCCGGGGATCGTCTTGCGGGTGTCGAGCAGGGTCGCGCCCGTGCCCTCGATCGCATCGACATAGGCGCGGGTCAGGCAAGCTATGCCGGTCAGGTGCTGGACGGTGTTAAGCGCGGATCGTTCGGCGGTGAGCATTGCGCGGGCCTTGCCCCGGATGCGCATGATGTCGGTCCCGGCGGCGACGCGGTCGCCATCCTGTTTCAGCAGCTCGATCTCCACATCCGGGTCGAGCGCGCGGAAGAAGGCGGCGGCGATCGGCAGGCCCGCGAGCGTCACCGCGTCGCGGCTGTCCATCACGCCGTCGAAGATCGCATCTTCGGGGATGACGGCCTCGCTGGTGACGTCGCGGCCTTCGGGGCCGAGATCTTCGGCGAGGGTCGAGGCGATGAAGGCGTCGAGGTCGAAGCCGGGGAGGGAGAAGGTCATGATGTTTCTCTATACGGAGCTTCCGTGCTCCTGCGAAGGCAGGAGCCCAGTTCAGACGGCGGGACTGGGCTCTCACGAGCCACTCGACTCGTTCGAGTGCCTTCGCAGGAGCACACCGCCTACATCAGCGGTTGCCTACATCCCCCTGCCCCACCGTGCTGCTGGCCATCTCCAGCATCCGGTCGAGGCTCTTCTTGGCGGCGAGGCGCAGGCCTTCGTCCATCTCGATGCGCGGCTGGAGGTCGCGCAGGGCGAGGTAGAGTTTCTCCATCGTGTTGAGCGCCATATAGGGACAGATATTGCAGTTGCAGTTGCCGTCCGCGCCGGGCGCGCCGATGAAGGTTTTTTCCGGGACCGCCTTCTGCATCTGGTGGATGATGTGCGGTTCGGTGGCGACGATCAGCGTGTCGCCGGGCATGGTCTTGGAAAATTCCAGGATGCCGCTGGTCGAACCGACATAATCGGCATGGTCGACGATATAGGGCGGGCATTCGGGATGCGCCGCGATGGGCGCGTCGGGGTGCTTCGCCTTGAGCTTGAGCAATTCGGTTTCGCTGAAGGCTTCGTGGACGATGCAGACGCCCGGCCAAAGCAGCATCTCGCGCCCCAGCTTGCGGGAGAGGTAGCCGCCCAGATGCTTGTCGGGGCCGAAGATGATCTTCTGGTCCTTCGGAATCTGCGACAGGATCTTTTCCGCCGACGAGCTGGTGACGATGATGTCGCTGAGCGCCTTCACCTCTGCCGAGCAGTTGATGTAGCTGAGCGCGATATGATCGGGATGGGCCTCGCGGAACGCCTTGAACTGGCCGGGGGGGCAGCTGTCTTCGAGCGAGCAGCCTGCGTCCATGTCCGGCAGGACGACGATCTTCTCGGGCGAGAGTATCTTGGCGGTTTCGGCCATGAAACGCACGCCGCAAAAGGCGATGACGTCGGCGTCCGTTTCCGCCGCCTTGCGCGAAAGTTCGAGGGAGTCGCCGACGAAATCGGACAGGTCCTGAATTTCGGGCTTCTGATAATAATGGCCCAGGATGACGGCGTTGCGTTCCTTGCGCAGCCGGTCGATCTCCGCGCGCAGGTCGGTCCCCTGCGGGATTCCGGTGATGGCGTTCATGTCCCTACTCCTCACGGGCCTTTACCCGCGCCGATAGCGGGCGGCGCGGCGGTTGGCCAGATCTGTTCCGCGTTCAGCGCAATTCCCACCGTCCGTCGCCGGTCGCCGCGGCGATTCCGCGCCCGTCCAGGTCGATCAGATGCGCGAGGACCGATCGCCCGGCGGCGCCATAGAGACGCGGGTCGACGCCCTTATACATCTCCGCCACCATGTCGGGTATCTGCGACGCGCCGTTGCGTTCAAGGAAGCGCACTATCTGCCCCTCGCGCTGCTTGCGGTGGCCCATCATTCCGCGCACCAGCCGCCGGGGATTTTCCACCGGCTCGCCATGGGCGGGATAATAGACAGCATCCTCCCGGTCGAGCAGCCGCTGCATCGAGCGCATATAATCGGTCATGTCGCCATCGGGCGGCGAGATCACGCTGGTCGACCATCCCATGACATGATCGCCGGTGAAGAGAATGCCTTCCTCCAGCAGCGCGAAACAGAGATGGTTGGAGGTGTGGCCGGGGGTGGCGACGGCTTCGAGCGTCCAGCCCTCCCCCGCCGCCTGCTCCCCGTCGGCGAGAATGCGGTCGGGGCGGTAAGTGGGATCGAAGGCGGCGTCGGCGCGCGGGCCGTCATCGTCCAGCGTCAGCGGCGCGCAACCGATGATCGGCGCGCCGGTGCGATCGGCCAGCGGACGCGCGGCGGGGCTGTGGTCGCGATGGGTGTGGGTGCACAGGATCGCGCGGACCGGGCGGTCGCCTATGGCCGAGAGGAGCGCGGTCAGATGCTCAGCTTCGTCGGGGCCAGGATCAATCACAGCCAGATCCGTGACGCCGACGAGATAAGTCTGCGTGCCGGTATAGGTGAAAGGCGACGGGTTCGGCGCCAGGACGCGGCTCACCAGCGGGCTGAGCGGTTTCAGTATCCCGGTGGGCATGTCGGCCGGATCGAAAGATGTCGCCATGCGACCCATGTGCCCATTTCCGGGGGATTTTCAAGGGCGGTCTGGCGCAGGGGGATTCCGTTTCCTCCTTTGCTCGCCTAAGCTGCGGGAATGAATGGTTCGCACGAACTTGTCGAAGGGTGGCGGCGTCATCTGGCGCTAGACCGTCGGCGGTCGCTGCATACCGTACGCGCCTATGTGGCGACGGCGGAGCGGCTGGTCGCCTTTCTGGAGGAGCATCGCGGCGAAGCGGTGACGGCAGCCATGCTGGCGGGCATCGGACAGGCGGATCTGCGCGCCTTCCTGACGGCGCGGCGCATGGATGGCATCGGCAATATCTCTGCGGCGCGGGAATTGTCGGCGGTGCGCGGCTTCCTGAAATTCGTCGGCGGCGAGGATGGGCGGGCGCCGGTGCTGAAAGGCCCACGGGTGAAGCGAGGGCTGCCCCGCCCGGTGTCGCCCGACGAGGTGATGGCGCTGGCGGAGGATATTGCGGAAACGGCGCGGGAGCCGTGGATCGGTGCGCGCGACTGGGCGGTGCTGCTGCTGCTCTATGGCGCGGGGCTGCGGATCGGCGAGGCGATGGGGCTGACCGGGGCGGTGATGCCGCTGGGCGAGACGGTGCGCGTGACGGGCAAGCGGGGGAAGACCCGGCAGGTTCCGCTGCTGCCGCAGGTGGCGCAGGCGATTGAAAGCTATGTCGCGGCCTGCCCCTATCCGGTCGAGCGGGACGCCCCCCTGTTCCGGGGCGCGCGCGGCGGGCCGCTGTCCTCCGCCATCATCCGGCGCGCGGTGCAGGGCGCGCGCGGGCGGCTGGGGCTGTCGGAGCGGACTACGCCCCACGCGCTGCGGCACAGTTTCGCGACGCACCTGCTGGGGCGCGGGGCGGACTTGCGCTCATTGCAGGAACTGCTGGGCCATGCGAGCCTGTCATCGACGCAAATCTATACGCAGGTGGATGCGGCGCATCTGCTGGATGTCTACCGCAACGCGCATCCTCGGGCTTGAGGATTTCGTCATCCCAGCGCACGCTGGGATCTCAGGAGAGATCGCGCAATATGGCCTGAGACCCCAGCCTTCGCTGGGGTGACGGTATAAGGGGTTCAGCCCCTCGGTTTCCACGTCGCCAGCCGCCAGAGATACAGCCCCACCGCGCCGATGATGCAGGCGGTGGCGGCAGGTCCGACATATTTGTCGATGTCGCGGAAATTCTGGCCGAGGACATAGCCCGCATAGGCGAGGATGATGTTCCAGATCAGCGCGCCGCCCGCGGTCCAGGCGAGGAATTTGAAATGCCCCATGCGGAACAGGCCGGCGGGAAGCGAGATCATCGTGCGGAAGGCGGGCATGAAGCGGAAGACGAAGACGACGATCTGGCCATATTTGCCGAAAATATGGTCCAGCGCCTCCACATCGCGCCATTCCAGCGTCGCCCATCGGCCGTAACGGTCGACCAGCGGCTTCAGGCGATGGAAGCCAAGGACGTGGCCGACAAGATACCAGAAATAATTGCCGACGGTCGTGCCGAGCGTCCCCGCGAGCAGCAGCCACTCCATCGTCATCCGCCCCTGCCCGACGCGAATGCCGCCTATGCCCATGATGAGTTCGGAGGGGATCGGGGGGAATACATTTTCGATGATCATCAGGGCGAAAATGCCCCAATAGCCGCCGGCGTCGATCAGGCGGAGGACCCAGTCGGTCACTTTTCGTCATTCCGGTGGAGGCTGGAATCTCCAGATGAGGGCACGGCTTGGGGCACGAGGTCCCAGCTTTCGCTGGGATGACGGGAAAGGGTCAAGCCGCCGCCCTCGCCGCCAGCCGGGCGTCGATCGCGTCCCAGATCATCCCGCCCGTGTCGGCGCCGTTGAAGGCGTCGATCGAGACGATGCCGGTGGGCGAGGTCACGTTGATTTCCGTCAGCCATTCCCCGCCGATCACGTCGATGCCGACGAACAGCAGGCCGCGCGCCTTCAACTCAGGCCCCATCGCCGCGCAGATTTCCATCTCGCGGTCGGTCAGTTCGGTCTTCGCCGCCGATCCGCCGACGGCGAGGTTGGAGCGAATCTCGCCCGCGCCGGGGATGCGGTTGATCGCGCCCGCGACTTCGCCGTCGATCAGGACGATGCGCTTGTCGCCCTGCGCCACGCCGGGGATGAAGGCCTGAACCATGAAGGGTTCGACCCACGAGGATTTGAACAGTTCCACCAGCGCGGACAGGTTCGCGCCCGACCGCCCGACATGGAAGACCGCGTTGCCGGCATTGCCGTAGAGCGGTTTCACCACAACTTCGCCATGCTCGGCGAGGAAGCTCTTCACCTCGTCAAGGTCGCGGGTGATCATCGTCGGCGGCATGAAGCGCGCATAATCGAGCACGAACAGCTTTTCGGGCGCGTTGCGGACCGAAGCCGGATCGTTCACCACCAGCGTTTCGGACTGGATGCGTTCCAGCAAGTGGGTGGCGGTGATGTAGCTGAGGTCGAAGGGCGGGTCCTGCCGCATCAGCACCACGTCGACGTCGCGGCCAAGATCGAGGATTTCTGGCTCCCCGAAGGCGAAATGGTCGCCGTCCACTTTCTGCACCTTGACCGGGCGCGCCTTCGCCACAACGCGGCCTTCGCGATAAGTCAGGTCAGGGGCGAGATAATGATAGAGCCTGTGCCCCCTCGCCTGCCCCGCCAGCATGATGTGGAAGGTCGAATCGCCCTTGATGTTGATCCCTTCCATCGGGTCCATCTGCACGGCGACGGTCAGGGGATTGAGCTCTGTCATCGACTTTATATCTCCGTTCGGGCTGAGCCTGTCGAAGCCCATCCCTTTCTTGAAGAGAAGTGAAGCCCTTCGACTAGCTCAGGGCGAACGGAACAAGGGTATTCACCCCCCATGCCAGACATTCGCCAGATGGCGTGGCGGACGGCCCGGCGCAAGGAGGATCACGTCGATCCGCATGTCGTCGCCCGGCTGGGCGAGGTCGTAGAAGAGCATTTCCGCCGCCGCCGCGACGCGCGACAGCCGCCGTTCGTCGATCGCCAGGTCGAGATCGGCTCCGGTGGCGCGCGCCTTCACCTCGACGAAGGCGAGCATGGAGCCGCGCCGGGCGACAAGGTCCACCTCGCCCGCCGGCGTGCGCAGGCGGCGGCCGACGATCCGCCAGCCCTTGAGCCGCAGCCACCAGCCGGCGATGCGTTCGGCCTGCCGTCCGCGCTTTTCGGCGGCGTGACGCTTCACCCCTTCAGTTCCATCGCGCGAGCATAGAGCGCGCGGCGGTCGAGGCCGAGCTTCTTGGCGACCTCGCCCGCTGCTTTGGAAACGGGAAGGCGCTCCATGGCTTCCAAAAGCGCGGCGTCGGCGTCCTCCGCGCTGGCGGGCGGCGCTTCGCCCGGCGGGCCGACGATGACGACGATCTCGCCCTTGGGCGGGGCGTCGGCGTAGCGGGCGGACAGTTCAGTGAGCGTCCCGGTCTGAGTTTCCTCGAACGTCTTGCTGATTTCGCGAGAGACGGCGGCTTCGCGGTCGCCCAGCCCTTCCGCCATGGCGGCCAGGCTTTCCGACAGGCGCGGGCCGCTTTCGTAGAAGACCAAAGTGGCGCGAAGGGCGGCGACTTCGGCAAGCGCGTCGGCGCGCGCCTTTTGCTTGGACGGCAGGAATCCCATGAAAAGGAAGCGGTCCGTGGGCAGGCCCGACAAAGTGAGCGCGGCGATGGCGGCGCTGGGGCCGGGCAGCGTCGTGATTTTGCGCCCGGCGGCGCGGGCGTCGCGGACCAGCTTGTAGCCCGGATCGGAGATGAGCGGCGTCCCGGCGTCGGACAGCAGCGCGACCGATTCGCTCGCCATCCGCTCGACAAGGCGCGCGCGGACCCCTTCGGCGCTGTGGTCGTGATAAGGGATCATCGGGCGCTCCGACCCGGCATGGCGCAGCAAACGCGCGCTGACCCGTGTATCTTCCACGGCGACCACGTCCGCCAGCCGCAGGACTTCCGCCGCGCGGGGGGTAAGGTCTCCGAGGTTGCCGATCGGCCCTGCAACGATGTAAAGCCCAGGCTCTAGCCCAGAATTTCGAGTTTCCATAAGGACGCCAGATGACAGAGACGGATGCCCTCCGGCAAGCGGCCATGTTCGCGGCCCTGAAGCGCGGCGCGCGCATAGCCTTCGCCGCGACCGCGCTGGCCCTCGCCGCCTGTCAATCGGTCGTGCCCAGGGGAGCCGGGCCCGCACCGGTCGAGCCGACGCCAAGCGGCCCGGACGTGACGCAGGGATTGCCCACCGACACGATGCGCCATCGCGTCGCCCTGCTGGTGCCGATGAGCGGCCCCAATGCAGGCGTCGGCCAGTCGATCGCCAATACGACCACGCTGGCGCTGCTGGACACCAAGGCCGACAAGGTGCGCATCACCACCTATGATACCAGCATGGGCGCGGCGGCGGCGGCGAACAAGGCGCTGGCGGAGGGCAATCGCCTGATCCTGGGCCCGTTGCTGGCCGAGGATGCGCGCATCGTCGGGCCGATCGCGGCGCGGGCCAATGTGCCGGTGATCAGCTTTTCCAACGATACGAGCGTCGCGGGCAACGGCGTCTACATCATGGGATACAACCCCAACCAGTCGATCGACCGGGTGGTGGAGTTCGCGCGCGCCAAGGGCCTGTCGAAATTCGCCGCGCTGGCGCCCAAGGGCGTCTATGGCGAGCGGTCGGGCACGGCGCTGCTGCGCGCGGTTGAGGGCGCGGGCGGCACGGTGGTGTCGATGCAGACGTTCGACCGGTCGGCGGCTTCGATGACGGCGGCGGTGAAGAAATTGCAGGCTTCGTCCAGTTACGACGCGCTGCTGATCGCCGATAGCGGGCGGGTGGCGTTGCAACTCGCGCCGATCGTGCGGAAAAATGGCGGCGCGACCGCGCGGCTGCTGGGGACGGAGCTGTGGAACACCGACAATGCGCTGGCGTCCAGCCCGGTGCTGCGCGGGGCGTGGTTCGCCAGCGTTTCGGACGGGCTCTATGGGCAGCTCGCGGGCAAATATCGGGCGCGCTATGGAAGTTCGCCGTTCCGGCTTTCGGCGCTCGGCTATGACGCCGTGCTGTTGACGGTGCGGATCGCGCGGGACTGGCGGCCGGGGACGGTCTTCCCGGCGGCGCGTCTGCGGGATTCTGGCGGCTTTTCGGGGATAGACGGGGCGTTCCGCTTCGGGCGCAACGGCGTGGCGGAACGTGCGCTGGAAGTGTCGGAGATCGGCGCGGGAACCTATACCGTCGTGGCGCCCGCGCCGAAGACTTTTGGGGAGTGATTGGGCATAATATTTACCCCCGTTCGCCCTGAGCCTGTCGAAGGGCTTCCCTTTCTTTGAAGAAAAGAAGAGGGCTTCGACAGGCTCAGCCCGAACGGGTGAGATAAGCTCAGGGCGAACGGAGGTTGCTAGGGTTTCACCCGCCCCGTCGGCAGGATCAGCGGAGTGGATATATGCGATTGCTGGGCGCGGTGCTCGCCGGAGGGCGATCCAGCCGGTTCGGGAGCGACAAGGCGCTGGCCGTGATGGGCGACGGGCGCACGCTGCTGGAGCATGCGGCGGCGGCGATCGCGCCGCATGTTGAGGCGGTGGTGGTGTGCGGACGCACGGTTGAGGGAATGGCCGGGCTAGCCGATCGCCCCGCGCCGGACATGGGGCCGCTGGGCGGGCTGAACGCGGCGCTGCATCATGCGGCGAGCCAAGGCTTCGACGCGGTGCTGACGACCGGGTGCGACATGCCGGTCTATCCGGCGGCGTTGGCGCAGGCGCTGATGGGGACAAGCCCGGCGGTGCTCAAGGGGCAGCAATTGGCGGGGTTCTGGCCTGCTTCGCTGGCCTCTGAACTCGACGCGCATCTGGCCGAGGAGAATAATCGGTCGATATTCGGGTGGATCGAGCGGATCGGCGCGCGGATCGTCGAGCGCCCGGATATCCTGCTGCCCAATATCAACCGGCCGGCAGATCTGCGCGGATTGGACTGAGCCTGTCGAAGCTCCCGCCTTCCTTCCAACTAAGGAAGGAGCCTCGACAGACTCAGGACGAAAAGTGACGGGACCGATTTCAAGCCTGGAGGGCGACGCGCGCGGCGACCTCTTCAGCCATGGTCGTGCCCGCCACCGCTTCGCCGATCAGAAGCAGGGTGGGATCTTCATCGCTGATCGTCGCCACCAGGAAGGCGAGCGCGGAGAGCTTGCCCCGGATCAGCCTTTCGCTGGGCAGCGAGACGTTCACCGCCACCATCACCGGGGTTTCCGGATCGCGGCCCGCGGCGATCAGCTGGCGGCTGATTTCTCCGGCGGCGGCGCGGCCCATATAGATGCCGAGCGTGCCGCCGGGACGCGCCAGCGCCTCCCAGTCGAGTTTCAGCGGTTCGCCGGCCTTCAGATGCGCCGTCACCAGCGTAAGGCCGCGCGCCTTCCCGCGCAGGGTGAGCGAGGCGTGGCCGCTCGCCGCCGCCGCGCTGGCGGTGGTGACGCCCGGGCAGATGCTGACGCGGACGCCGTCCGCCGTAAGATGGTCCATCTCTTCCGCCGAGCGGCCGAAGACCGAGGGGTCGCCGCCCTTGAGGCGCACCACGCGCTTGCCCGCCTTCGCGGAGGCGAGCAGCAGGTCGTTGATGCTTTCCTGTGCTTTTGAATGACGGCCCGAACGCTTGCCGACGCTGACCCGCTCGATGCCTGCGGGGATCAGGTCGAGTACGCCGGGGCCGACGAGCGCGTCGTAGAAGACGATGTCGGCGGCCGCCATCAGCTTTTCAGCCTTGCGAGTCAGCAGGTCCGGATCGCCCGGCCCTGCACCGACCAGCCACACCTGTCCGGGCGCGATAAGCTCATTCTGCTGCATGAAGGGCCTCCTGCGGGATCTGGGCGAGGATATTGGCGAGCGCGGGGCGGCACGATCCGCAATTGGTGCCCGCGCCGATCGCCTTGCCGATGGCGGGCACGTCGACCAGGCTCTGCTCGCGGATAGCGGCCATGATCTGGTTCAAACCGATGTCGAAGCAGACGCAGATGGTCGGGCCCTTGTCAGGCTGATTGCCGGGACCGCGCGCGGCGAGGACGGAGGCGCCGACCTCCTCCACTTGAAGCTGGCTGATGAGCCAGTCGCGCGAGGGGAGCAGGCCGGTGCGGGTGACGATCAGGATGCCCGCGAGCTTGCCTTCCTTGATGATCGCAACCCGGCGGGTGCCGCGCGTCTGGTCGATGGCTTCGACGCGATCGCCCTTGGGCAGGCAGGCTTCGAGCCGCGCGGGATCGCCATTACCCGCGACCTCATAGAGCGCGCCGCCCGGCACGGCGACGCGGGTCGCCCAGAGGCAGGGGACCTTGGCGGGTTGCTCGCCGCGCAGAATGAGGAAGCCCTTCCATTCGGTCGAGACTTTCTCCAGCGCCGCCGGGGTCGCCTTGAAGCCGGGCTGACCCGAATGCGGGTCGACCAGCGGACGGGGCAGCAGGCCGGTGCGGCCGCCGGTCGAAATCTGGTCGGTCCAGTGGATGGGCGTAAAGATTTCGCCGACGCGCTGGCCTTGGCTGATGCTGGCGCGGAAGAGGCTCTGCCCCTGCGCGGTCGAGACGCGGGCGAGATCGCCGTCCGCTATGCCGAGCGTTTCCGCATCCTGCGGATGGACCTCGACCAGCGGCTCCTCGCGGTGGCGCGCCAGCTTGGGCGCGAGGCCGGTGCGGGTCATCGTGTGCCACTGGTCGCGATAACGGCCGGTGTTGAGCGTCATCGGCCAGGCCTTGAGCGGGTCCTGCACCTCCATCTGCTTGGTCAGGACCAGCCGCGCCTTGCCGTCCGGAGTCGAGAAACGGCCATCGGAAAAGGGCTTCTCGCCACCCCAGCGGAAGGGCTCCAGCGCCTCATAGGCGTCGTTGCCGATCGTGGCGTGGCTACGCAGGTTCAGCACACGCACGCCGTCATTCTGATAGGCGGTCAAGCGGGCATGCTCGCGCCAGATGTCGGCGGGCCGATCATAAGCGAAGGCGTTGCGCCAGCCCATGCGGCGCGCGACTTCGGTGACGATCCACCAGTCGGGCTTCGCCTCGCCGGGCAGGTCCATGAAGGGGCGCTGGCGGCTGATGGTGCGGTCAGAATTGGTGACGGTGCCGTCCTTTTCGCCCCAGCCGGCGGCGGGCAGGCGAACGTCGGCATGGACGCTGCTGTCGGTGTCGGCGATGATGTCCGACACGACGAGGAAGGGGACGGATTCCAGCGCCTCGCGGACGCGGGTGGCATCGGGCAGCGAGACGGCGGGGTTGGTCGCCATGACCCACAGCGCCTTGACCCGGCCTTCATTGATCGCGCGGAACAGGTCGACGGCCTTGAGCCCCGGCTTGGTCGCCATCTTCGGCGCGGCCCAGAAACGGCCCACCCGCTCCACATTTTCAGGCGCGAAGTCCATGTGGCTGGCGAGCGTCGAGGCGAGGCCGCCGACTTCGCGGCCGCCCATGGCGTTGGGCTGGCCGGTGATCGAGAAGGGCGCCGCGCCCGGCTTGCCGATACGGCCGGTGGCGAGGTGGACGTTGACGATCGCGTTGACCTGATCGGTGCCGCGGATCGACTGGTTGATGCCCTGGCTGAACATCGTGACGGTGCGCGGGGTGGCGGCGAACAGGCGGAAGAATTGTTCCAGCAGAGCGGGCGCGATGTCGCAGGTCTTGGCCGTGGTCCACAGGTCATGGCCGGTGCGGATATGCTCCCAGAAGCCTTCGGGAGCATTCACATGATCGGCGACGAACGCCGGATCGGTAATCCCTTCCTGATCACACCACGCCAGCAGGCCATTCATCAGCGCGACGTCCGTGCCGGGCTTAACCGGCAGGTGCAGGTCGGCGCCTTCGCAGGTTTCGGTGCGGCGCGGGTCGATGACGACCAGCTTCGCGCCGCGCGCGGCGCGGGCGGCCTGGATGCGCTGATAGACGATCGGGTGGCACCAGGCGGTGTTGGAGCCGACCAGCACGATCAGGTCCGCTTCCTCCAGATCGTCATAAGTGGCGGGCACGATGTCCTCGCCGAAGGCCCGGTTGTGGCCGGCGACCGCGCTCGACATGCACAGGCGGCTGTTGGTGTCGATGTTGGACGAGCCGATGAAGCCCTTCATCAGCTTGTTGGCGACATAATAATCTTCGGTCAGCAGCTGGCCGGACACATAGAAGGCGACGCTGTCGGGGCCGTAACGCTCGATCGTCTCGCGAAAGCGCTTCGCCACCATGTCGAGCGCCTTGCCCCAGCTGGCGCGCTTGTCGCCGATCATCGGGTGCAGCAGGCGGCCTTGCAGCCCCACGGTCTCGCCCAGATGCGTGCCCTTGGAGCAGAGGCGTCCGCCATTGGCCGGATGCGCCTCATCGCCCTTGATCGTCACCGACCGGGGCCCGGTCGGCGTGGCCGAAATGCCGCAGCCGACGCCGCAATAGGCGCAGGTGGTGCGGATGGCCTGGCTCATGCTCTCACCTTTTCTTCAGGGCCCCGCCTATCCGGCGGAAGCGATGAGGTGCTCCTGCGAAGGCAGGAGCCCAGTCCTGCCGCCGGGACTGGGTTCCTGCCTTCGCAGGAACACGATCCTTCTCGAACAGAACATACTCTAACAAGAATTGGGTGGAGGCGCATGCCGCAAGGGATGGCCAACATGCAACCCCCACCCGGGTCCCCGCCGTTATGGCTGGGGACCGGAAGCTCAATTCCCGTTTCAGGCCGCCGCCTTCAGCGCCGCCGGGCGAGCGATCAGGATACGATCGCCCTCCTGGCGGACCGCGATGGTCGGTGTGCAGCCCTCGTCCTCGCCCTGGGCCTCGCCCGTCTTCAGGGCGATGTTCCAGTTGTGCAGCGGACAGGCGACGCTGTGGCCGTGGACGATGCCCTGGCTCAGCGGGCCCTTCTTGTGCGGGCATTCATTGACCAGCGCGAAGACCGTGTCGTCGCTGGTGCGGAAGACGGCGATTTCCTTTTCGCCCTCGATCTGCACCGTGCGGGCGCCGCGCTGGGGAATGTCGGCCAGCGTTCCGATGTCGATCCATGTCGTCATGTCGTTCACTCCGCAGCGATGGCGATGGGGTCGAGATGCTGGTGCAGTTCGGCGTTGGCGCCGGCTGCGCGCTCGGCCCAGGGGTCATCCTGGCTGAAGCTCTGCGAATAGAGGAAGCGGGCGCGCAGGGCCTCGCGGCCTGCGTCGTCTTCCACGATCCGCTGCTTGACATAGTCGACGCCGACACGCTCGATCCAGGGCGCGGTGCGCTCCAGATAGCGCGCTTCCTCACGGTAGAGCTGGGTGAAGGCGGCGCAATAGTCGAGCGCCTCCTGCTCGGTCGCGACCTTGCAGAGGAAGTCGGTGGCGCGGACGTGGATGCCGCCATTGCCGCCGACATGCAGCTCATAGCCCGAGTCCACGCAGACTACGCCGAAGTCCTTGATCGTCGCCTCCGCGCAATTGCGGGGGCAGCCCGACACCGCGATCTTGAACTTGTGCGGCATCCACGAACCCCAGGTCATCCGCTCGGTCTTGACGCCAAGGCCAGTGGAGTCCTGTGTGCCGAAGCGGCACCATTCGGACCCGACGCAGGTCTTCACCGTGCGGAGCGACTTGCCGTAAGCATGGCCCGACACCATGCCAGCGGCATTGAGGTCGGCCCAGACGGCGGGCAGGTCTTCCTTCTTGATGCCGAAAATGTCGAGACGCTGGCCGCCGGTGACCTTCACCATCGGGGCGTCATATTTCTCGACCACGTCGGCGATCGCGCGCAATTCCTTCGGGTTGGTCAAGCCACCCCACATGCGCGGGACGACGGAGTAGGTGCCGTCCTTCTGGATGTTGGCGTGCATGCGCTCATTGACGAAGCGGCTCTGCTGGTCGTCGACATATTCGCCGGGCAGCGCGCAGAGCAGATAATAATTGAGCGCGGGGCGGCAGGACGAGCAGCCGTCCGGCGTCGACCAGTGCAGCTTCTGCATCACTTCGGGGATCGACTTCATGCCCTGGGCCACGATTTCGCGGCGGACATCGTCATGACCGAAGCTGGTGCACTTGCACATCGTCTTGGGACCCGACTGAACGTCGTCGCCCAGCGTCAGCGCGAGGATCTGCTCGACCAGGCCGGTGCAGCTGCCGCAACTGGCCGACGCCTTGCAGGTCGCGCGCACCGCGTCGAGGCTGCATGCGCCATTGTTGATCGAAGCGACGACCTGGCCCTTGCTGACGCCGTTGCAGCCGCAGATCTCGGCATCGTCCGAGAGCGCCGCAACGGCCGCCTTAGGGTCCAGCGCGCCTCCTCCAGAGGCGAAAGCCTGACCGAAGATCAGCAG
>DASVOF010000047.1:0-3459 GCA_036383495.1 Sphingobium sp. | reverse complement strand
CACGGCGATCCTCGCGGGCGATTGCCTGCACGATCTGGCGTTTGAACTGCTGGCTGACGAAGACACGCACCCCGATCCCTTCGTGCGCGTCGAACTGGTGAAGGCGCTGGCCCTCGACAGTGGACCCGCGGGCATGGCCGGTGGGCAGATGATGGATCTGGAGGCGGAGAAGGCGAGCTTCGACCTCGCCACCGCCACGCGGCTTCAGCAACTCAAGACCGGTGCGCTTATCGGCTTCTGCGTCACGGCGGCGGCGATCATGGCGCGGATTCCGCCGGACGCGCGGACCAGCCTGCACGGCTGTGCCCGCGACATCGGCCTGGCTTTTCAGATCGCGGACGATCTGCTCGATGTGGAAGGCGATGCGGCGATCGCTGGCAAGGCGTTGGGGAAGGACGCGGCGGCCGGCAAGGAAACCTTCGTCTCCCTGCTGGGGGTCGAGCGCGCGCGCGAACAGGGGCGGCTGCTCGTCGAGCAGGCCAAGGCGCACCTTCATGGGTTCGGCGGGGAGGCCGATCTGCTGCGGGCGATCGCGGACTATATCGTGGAAAGGGACCGTTGAGGCATGAGCAGGAAGCGGGTGGGGGTATATCCCGGGACGTTTGATCCCATCACATTGGGCCATATGGACATCATTCGGCGCGGCGCGAAGCTGGTCGACAAGCTGGTGATCGGCGTCACCACCAATATCGCGAAATCGCCGATGTTCTCCGACGAGGAGCGGTTGGAGATGGTCCGCCGCGAATGCGCCGACATCGATGCGGAAATCGTCGTCACCGGCTTCAATTCGCTGCTCATGGACTTCGCCGAATCGCAGGGGGCCAACATCATCCTTCGGGGATTGCGGGCCGTTTCGGACTTCGAATATGAATATCAGATGGCGGGCATGAACCAGCAGATCAATGCGCGGGTGGAAACCGTCTTCCTGATGGCGGATGTCTGCTTGCAGCCCATCGCGTCGCGGTTGGTCAAGGAAATCGCCCTGTATGGCGGGCCTATCCACAAATTTGTCGGCCCCCGCGTGTGCGAGGAAGTCACCGCTCGCGTCGCTGTTCTGGGGCAAAAGGGCACGCGCTGACGCGTCCGCTCAGCCTTCGTTCAGTTGCCAATCGCGATTAGCGCGCTATCAGGGCAGCTTCGCCACCAGGCGTCCAGTGTAAGGAAAGTTCATTCATGCGGTTCAGTTCGGCGCTCAAGACGGTGGCGATCGGCTTCGCCCTCTATGCGTCCGGTGGTGCGGCGCTGGCTCAGGGCCGCGGCAATGCCGAGGAAATGAAGAAGGCGGAGGCCGCCGCCCGCGCGGAGCAGAACGCCAGGACGCTCGGCACGGACCCGGCCACCAATCTGCCGCCCGCCACCGTGCCCGCCGATCCGCAGAATATCTGGGACCTGGATCTGTCGAGCGGCGGCCGCGTGCGCATCCAGCTGCGTCCCGACATCGCGCCGACCCATGTCGATCGGATCAAGGAACTGACGCGCCAGGGCTTCTACAATGGTCTTAAATTCCATCGCGTTATCCCCGGCTTCATGGCGCAGGGCGGCGATCCCAAGGGCGACGGCACCGGCGGATCGTCGCTGCCCGACCTGAAGGCGGAGTTCAATCCCATGCCGCACCTGCGCGGCACCGTGTCCATGGCCCGCGCTCAGGATGAGAATAGCGCCAACAGCCAGTTCTTCATCGTGTCCCTGCCGCGGATGCAGCTGGACAAGAAATATACCGTGTTCGGCCGGGTGATCGAAGGCATGCAATATGTCGACGCCATCGCGCAGGGCGAGCCGCCCGCCAACCCGACCGTGATCCTGCAGGCGTCGATCGAGAGCGATGGCAAGCCGCCCGTCACGGCCCTGCCGACGCCGCCCGCGCCTTCGATCGTCGCGCCAATTGCGCCCGTGAAGAAGCCGCTCGCCGCTAAGAAGAAGTAAGCCGCCCTTTTCGGGGGCTGTTCCTCATGCGCGTAGACCTGTTCGATTTCCACCTGCCGCCGGAGCGCATCGCGCTGCGCCCGGCGTCTCCGCGCGATTCGGCGCGTCTGATGCTGGTGGCTGGCGATGCGCCGATCGAGGATCTGATCGTGCGCGATCTGCCTTCGCTGCTGCGCGCCGGGGATGTGCTGGTCTTCAACGATACCAGGGTCATTCCCGCCCAGTTGGAAGGGACGCGAGGGGAAGCGAAGGTCGGCGCGACGCTCCACAAACGCCTGGGCCTGCGCCAGTGGCAGGCGTTTCTGCGCAACGCCAAGCGGGTGCGGGAGGGCGACCGGATCGACTTTGGCGCTGATGTCACCGCCATCGCCGGGTCGCGCGATGATGAAGGCGGCGTGACGCTGAATTTTGAGGGCGATGAGCCGGTGGAAGTCCTGCTGGAAAGGGCGGGGCGCATGCCGCTGCCGCCCTATATCGCCAGCAAGCGTCCGACCGACGCGCGCGACCGCAGCGACTATCAAACCATGTTCGCGCGCGAGGACGGCGCGGTGGCCGCGCCCACGGCGGCGCTGCACTTCACGCCCGAACTGATGGCGCGTCTCGCTGAGGCGGGGATCGGCACGGAAACGCTGACCCTGCATGTCGGGGCCGGCACATTCCTGCCGGTGAAGGCCGACGACACGCAAGACCATCGCATGCACGCCGAATGGGGCCGGATCGATCAGGCGACGGCGGATCGGCTGAACGCCGTCAGGGCGGATGGCGGCCGCCTGATCGCCGTCGGGACGACGAGCCTCCGCCTGTTGGAAAGCGCATGCGGCGACGATGGCGTCATCCGTCCCTTCGCGGACGAAACCCGCATCTTCATCACGCCGGGCTATCGCTTCCGCGCCGTCGACGGGCTGATGACCAATTTTCACCTGCCCAAATCGACGCTGTTTATGCTGGTCAGCGCCTTGATGGGGCGTGAGCGCATGCAGGCGGCCTATGCCCACGCCATCGCCAAGGACTATCGCTTCTACTCCTATGGGGACAGTTCGCTGCTTCTTCCGTGATGCCGGTTAGGTTCCTGCAACGGCCTGTTCCGGGCCAGATTCTCGACAACTCTCTTAACCGTGAACCGCCACAAGCCTACACAGCATCCCGCATCGCGGCTTCCAGCGCTGTCAGCATAAGCGGGGGTCGGTCGCGCAAGTCGGCCGCCCGCGATCCATAGAGGAATCCCACGGTTCGTCGCTCATTGAAATCCTTGAGCGTCGCGCGCGCCATGCCCGGCCAGCGATAGCTCATCGGCATGACGGTCACGCCGAGGCCAGCGGCGACCAGTTGCATGACCCGCTCGTCATTGGTCGCGCGGAAGGCGAAATGCGGCCGGACGCCGCGGTCGACGAAGTGCCGGCTGGTCGCGGACAGCGCCTCGCAATGCCGCCGGACGATCATGGTTTCGGTCGCCAGTTGTTCGGCCGCAATTTCCTTCTGCCCCGCCAGCCGGTGGCTGTCGGGCAGGGCGACGCCATAGCCTTCCTCTATGATCGG
>DASVOF010000046.1:0-16105 GCA_036383495.1 Sphingobium sp. | reverse complement strand
CCGTCGGGACGGCGGGGCCTGCGGGCGGATCGGGCGGCGCTGGCGGATCAGGCGGCGGGGCGAGCGCCGGATCGGCGACGCTGCGCATCGACGGCGGATCGGTGCGCTACAGCAGCGCTCTGTCGATACCGCCTGCTTATGACATCACGGCCGTGGGTCAGGGCGGTGTGGGCGCAACTGGAAGCGACGGGAGCCTGAGCGGCGGCCTGGGCGGGAGCGGCGGCAACGGCTCGGGCGGTCTGGCCGCTTTCGAAGCGAGTGATGGCGACTTTGCGCTGGGTAGCCTGGGGATCGTGGCCGATGGCGTCGGCGGGCTCGGCGCGGCGGGCGGCAATGGACCGAGCGGCGCGTCCGCCGCCGGGGCCAATGGTTCGTCCAGCGCCGGGACCGCGCAGTTCGCAAATGGCGGCGCCGCCGTTCTGGGCGCGGGGGCGCAGCGGCGGCTTGCGGCGCTGTCGATGACGGCGAACGGGGTGAACGGCGGGCGCATCCTGTTCACCGACAGTTCGACGGCGGCGGGCGGCGGCCTGAACGTGGCGGGGCCGTTGACGTTGAGCGCGGCGGGCGCGCCGGTAGTTGGCTTTACCGGCATCTCCGTCACGGCGAGCGGCAACCGGGTGCAGGTCGGCGGCGACGCCGACTTCATGAGCGAAGGGCCGCTCTCCTTCAGTTTCGCGGGCGGTGGCGGGATGGCCGTCGCGGGCGCGCTGACGGGCTATTCGGGCGCGCGGATCGACATCACCCATGTTTCGCGCGTGGCGGGCGGCGACAGCCTGTCGGCGGACAGCATCATTTTGCGCACGCCGGGCGCGATCAGCATAGCGGGTGATAGCGCGTTGCTGCGGGCGGTTGACGGCGTCACGCTGCTCGCGGGCGGCGGCGACATCAGCCTGTCGAGCGGCAGCGGCGTCATTGCGGGCGGCGACCTGCGCTTCTTCGCGCAGGGCAGCGTCAATGGCGCGGGAGCGAACCTGACCGCTGGCGGGTCAGCGGCGATTGGTCTGGGCGGCGCGGGCGATATCCTGCTGGGCGGCCTGTCGTCGGGCGGGCTGCTCGACATGGCGGATGCGAGCGGTAATGCGTTGGGCGGCGGCGGCATCGCGATCGGCGGCGATTTCGTGGTCAGCGGACTGCTGGAGGTTGGGCCGGGGAGCGGGACGCTGTCGGCGGCGAGCATCCGGATCGGCGCGCTGACGGGCGATACGCAGGCGCTGACTGCGCCGGGCGGCGTGGAGATAGGGGATGCTGACCTGTCCGGCTTGTTGCAGGTCCGCAGCGCGGGAACGGCGGGCTTTGCGCGGTTGACCGGGGCGGTGAACGCCGGGTCGATCGATGTCAACGCGGGCAGCATCACGAGCAACGCGCTGAACGCGCGGACGGGTGACCTGCTCTTGCAGTCGATCGCCGATCTGACGCTGACCGACGGGCAGGCGGCGGGCGATATCCTGCTGGGTTCGAGCGCGGGAGGGCTTTCCATTGGCAACGCGCTGGCGGGGGGCGGCCTGACCCTGAACGGCGTCGGGATCACCGCGCAGAAGCTGGCGGCGGGTGGCGACGCGCTGCTGGATGGGGGCGCAGGCGACCTGCGGGTCGACGACATCGCCGCGACGGGGGCGATCACGGCCTTTGGGCGCGATGTCAGGCTGGGCGCGACCGGGGCGATGAGGATCGCGGACGCGAGCGCGAGTGGGGCGATGACGCTGAACGCGGGGGGGCTCTTCACCTTGCTCAACCGGATCAGCGGGGCTTCAGTGACGATCGGGTCCGGGGATATCGCTATCGGTTCGGCGGCGCAGGTCGTTGCGACCGGCCTGTTGCGCTTCGACGCGGCGAGCGGGCAGCAGCCGGCGGTGATCGGCGGCGGGGACGCAGCGGGCGGCTACAGCCTGTCGGCGGGGGAGCTGGGCCGGGTTTCGGCGGCCAATATCGCGATCAATGGCGCGGGCGACATCGTCATGCGCGACCTGACGGTGGGTGCGGGCATGCTGCCGGGCGGCGGGGTGCTGAGCGTCGCCACGTCCGGACGGCTGCGGGTCGAAGGGGCTCTGGCGATGGTCGGGAGGACCGGGCAGGGCGGGCTCAGCCTGTCGGCGGGGCAGGTGCTGGAGGTGATCGCGGATACGGGTTCGATCGACCTGCGGGACGGCAATGGCGCTCTGGCGGGCGTGCTGACGTTGAGCGGTCCGACCATCTACGCGGCTAGTCTGGACGCTATCGCCGATGTGGCGGCGGCCCGGTCCGTGACGGCGCGTGAGTTGCGGCTGGCGCAGAATGACGGGATCGTCAGCGACGAGGGGCTGTTGCGCGCCGGGACGATCCGGGTCGATGCGACCGATGGCTTCTACGTCCAGAATACGGGCGTTTCGAGCAACTTCGCCGATCGGCGGGGCTTTACGGCGAACAGCCTGATCGTCACGACGCAGGGTGAGCCGGAGATCGCCATCAACGGGCGGCTGGCGTTGTCGAACGGCCTGTTCGCCACGGGATTGGATGTGATCCCGCTTGTGGCTGTCGACGGGCTTTATGCCGCGGGGTCGAAGATCAACGGCTGCCTGATCGCCAGTCCGGGCGCTTGCACCGGCGTGGGCGGGGTGGACAGCCGCGATACCTGGGACGCGCTGCTCGATCCCACGGTGTCGGTGGCGCGGATCTTTCCGCTGACGCTGATCGAACTGCGCGACATCGTGGCGCAGGGCTATCCGCCGCTGATCGACGAGCCGGTGACGGGCGCGGGCAACGAAGATCTGTGGGAGCGGCGCTGCGGCGGCGCGGACGAACCGGCCTGCGATGTGCAATAAGCGGAAATGGCGCTAGAATCAGGATTGAAACGGCGGGCCGGAGAAGGTTAGAGCGGTCGCGCAAGGGGACACGGTCGAGCAGGCCGCACGGGGGCGTTAATGGGGGTCGGTTGTAGCGGCAGGAAGGCCAGGTCGATGGCTGGCGCGGTGCTGGGCATCGCGCTGCTGCTCGTCCTGTTGACTTTCGGCTTGCCCGGCGGCGGGGCGGACGCCGCGCCGGGCGCGGGGCGCGCTTCGGTCGGGGTGGCGTCCTGCGCGGGGTCCACCTGCCACGGGCGGATGGAAGGCGACGGCAAGGTCGTGCGTCAGGATGAACTGATGCGCTGGCAGGAGCCTTCGACCCCCGGCGGCGCGCATAGCCGGGCCTTTGCGGTGCTTTCGGGCGCGCGCGGGCGGCAGATTGCGGCGACGTTGGGGCTGGGCGATCCGACCGCTGCGCAGGCGTGCCTTGGGTGCCATTCCACGCCGGCGGCGGCGCGGGGCGTGCGGTTCCTGACGCAGGATGGCGTGGGGTGCGAGGCGTGCCATGGGCCGGCGGGCGGCTGGATCGCGTCGCATTATGCGGTGGGGGCGAGCCATGCGGGCAACATCGCGGCAGGCATGATCCCGCTGGACCGGCCGCAGGCGCGCGCTTCAGTGTGCCTCGACTGCCATTTTGGCAGCGACCGGGCAGGGCAGTTCGTGGACCATCGGATGATGGCGGCGGGGCATCCGCGCATTTCGTTCGAACTGGACCTCTTCTCCTCGATGCAGGCGCATCATGACGAGGACGCCGACTATGCCAGGCGCAAGGGGCGGACGGACAGCCTGAAATTCTGGGCCGTGGGTCAGGCGATGGCGGTCGAGCGGGCGCTGACGCTCTATGCCGGAACGAAGGGGACGGAGGGGGCTTTCCCGGAATTCTATTTCTTCGACTGCCAGAGCTGCCATCGGCGGATCTACGATCAGGCGGAGCGGAGCAAGACGTGGGAGGCCAATCCGGGCAGGCCGATCCCGGCGGGGATGCCGCCGTTCAATGACGAGAATATGATCATGCTGTCGGCGGCCGCACGGGTGATCGCGCCGGGCGCGGCGGGGCGGTTCGATGCGGACAGCAAAGCGTTTCATGCGGCGATCGCCAGCGACCGGCGGGCGGCGGCAGCGGCTGCGGGACGGCTGGCGCAGAGCGCGGGGGCGCTGGCCAACGCCTTTGCCGGGGCGCGGACCAGCGGCGACATGGCCTTCGCCGTCGTGAGCGAGATTGCGGGCGGAGCGATTTCATCGCGCTTCACCGATTATGAAGGGTCGGTGCAGGCGGTGATGGCGGTCGACACGCTGCTGAACAGCATGGTGAAGTCGGGGCGCGTGACCGTGGGCGCGGCGGCGGGCATCAGGGCGGACGTCAACCGCGCCTATGGGGCGGTGAAGGAGCCGAACAGCTATCGGCCTGCGGATTTCCGGGCGGCGCTGGGCGGCGCGGCGCGCAGCATCGGAGCGTTGCGATGAGGGGATTGCGGCAGAGACTAAGCGCGCTGGCGGCGATAGCCGCGCTGACGCTGTCCTCCTGCGGCGGCGGTGGGAGCGGTGGCGGGAGCGGCGGGGGGACGCCTACGCCCGGCCCCACGCCGACAAGCCAATATGCCGTTCCCGCGCAGGAGGCGCTGACATCCGCCGATGTCCAGACGGTCGTCGGGCGCGCCGTGGCCGAGGCGCAGGCGCGCGCTTTGCCTGCGGTGATCGCGGTTACGGATCGGGTGGGCAATGTGCTGGCCATCTACCGCATGCCGGGGGCGGCGGCGAACGCGACGACTCCGTCCGCGCCCAATGGCGTTAGCATCGATGCGCAGAATCTGTCCTTTCCGGCCGAGGCGGGGGCGATCGCCAAGGCCATAACAGGGGCCTATCTGTCGAGCGGCGGCAACGCCTTTTCGACGCGCACGGCGAGCGAGATCGTGCAGGAGCATTTTCCGCCGGGGAGCACGTCGACCAGCCAGCCGGGCGGGCCGCTGTTCGGGGTGCAGTTCAGCCAGTTGCCCTGTTCCGATCTGGTGACGCGCGTCGCCGACCCGCGCTATCCGGCGGCGGGCAATGAGATGATCGGGCCGCGCCGGTCGCCGCTGGGGCTGGCCGCCGATCCGGGGGGCTTTCCGCTCTACAAGAATGGCGTCGTGGTGGGCGGCGTGGGCGTCATGGCGGATGGCGTCTATGGGCTGGACGCGGACAGCTTTCCGCCTCACGAAATCGACAGAGAGGAAGCGATTGCGCTCGCCGCCACGGTGGGATTCGAGGCCGATCCCGCGATCCGCGCCGATCGGATCAGCGTGGGGGTGCTGCTGGAATATTCCAACACTGCTTATGGCGGATTGTCGAGCAATGCCGTCGCTTCGATCAGCGCCGCCAATCTGGTTTCGGTCACGGGCTATTATGATGCGGCGGCGGGGTTCCGCGCGGGTGTCGCCTATGGCGTAGCCAGTTCGGGTTATCGCCCAGTGGGAGCGACGGAATTCGCCCGTTCCGACGCCTTCGTCCTGACCGACGCGCAGGGCAATAACCGCTTCCCGATTCGTGGCGGCACCGATGCCGCCGATCTTTCCGCTCCCCTGACCGCCGCCGAAGTCAGCGCCCTGCTGGAGGAGGCGTTCAAGATCATGGCCCGCGCGCGGGGGCAGATTCGTAAGCCCACGGACAGCCAGGCGCAGGTGACGATCAGCGTCGTCGACAGCCGGGGGGCGGCGCTGGGGCTTGTCCGGTCGCCCGACGCGCCGGTGTTCGGCACGGATGTGTCGCTGCAAAAGGCGCGGACCGCCGCCTTCTTCTCGCATCCGCAGGCGGGCGCGACGCTGGCGGCCAATCCCAGCGCCGATGTGCAGCAGTTCAAGGCGGCGGGCGACGCCTTTCTGGGGGCGGATGCGCTGACGGGGCGTTACGCCTTTACCGCGCGGGCGCATGGCAATGTTTCGCGGCCCTTCTATCCGGACGGGACGATCGGGCGTCCGAACGGGCCCTTTTCGCGGCCCATCGCGCAGTTCAATCCATTCTCCACCGGATTGCAGAGCGCGCTGGTGATCGGAAACCTCGGGCAGCATCTGGGCTTCGTGCTGAGCGGCGGGAGTGCGGCGGACACGGCGCAAAGCTGCACCGCCACCAGCCGGCTCGCCAACGGCATCCAGATATTTCCGGGCGCGGTTCCGATCTATCGGGGCAACATATTGGTGGGCGCGATCGGGGTTTCGGGCGATGGCGTCGATCAGGATGACATGATCAGTTTCCTGGGGCTGAACAATGCCGGGCTGCGGGTCGGCGGGGTCGGCAATGCGCCGGTTTCCACGCGCGCGGACATATTGGCGCCGCTGGGTGACAGGCTGCGTTATGTGCAATGTCCTCTGGCCCCGTTCCTGGGCGCTTCTCAGCAGAATGTTTGCGACGGGTTGTGATGGACCCGACTCCCTTGATTGCGCTTATCGCGCTGGCGCAGCCGGGCGAGCCCACGCCGCCGCCCCCGCCAGACAATTGGGAAGAGATATTGCGCAAGCAGGCGATCGGCGCCGACGATCAGTCGATCGAAGGCCGCCGCCGTCCCGGCTATGAAACGCCGTTGCCCGACGCGGTGACGCAGGACAATAAGGGCGCCGTCCGCGCGCCGCCGCCCGAGGCCTTTCCGACCGACCAGATACCGATCCCGGACCGTTGGCGGCTGATTGAATCGCTGGGCGTGGTCAAGGAACGCTGGTTCGATCCCTATAATCAGAACACGCTGAAGGGCGACCGGCCGATCGACCGGGCGAAGGTGAAGTGGTTGCCGATCAAGGGCGACGACTGGTTCTTCGTCGCCAATGCGGTGAGCGACACGGTGATCGAGCCGCGCAGCTTCCCCATCCCCGTCGGTGGCGCGACGACCGAGCGGCCGGGCAGTCTGGATGTGTTCGGCAAGGACGCCAGCTATGTGCTGAGCCAGACCTTCATTGGCGGCGTATCGCTGATCAAGGGGTCGACCGCGTTCAAGCCGCCGGAGATCGAATATCGCCTGACGCTGGCCTATAATATCAACCACGCCAATGTGCCCGAACGGCAGATATTGTTCGTGGACGCATCGAAGCCCAGCCACCGGACCGACCATTTTCTGGGCGTACAGGAATTGTTCGTCGACTATCACCTGCGCAACACGTCCGACCGCTATGATTTCCAGTCGATCCGCGTCGGTATCCAGCCTTTCCAGAGCGATTTTCGCGGTTTCCTGTTCAACGACCAGCAACTGGGTGTCCGCTTCTTCGGCAATCGGGACAATAACCGGTTCCAGTTCAACCTGGCGGCTTTCTGGCGGCTGGAAAAGGACACGAACAGCGGGCTCAACAGCGTGGTGGACAGGCCGCGCGACGATTGGGTGTTCATCGCCAATCTTTATCGGCAGGATTTCCTGATCCCCGGGCTGACGAGCCAGGTGACGGCGATCTACAACCGCAACCGGGAAGGCAATGAGACCGAGATCGACGATAATGGCTTTGCCGTGCGGCCTGCGGTGTTCGGCCGTGCGCCCGCGCGCGACTATGATGTCGTTTATCTCGGTTACAATGCGGACGGGCGTATCGGGCGGCTGAACCTGACCGCGTCGGCCTATGCCGCGCTGGGGGAGGATCGTGACAGCGTCTTCACGCTGGAGCCCGCGAAGATACGCGCCTTCTTCGCCGCCGCTGAACTGAGCTACGACCATGATTGGATGCGGTTTCGCGCTTCGGGGCTGTTCGCCAGCGGCGATGGCGATCCGACGGATCGCAAGGAAACCGGTTTCGACGCGATTTTTGAAAATCCGGTCTTTGCAGGCGCCGACACCAGTTACTGGATACGCCAGTCCATCCCCTGCATCGGCTGCGCGGCGGGGCAACTCGGCGTGAATGGGCGCAACGGCATATTGAATTCGCTGCGCTCATCGAAGGAGCAGGGGCAGTCGAACTTCAACAATCCGGGCACGATGCTGCTGGGCGCGGGGGCGGATTTCGATGTGCTGCCGGAGTTGCGGGTTTCGGCGAATGCGAACCATCTGTGGTTTGAGAATACGGCCACGCTGGAACTGGCCCGGAATCAGGGGAGTATTCCGAAGTCGATCGGGTGGGACCTGTCGACGGCGGCGATCTGGCGGCCCAAGGCTACGCAGAATATCGTGTTTCGGCTGTCGGCGGCGACGTTGCTGCCAGGGGCGGGATTTCGGGACCTTTTCGCCAATAGTCAGGGCAACCGGGAATATTATTCGGTGCTCGGCAATTTGATTTTGAGTTATTGATGCGCTGCCTCTTCGCCTTTCTCTCGTCATTCCCGCGAAGGCGGGAACCCATCTCTGGCGGTGCGTCCAGAGGTGAGGTCAGGAGATGGGTCCCCGCCTTCGCGGGGATGACGGTGGTGGGGGTGGGCGCGCTTTTTCTTGCGGCGTTGTTGCTGCCGGTCGCCATCCTCCACGCCTCTGACGCTGAGAAGCCGGTTGCGCGGGTCTACGCCGTGACGCCCCCTGCGCCGATGAGCCAGACGGCGGAACAAGTCGCGGCGAAATCGGACGGTTGCTATAGTTGTCACACCAAGACCGACGAGCCGTCCATGCATGCGACGCCGGCGGTGATGCTGGGTTGCGTCGATTGCCATGGTGGCGATGCGGCGGTGCGGGGCGATCCTGCCCGAGGGTTCGAGGACGCCGCCTATGTCGCGGCGCGGGACAGGGCGCATGTGCTGCCGCGCTATCCGGGAAGCTGGCATTATCCGTCGTCGGCCAATCCTAAACGCACCTATACGCTGCTCAATCGCGAAGCGCCGGAGTTTGTGCGCTTCGTGAATCCCAGCGACTATCGGGTGGCGCGGGAGGCTTGCGGGTCGTGTCACATGCAGACCATCGAGGCGGCGGAGCGGTCGCTGATGGCGTCGGGCGCGATGCTGTGGGGCGGGGCGGCCTATAATAACGGGATCGTGCCGTATAAGAATTATATCTTCGGCGAGGCTTATACGCGCGATGGCAAGGCCGCGAAGATCGTGTCGCCGGGGTCGCCGCCGGGCACGTTGACGGCGGAGCAGAAGGCGCGCGGGGCGCTGGCGGAACTCTATCCCTTGCCCAACTGGCAGGTGACGCCGCCGGGCGATGTGTTCCGCGTGTTCGAGCGGGGCGGGCGCAATATCGCCACGCAGTTTCCGGAGATTGGGCTGCCCAATCCGACGGGGTCGATCCAGCGATTGGAAGAGCCGGGGCGGCCTGATTTGAAGCAGTCGAGCCGGGGGCCGGGGACAGGATTGCGCGTGGCGATTCCGGTGCTGAACCTGCACAAGACGCGGCTCAACGATCCCTATATGTGGTTCATGGGGACCAACGACCAGCCGGGCGATTACCGCCATTCGGGCTGTTCGGGGTGCCATGTCGTCTACGCCAACGACCGCGAACCGCGCCATAGCCTGATCTACGCGCAATATGGACGCGACGGGCAGACGGCTACGGTCGATCCGACCATTGCGGACAAGGTGGCGCATGATGATGGCGGCCATGGCGCGCTGAAGGGCGCGCATGGCGAGGCGGCGAAGCCCGACCATCCGGTGGCGGCGGTGAAGGAAAGCGGCCACCCGATCCGGCACGCATTCACGCGCGCCATCCCGACGGCGCAGTGCATGAACTGCCACATGCATCAGCCCAACATCTTCCTGAACAGCTATCTTGGCTACACGATGTGGGACTATGAGTCCGACGCGCCGCTGATGTGGCCGGAAAAGCAGAAATACCCGACGGCGGCCGAAACGCATGAGGCGCTGGAGAGGAATCCGGAAGGGGCGGGGCCGAAGGGCAAATGGTCGGATCTGGATTTCCTGCGCAACGTCTATGACCTGAACGACAAGGCGAAGGATACGCAGTTCGCCGACTATCACGGCCATGGCTGGAACTTCCGTGGCGTGTTCAAACGCGACCGCGAGGGCAATCTGCTCGATGCGGAGGGCAAGATCGTGTCGCCCGACGATCCGGAGAAGTGGCGGAAGAAGGGAGAGGGCAAGTTCGTGCCCGTCGGGACCAATCCCGGCAAGACAGTCCATATGATGGACATTCATGCTGAGAAGGGTCTGCAATGCGCCGATTGCCACTTCGCGCAGGACAGCCATGGCAATGGCTTCATCTATGGCGAGGTGGCGAACGCGATCGAGATCGGGTGCAAGGATTGCCATGGAACGGCGGATGCTTATCCGACGCTGCTGACGTCCGGGCCGGCGGCACCGCCCAAGGGGAATAATCTGGCGCTGCTGCGCAATCCTGACGGGAAGCGGCGGTTCGAATGGTTTTATGACGCGAGCGGACGGCGCAAGCTGATCCAGCGGTCGATCGTCGACCCGAACCTTCAATGGGAAGTGTCGCTGGTGAAGGATTCGGTGGACGCCACCAATCCGCACTTCAACGCCAAGGCGGCCCGCGCGAAGCTGATGAGCCGGTCGGGCGCGGAGGATGGCGGGTTCGCCTTTGGCCCCGGCGTGGCGAAGGAAGATCGCGCGCATGGCGACGACAACATGGCCTGTTTCACCTGTCACCTGAGCTGGACGACGAGTTGCGGCGGCTGTCACCTGCCGATCGAGGCGAACTGGAAGACATCGCTCCATCATTTTGACGGGGAGGAGACGCGCAACTTCGCGACCTATAATCCGCAGGTCGCGCGGGACGAGATGTTCCAGCTTGGCAAGCATATGACGACCAAGGGGAATGAGACCGCGCCGGTGCGGTCGACTTCGGCGCTGGTGCTGTCGTCGACGAACATCAATCGCGAGCGCATCTATATTCAGCAGCCGCCGGTTTCGGGGATCGGCTTTTCGTCGCAGGCTTTTGCGCCGCACTTCCCGCATACGGTGAGGAAGACGGAGACGAAGACCTGTTCCGACTGCCATCTTTCGGCGAAGGACGACAATAATGCGATCATGTCGCAGCTGCTGCTGCTGGGCACCAACTATGTGAATTTCGTGGGCTTGAATGCCTGGACCGGCCTGGAAGGCGGGTTCGAGGCGATCCGCGTCACCGAATGGGATGAGCCGCAGGCGGTGATCGGCAGTTACCTCCAGAAATATGCCTATCCCGATTATTGGAAGCTGCACGTCGAGCAGAATGGCCGTGAATTGAAGAATTGGGTGCGTGGCAAATTCTTCGATAAGCAGGGGTCGGGTGAAACCCGGCCCGTTGAGGAGTTCCGCAATGTCGCGAAGGGCACGGCGGGGCGCGTGGGATGCCTGCAACTGCGCGGCGAATATATGTATGTGGCGGAGGGCAAGGGCGGATTCCGCGTCTATGACGTGGCGTCGATCGCGAACAAGGGCTTTTCCGAGCCGATATTGAGCGGGCCTTTTTCGAAGCTGGGCCATGATAGCGGCGTGGCGTCGAAGAATGCGACCTGCATGGCTATCGCGACGAACCAGCCTATCAATCCGCTGCGCAACACGAAGGAATTGCGCGAGATCAATCAGGAGCAGCCGTTCCTGCCGATCTACAGCTATGCGGCGGTGACGGACAGCGTCGAGGGGCTGATCATGGTCAATATCGAGACCATGGCCGACGGCGAATTCCGCAATAATTTCCTGAAGCGCGCCGTGACGTGGAACCCCGACGGGGTGCTGAACGGGGCGCGGCATATCCAGCTGGCCGGGCAGATCGCCTATATCACTGCCGATGTGGGGCTGGTGGTGGTTGATCTGGCTGATCCCTTGCATCCCAAGCTGGCGGCGGTGCGGCCAATGCGCGACGCGCGGGCGAGCGCGATCCAGTTCCGTTATTTGTGGGTGACGGATGCGGAGGGCTTGAAGCTGTTCGACGTGACGCGGCTGACCGATCCGATGGCGGTGCCGTCCGCGACCGTGCCGCTAGCGGATGCGCGGCGCATATATCTGGCGCGCACCTATGCCTATGTCGCGGCGAAGGCGGAGGGGTTGGCGATCGTCAACATCACCAATCCGCTGCGCCCGAGCGTCTATGCGAAGGAGACGTTCGGCGGGCGGATGACCGATGTGGAGGATGTGATCGTCGGCACGACCAATGCGTCGCTGTTCGCCTATGTCGCGGACGGGCGCGCGGGCATGAAGGTGATCCAGCTGACGAGTCCGGCGAGCCAGCCCAATTTCTACGGCTTCTCCCCCGCGCCCAAGCCGGAGCTGATCGCCTGGGCGCGGACGCCTTCGCCGGCGCTGGCGTTGTCGAAGGGGCTGGACCGCGACCGCGCGGTGGACGAGACCGGGGGGCAGATCGCGGTGTTCGGGCGCATCGGATCGCGGCCCTTTACGCGGAGCGAGATGGAACGGCTGTTCCTGACCTCAAAGGGGGTTCCCTACAAGGTCAGCGATGATGTGGATATGAAGGCGTGGCGGCCGCCCTTGTTGCGGTGAGGGGGGTGGCGGCAAGCGACCAGAATCTGCCATTGAGCGGTCGTTTATGCAGACCTGATTACAGACATTCTCCGACGAGGTATGTTGGGATCGTGCCTGCTGCCCAACCTCCAACGCCTCCAGCGTGTCCCGCCCCAATTGATGGGGTTGAGGCATCGTTCATCACGGACACCATCAAGCGGTTTTATGGCGATGATGCCGTAGTGCGCAACTTCGGCCCCGACCCAGCTCGCTTGGCTCTCCATGTGGAAACGAGCCTCGATATCGGCATGGCAGAGTATGACTGCCTTGGCGTGTTGATGATGCGAATTGACCGCGACCAAATTAGTCTCGATGTCACACTGCGTGGTACGCGCGTCTTCGGCAACGCGAAGCTCGCTTATCGTCAAGGCATCATCCTTTGAAATTCAGCTGGGCAGCGGACGACCAGAAATCGCCGGTAAGGAGGTCTATGACTTCACTCCGAAGCCGACATTGTGCTGCTCTTCTTGTTGTGGCAACAGCCTCTTATGACACGTAATATGTCGGGGTGGGGGATGGCCCTCCTTGGGCCATGGCTAGTTTGGCTGATGTTTGCTCATGGAATCAGGCCGTTCGCACATAGTGAGTTTCCCTACGCTGCTGCCTTGGTGTTAGCTTATGGAGTAGGCATTCTCGGGGCCTACTTTATCGATAGGCCATTTTCTGGATGGCCTTTCCCAACGCAACTCACTTGTTTCGCCTTGTATGCAATCGGACTCGCCGTAGCTATGCCGATGATTGCTTTAGTGTCGATTTGCACCACCGGGGATTGCTTGTAGCGGAACGGCAGGAATATGGCTGATCGAGCCTTTTGCTGCCTGGCCGGAATTCACCCTTTCTCGTCGTTGCAGCGCAAGTGGCGATCTTGGGAGATGGCGTGCAATTGGCCTGAGCCCCTAGCGTTCGCTGGGGTGATGGTTCTGGAGAGCGTCGAATTCAGGCCGGCCGCTCCTCGATCAACGACCGCACCAGAGGCTGCATCCCGGCATCGAATTTCGCTAGCGTCGTGTGTTCGTCCGCCGTTGCGAAATGGGTGACCAGCCCCTGATCCGTCCATCGGTGGAGGGCGTAGGCGGGCGGGTCGGCGATGATCATGGGGCGGTTGTCGGGATTGTCGGGGTCCATCGGGCGCAGGTCGAGGGCCAGTTGCGGGGCGGTCGAGGAGCAGATGGCGACGGTCGTTCCCCGCCACGGCGCGGCGATGGTGCGGTGGAGGTGGCCGCACAGGATCGCTGCGATGTTGGGGCGGCCCTCAATCGTGGCGGCGAAGCGTTGGACCCAGGGTTCTTCGGGGTGGGTGTTCATCCAGTCGATGCCGACCTCTACCGGGGGGTGGTGCATGACGATGAGGGTGGGGGTTTGTGCGTCCTCGTCGAGGCGGGCGGCGAGCCATGCGGCGCGGCGGTCGCAGAAGGCGCCGCCGTGGCGGCCGGGTTCCAGGGTGTCGAGGATGATGATGCGGTGGCCTGTTTCCTCGACGTTCGGATTGGGGCTGTTGTCGGGAGATGGGTTCCCGCCTTCGCGGGAATGACGAGGGGGGTGTGGGAGTGGGACGACATATTGGACGAAGCCGTCTTCCTGGGGGATGTGGGGGAAGTGGTGGGCGAAATTTTCGCGGTCGTCGTGATTGCCGACACAGGGCCAGATGGGGAAGTCGCATTGGCCCAAGGCGCTGACGAGGCGGCGGTAGCTGTCGGGATCGCCGCGGTCGGTAAGGTCGCCGGTGGCCAGCAGCAGGTCGGGGCGGTTGGGGCCGGTGTTGAGGGCGCGCAGGACCTGGTCGAGCCGCTTGGCGTTCAGCTCCGCCGGGTTGTCGGGGTCGAAGCCCAGATGGATGTCCGTGACCTGTGCGATCAGCATGGTTGTTCTCGCTTCCCCTAACTGTCGCCGTCTATCCTTGAGGTGCGGCGTGCTCCTGCGAAGGCAGGAGCCCAGTCCTGCCGTTTGAACTGGGCTCCTGCCTTCGCAGGAGCACGTTGTGACAAATCCTTTCGGATCGTCCGATCCGCCGGCGTCCATGGCGCGCCGTCGTCCATATGATAGCTGTGGCACATGGCGCAGCCCGAGGGGACGTCGGCCTTCGCCTTTTCGCCGCCATGGCAGGTGCGGCAGCTGTCTAGGCCGGGCAGGAGGAGCTGGCGCGCGTCGTGCGATTTGGGCGCGGCGTGGCAGCTTTCGCATGTTTCGGTGCGGTGCGCTTTATGGTCGAACCAGCCGTTCATCATGTAGCGCATCGGCTGGTGGACGGGGGTGACTTGCCAGTTCGCGCCGCCGCCCGTGACAGTGTGGCAGTCGTAGCAGGCCCCGCCCTTCGAAAAGACGGCGCGGATGGCGTCGTCGGCGCGGGAGGGGCGGGCGGCGGCGGCGCCGAAATAGGCGTGGTAGACGCGGCCCTGCGCATAATCGCCGGGGCGGCGGCGGGCCATGCCGCCCAGCGCGATGGGCTGGCTGGGGCCGGTGGAGCGGTAATAGGCGCGCAGGTCCGCAATCACCTGTTCGGGCTGGCCGTGGCGCAGGGTGCGGACGGTGCCGCCGATCGTTTCGAAGGCGAGGCTGTGGCAGGATTGGCAGTCGCGCTCCATGTCGACGGGCAGGAAACGCACGCCGTCGGCGGTGGGACGGTGGCAATCCTTGCAGGCGAGGGCGTCGCCATAGCCATTTTGCGCCTGGAGCGTCCGCGCCATGCGGGCGACGCCGCCGGTCTTCGACAGGTGGATGTCGTGCGGGAATTTGAGGCCGCTGTCGTCCATCGGCTTCGCATCGAGGCTGGCGCGGACGAAGCGCGGATGCTTGCCCGGCTGATATTGGACGAGCGCCGAGAATTGCGGGTGATCGGCGCCGAAGTCGCTGGCGCTGGCGAGTTTGCTGTCCTTCAGACGATCCTTCAGCGTGCCGTGGCAGTCGGTGCAGAAAGCCTGCGGCGTGGGCTGCATGGGACCAGCGCCTTCATGTTCGCGGTGGCAATCGACGCAGGCGCCTTCGGGCGGCTTGACGAAGGTCGCGGCGACGCTGGCGAGCAGTTTGCCGCCAATGCCCGGTTCGGCGCGGGCCATGGCGATGCGGGCGGCGGGGGCGTGGTCATGGACCGATTTGTGGCAGGTCTGGCAGGCGGAATCGCGGACGGAGACGAACGCCTTTTGATGGCAGGTCTCGCATTTGCCTTCGAGGGCGTGGTGCGCCTGGCTCAAGGGGCCGGAGGACCAGGATTTGTCGCCGGTGACGCTGTAGATGTTCCGGCTGTCGGCGGCGGGGCGGCTGGCGTAGCTCCAGATCGGGATGGCGAGGAAGCCGATGAGGATGGCGAGCGCGAGGCCCCATGCGGTGAGGCGCTTGGGCGGGGCGAGGCCGCGTAGGGAGAAGACGCGGGCCTCCTCCTTTTCTTCGGAGGCTTGCGAGACGGCGTCGACGCGGCGGATCGAGAGGATGGTGGCGCCGTCCTCCAGCGAAATGGTGACGCGGTGGCCGCCGAAGCGGAGTTCCGCGCCTTTGGTCGTATCGATGTCGGCGGAACGGGTAGTGCGGCCTTCGATGTCGAAGCCGAGGGAGCCGGTCGCGCGGACGCGGATGGTGCGCTCGTCGACCTGCTCTATGCGGGCGTGGTCCGGCTCCAGCGCGAGGTCGGGGAGGTGGATGTCGTTTGTGGACGCGCGGCCGAGCGAAAGTTGCGGCTTCGCGAGCGTGGCCGAGCGGACGATCTCGCGACCGTCGGCGGTGAGGCTGATCTGGTGGACTGTGAAGGTCATCGCTCGCTCACCAGTAGAAGAAGACGCTGACGATATGCGCGGTGAGCGCGGCGATCAGGGCGAAGGTGGCGGGGACATGGACGGTGAGCCAGATTTCCAGCAGCGCCTTGAGTTTCAGGTGCCGGCGCAGGCGGGCGAGCATGGCCTGCTTGCGTTCGAGCAGGGCGTCGATCTTTTCCAGCGGTTCCTTGCCGG
>DASVOF010000045.1:0-22684 GCA_036383495.1 Sphingobium sp. | reverse complement strand
GAGTAGGGGCTGAGCTTGTCGAAGCCCCGTATCGAAGCATCTGCCTCAACACCCTTCGATACGCCACTTCGACAAGCTCAGTGGCTACTCAGGGCGAACGGATTCTTGAAGGGGCGAAGGAGAACTTCATGAAAGCCTTCAAGACGCTTGACGACATGGGCGACATCCACGGCAAGGCCGTGCTGGTGCGCGAAGATTTGAACGTGCCGATGCAGGGCGGGGCGGTGAGCGACGACACCCGGCTGCGGGCGGCGATGCCGACGATCCTGGAACTGGCGGATCGCGGCGCGAAGGTGTTGATCCTGGCGCATTTCGGTCGGCCCAAGGGGCAGAAGAATCCGGAATATTCGCTGAGCAAGATCACGCGCCCGCTGACCGCCGTGCTGGGGCGCGACGTGCAGTTCATTCCCGATTGCTGTGGGCAGGCGGCGGTCGACGGCATCGTGGTGATGCGTCCTGGTGATATCTCGATCCTGGAAAATACCCGCTTCCATCCGGGCGAGGAGCAGAATGATCCGGCGCTGGCCGATGCCATCGCGGCGATCGGCGATCTTTATGTGAACGACGCCTTCTCCGCCGCGCATCGCGCCCATGCCTCGACCGAGGGTCTGGCGCGCAAACTGCCTTCATTCGCCGGGCGGTCGATGGAGAAGGAGCTGGACGCATTGCAGGCGGCGTTGGGCGAGCCGGTGAAGCCGGTGGCGGCGGTCGTTGGCGGGGCGAAGGTTTCGACCAAGCTCGATGTGCTCAACAACCTGGTCGCCAAGGTCGATCACCTGATCATCGGCGGCGGCATGGCCAACACCTTCCTCCACGCGCGCGGGGTCGATGTCGGCAAGTCGCTGTGCGAGAAGGATCTGGCCGACACGGCTGAGGCGATTTTCGACGCGGCGGAGAAGGCCGGGTGCATCATCCACCTGCCCTATGACGTCGTGGTGGCGAAGGAGTTCGCGGCCAATCCGCCGTCGGTGCGGACATGCAACGTGCATGAGGTCGCGGCGGACGAGATGATTCTGGACGTTGGGCCGGCGGCTGTCGAGGCGTTGGGCGACGCGATCAAGAATTGCCGGACCCTGGTGTGGAACGGGCCGTTGGGCGCGTTCGAGATCGCGCCGTTTGACAAGGCGACCGTGGCGCTGGCGAAGATCGCCGCGGCGCTGACCAAGGAGGGTGGGCTGACGTCGGTCGCCGGGGGTGGGGATACCGTCGCGGCGCTCAACCATGCGGGTGTGGCGGGCGACTTCACCTTCATCTCGACGGCGGGCGGCGCTTTCCTCGAATGGATGGAAGGCAAGGAGTTGCCGGGCGTCAGGGCGCTGATGGCCTGAACAATTTTAGGGCTGTCACCTAAAGTGGCGGCCCTTTTTTCCATGCGTCGCCGATGGGGCGGCGCGACCCTTACAGAGAAGGTATGTGCAGATGCTGGATCAGGATATGACCAACAAGATTGCGGGCGGCAACGGCTTTATCGCCGCGCTCGACCAGAGCGGCGGGTCGACGCCCAAGGCGCTGGCGGGCTATGGCGTCGAGGAAGGCGCGTGGAACAGCGAAGAGGAGATGTTCGGCCTGATCCACGACATGCGCAGCCGCATCATCACATCGCCCGCCTTTTCGGGTGAGAAGGTGCTGGGCGCGATCCTGTTCGAACGGACGATGGACGGGCAGGCGGGCGGCAAGCCCGTGCCGCAGGCGCTGATCGAGCGGGGCGTGGTGCCCTTCATCAAGATCGACAAGGGGCTGGAGGACGAGGCGAACGGCGTGCAGCTGATGAAGCCGATGCCGGAACTGGACGCCCTGTTGAAGCGCGCCAAGGCGCTGGGCGTGTTCGGGACCAAGGAGCGTTCGGTCATCAACCTCGCCAATCGTGAGGGGATCGCCGCGATCGTCAAGCAGCAGTTCGAGGTTGGGAGCCAAGTTCTGGCCGCCGGGCTGATGCCGATCCTGGAACCGGAAATCAACATCAAGAGCCCCGAGCGGGCGGAGGCGGACCAGATCCTGTTGGAGGAACTGGTGAAGGCGCTCGACGCGCTGCCGGGCGATGACAAGGTGATGCTGAAGCTGTCGCTCCCGGCGAAGGCGGGCCTGTTCGATCCGCTGGTCGACCATGCGCGCGTGCTGCGCGTTGTCGCGCTGTCAGGCGGGTTCAAGCGGCCGGAAGCCTGTGTCGAGCTGGCGAAGAATCGGGGCGTCATCGCCAGTTTCAGCCGCGCGCTGCTGGAAGACCTGCGCCACCAGATGAGCGATGACGCGTTCAACGCCTCGCTCGGCGGCGCGATCGACGAGATCTACGGCGCTTCGACGAAGAAAACGGCCTGATCGTGGAGGCGGCTTTCTATGCCGCCGCCATCGCCGCCTGATTAAGCCAGTCCAGCGCTTCCGCGCGGGTGTCGACCAATGCGACATTGTCCCGATTGAGGGCTCGCTTGGCCTGCATTCGCGCGAGCGACGCAGCGTGAACCAGCGCTACGCGACGGGCGCGACAGGGCGTGTTTGTGATCATATGCTGAAAGGCGGCGATCACATCCTGCGGCTGGATGTCGCATTGAACGGTATCGACCAACAGGTCGAATTCGCCGCTGCCCAGGCCCATGGCCCGCGCGGCGGTGACTTTTTGCCGTTCGAAATCGGCGACATCCTCCACAGTCAGAAAGCCGGACAGTTCCGCGATCAACAGTCGGCGGAAGGGCAGCGTCGAAATTTGTATCATGCACCTTCATCATGAATCGTTTCGCTAAATAAATGATTAAACCGGCTTGCTCCGACCGCTCGACAAATGGGGTGGGCTTTCCTAATCCGTCTCCATGACCGATTTCACCAAGGACGAGCTGGCGCTCGACCCGCATTTCGCCGAACAGTTCGAGCGGGGCTTTCGCCCGCCCTGCCAACTCTACCTGATTTCGCCGCCGGAGATTGACGACGCGTTTGTCGGGCGGCTGGCGGAAGCGTTCGATGGGGGCAAGGTGGCGGCGTTTCAGCTGCGGCTGAAGGGCGTCGACGAGGATGCGATCGCCCGCGCGGCCGAGCCATTGCAGAAGCTGTGCGCGGAGCGGGAGGTCGCCTTCATCATCAATGACAGCATCACGCTCGCCAAGCGGCTGGGCGCGGACGGCGTGCATCTGGGGCAGGGCGACGGCGACCCGCGCGAGGCGCGGAAGATATTGGGACCGTCGGCGCAGATCGGCGTGACCTGCCACGACAGCCGGCACCTGGCGATGGAAGCAGGGGAAGCGGGGGTGGACTATGTCGCGTTCGGGGCCTTCTACCCGACGACGACCAAGGAGACGCATCACCGGCCGGAGCCCTCGATCCTGGGCTGGTGGACGACCGTGTTCGAGCTGCCCTGCGTGGCGATCGGCGGGATCACGGCGGAGAACGCCGCGCCCCTGGTGCAGGCGGGGGCGGACTTCATCGCGGTGTGCGGGGCGGTTTGGGGGCATCCCGACGGGCCGCGCGCGGGGGTGGAGGCTTTTGCGGAGGTGTTGGAGGCGGGGCGGTCTTAGGACCTTCCTTCTCCCTTGAGGGAGAAGGATATGGAGCCTTGGCGGAGTTGGATGAGGGGTAGCGGGCCTGCGGCCCGCGCGATCCGGTGGATCGCATCCCCCCTCACCCAGCTACGACTAGGCAGCAAGCTGCCAAGTCTGCGCAGCCCTCTCCCTCGAGGGAGAGGGATCAGAAAATATTTCGCCTTGGCATGGCCGCGCTTTTCGAAGGCAGCTTTCCGCCCATCCGCGCGTTTTTCTTCCCATTGATATGGGAGAGCATCGCCTTGAAGAACCATTTGCTGATCCTGACGCTGCTGTGCGGCGCTTGCAACATGTCCGCCACCGATGCGGATGACAGCGCGCCCGTCAAGACCGGGAAGCAGAAGGGCGAGGCCCAGCCCACCGCGCTCCAGCACGCTGCCGACCCCTATGCCTTCGCCATAGTGCCCGAGCCAGCCGGAGCGGCGCCGCGCGCCGATTCCATCCTTCAGGCGCAGGTGGCGTTGGACCGGGCGGGCTTTTCGCCGGGCGTGCTGGATGGGAAGGAGGGCATGTCCTTCACCACCGCGCTGCGCGGCTTCCAGCAGGCGAAGGGGCTGCCGGAAACGGGCGAATATGACGAGGCGACGGCCAAGGCGCTGCTGGGGGACAAGCCGCCGCCCGCGACATGGCTGGTGCGGATTCCCGAAGGGTTCGCGCGGGGGCCGTTCGCGACGATCCCCAAAGATTATGGCGAGCAGGCGAAGCTGCCGGCGCTCGGCTACCGCAACCTGCTGGAAAAGCTGGCTGAGCGTTTCCATACCAGGCCCGAGGTGCTGATTGCGCTGAACGCGCCCAATACGAAGATCGGGCCGGGGGCGACGGTGCGTGTGCCCGCCGTGGGCAACCAGCCTGTCGCGCGGATCGAGGGCGACGAGCGCGGATGGGGCGCGACGCTGGCCAGCCTGGCCGTCGCCAAGGACCAGCCGCAGGCGGATCATATCGTCGTCGACAAGTCCGAAGGCGTGCTGCGCGTGTTCGATGCGCAGGACAAGCTGTTCGCCCAATTTCCCGCCACCATGGGGTCGGAACATGATCCGTTGCCGATCGGCGCGTGGGCGGTGAAGGGGATCAGCCGCAATCCCGATTTCCATTATAATCCGGACCTGTTCTGGGATGCTTCGGCCACGGATGAGAAGGCGGTGCTGAAACCGGGTCCCAACGGGCCGGTGGGCGTGGTGTGGATCGACCTTTCCAAGGATCATTACGGCATCCACGGGACGCCCGAGCCGCAGACCATCGGGCGGACGGAAAGCCATGGCTGCATCCGCCTGACCAACTGGGATGCGGCGCGGCTGGCGCAGATGGTGAAGAGCGACGTCAAGGCGGTGTTCCAGACATGAGGCGGCCCGGGCGGTTGGGGTGCGCAGGGCTGACCCCCCTCTTGCCCTTCGTCGCGTCACCATGTAATGGCGCGGCCAGCCTTAAAGAGGCCGGCTCTTTTCACCTTCAGACATATAGGCAGGCTCTTCCCATGAAGATCAGCGGCGTCGAGATTCGTCCCGGCAACAATATCGAATATGACGGAAGCCTGTGGCGCGCCGTCAAGATCCAGCACACCCAGCCCGGCAAGGGCGGGGCCTATATGCAGGTCGAGCTGAAGAACCTGATCGACGGGCGCAAGAATAACGTCCGCTTCCGGTCCGCCGAGACGGTCGAGCGCATCCGTCTCGACACCAAGGATTTCCAGTATCTCTATTCCGAAGGCGACATGCTCGTCTTCATGGATACCGAGACCTATGAGCAGATCAACCTGCCGCAGGACCTGGTAGGCGACGCCTCGGCCTTCCTGCAGGACGGTATGATGGTCATGCTGGAAATGTATGACGAGCGTCCGATCTCCGTTCAGTTGCCGGAAACCGTGGAAGCCACCATCGTCGAGGCTGACGCCGTGGTGAAGGGCCAGACCGCTTCGGCCAGCTATAAGCCCGCGATCCTCGACAATGGCGTACGCGTCATGGTGCCGCCGCACATTGTCACCGGAACCCGCATCATCGTCGATGTGTATGAACGGGAATATGTGAAGCGGGCGGAGTGATCTGCCGCTAATAATTCCCCTCCCTTCAGGGAGGGGTTAGGGGAGGGCCTGTCGACGGTCGTTCCCGGACATGCCCTCCCCCGACCCCTCCCGCAAACGGGAGGGGAGAAAGAAGAAGATATGGTCAGCCATTCCGGCCTTCTCACCGTCATGGAACGCGCCGCGCGCAAGGCAGGCGCCAAGCTGCGCCGCGATTTCGGCGAGGTCGAGCATCTCCAGGTGTCCCGCAAGGGACCGGCCGACTTCGTGTCCAAGGCCGACCAGCAGGCGGAAAAGACGCTGGTCGAGGAATTGCAGAAGGCGCGGCCCGACTGGGGCTTTCTGGTGGAGGAGAGCGGAGAAATCCCCGGCGATCCGACCAAGCCGCGCTGGATCATCGATCCGCTCGACGGCACCAGCAACTTCCTGCACGGCATCCCGCATTTCGCCATCTCGATCGCGGTCGAAGAGCCGCTGTTTGGCGGTTCGAAGCGCGAGATCACGACCGGCCTGATCTATCAGCCGTTCACGGACGAGAGCTATTGGGCGGAAAAGAGCCGGGGCGCGTGGCGGCATGACCAGCGGCTGCGCGTGTCGGCGCGGCGCGACATGGGCGAGTGCCTGATCGCGACCGGCATTCCCTTCATGGGACATGGCGATTTCGCGCAATGGACGCGCATCTTCGGCGCGGTGGCGCCTTCGGTGGCGGGCATTCGCCGCTTCGGCGCGGCGTCGCTGGACCTCGCCCATGTGGCGTCGGGGCGCTATGACGGCTTCTGGGAAAGCGGGCTCCAATCATGGGACGTGGCGGCGGGGATGCTGCTGGTGCGCGAGGCGGGCGGCTTCGTCACCGACTTCCGGGGCGGCGACCAGGCGATCGAGCGTCGCGAAGTGATTGCAGGCAATGACGCCGTCCATAGCAAGCTGCACAAGCTGGTGGCCGGCGCGCTGCGCTGACCCGCCATTGGCGGGATGTTCAATAGCCGGATTTTTGCGAATCATTCTCACAGCTTCGGGGCCTTGCTTCGCCTATGCGGCGGGCCTAAAGCGCGCCCATAAGTCATTTTCGCCCAGGGGACTCCGTTGGTCGATCTAGCCCAATATCTGCCGATCCTTATCTTTCTGGGGATTGCATTGCTGCTTTCCGCCGCGTTCGTGTTCCTGCCGATGCTGGTGGGCCGCCTGACCGGCGCGCATAAGCCCGGTCCGGCGAAGCTGAGCGAATATGAATGCGGCTTTCCCGCGTTTGAGGAGCCGCGCAGCCAGTTCGACGTGCGCTTCTATCTGGTCGCGATCCTGTTCATCATCTTCGATCTGGAAGCCGCGTTCCTCTTTCCCTGGGCGGTCAGCCTCGACCAGATCGGCTGGGCCGGATGGGCGACGATGATGGTCTTCATAGCGGAGCTGGTGCTCGGCCTTGTCTATGCGTGGAAGAAGGGAGCCCTGGAATGGGAGTAGAACTGACCACCCCCATCCCCGGCACCTTGCCGCCGGTGGGGACGCAGCCCGACCAGGATTTCTTCAACGCGCTGAACGGCGAGGTGAATGACAAGGGCTTCCTGGTCACATCGACCGAGGAACTGTTCACCTGGGCGCGCACGGGTTCGCTGTGGTGGATGACATTCGGCCTCGCCTGCTGCGCGGTGGAGATGATCCACGTCAACATGCCGCGTTACGACATGGAGCGTTTCGGCGCCGCGCCGCGCGCGTCCCCGCGCCAGAGCGACGTGATGATCGTCGCGGGCACGCTGTGCAACAAGATGGCTCCGGCGTTGCGGAAGGTTTACGACCAGATGTCGGAACCGAAATATGTGATTTCCATGGGGTCCTGCGCGAACGGCGGCGGCTATTATCACTACAGCTATTCGGTAGTGCGGGGCTGTGACCGGATCGTGCCGGTCGACATCTATGTGCCGGGTTGCCCGCCGACCGCAGAAGCGCTGCTCTATGGCGTGATGCAGTTGCAGCGGAAGATCCGCCGGATCGGGACGATTGAGCGCTGATATGGGTCATTCTGCACCGAAGATCGTGACGCCTGACGGGCTCGCGGAGGAAATCGCAGGCGTGCTGGGATCGGCTCTGGTCGAGACCGTGAGCCATGCCGATGAACTGAGCTTCACCGTCGTGCGCGAGAAGCTGGCCGACGCCATGGTCGCGCTGCGTGACCGGGCGCATTATCAGCAGCTGATGGAAATCGCCGGGGTCGACTATCCGGATCGTCCGGAGCGGTTCGAGGTCTGCTATCATCTGCTCAGCGTCACGCGGAACCACCGCATTCGCGTCAAGGTGTCGACCGACGAGGATACGCCGGTGCCCACCGTCACGCACATCTGGCCCGTCGCCGGCTGGCTGGAGCGCGAAGTGTTCGACATGTATGGCGTCATCTTCGACGGCAACACCGACCTGCGCCGCATCCTGACCGACTATGGCTTTAAGGGTCATCCGCAGCGCAAGGACTTCCCGCTGACCGGCTATGTCGAGATGTGGTATTCCGAGGAAGACAAGCGCGTCGTCTACAAGCCGGTGAAGCTGGCGCAGGATTTCCGCAGCTTCGATTTCATGAGCCCGTGGGAAGGCGCGCAATATGTGCTGCCCGGCGATGAGAAGGCGGCAACCCCTGCTCCTGCGCCCGCCGCCAAGGTGGAAACGCCCAAGGTGACGGAGAAGCCCGCCGATACCGGCGCTGGCGAGCCCGCCAACACCGAAGCCAGCAAGAAGTCGCCCGCCCGGCCGAAGAAGCCTGCTGCCGAGACGGCGACGGGCGAAGGTGCGGCCAAGCCCAAGCGCACGCGCAAACCGAAAGCTCCGGAGGGTGAGGCATGAGCCGCTTCTCCTTTTTCGTCATGCCAGCGAACGGCTTTGAGAGGCGCGTGACTCTCAAAGCCATCTCAGGCGGCTGTGCGAAACCTCATGAGACCCCAGCTTTCGCTGGGGTGACGGTGATGTATGTCTGATTATCTCGAAAAGCTGGACCATAAGGTCGATGCGACGGACCCCACGCTGGGCGATACGCAGATCCAGAACTACACGATCAACTTCGGTCCGCAGCATCCGGCGGCGCACGGCGTTTTGCGCCTGGTCATGGAGCTGGACGGCGAGATCGTGGAGCGCTGCGACCCGCATGTCGGCTTGCTCCATCGCGGCACCGAGAAGCTGATCGAATATAAGACCTATTTGCAGGCGCTGCCCTATTTCGACCGGCTCGACTATTGCTCGCCCATGTCGATGGAGCACAGCTATGTGCTGGCGATCGAGAAGCTGCTGAACCTGGAAGTGCCGATCCGCGCGCAATATCTGCGCGTGTTCTTCGCGGAACTGACGCGCATCAAGAACCACATGCTGAACCTGGGTTCGCACGTCATGGACGTCGGCGCGATGACGCCGAACCTGTGGCTGTTCGAACTGCGCGAAGACTGCATGAACTTCTATGAGCGGGCGTCCGGCGCGCGCATGCACGCGGCTTATTTCCGGCCGGGCGGCGTGCATCAGGATGTGCCGCTCAAGCTGCTGACCGACATCGCCGACTGGCTCGACACGCGCCTGCCGCGCCTGTTCGAGGATGCGATTTCGCTGGTCGCGGATAATCGCATCTTCAAGCAGCGCAATGTCGATATTGCGGTCGTGTCCAAGGAAGACGCGCTGAAATGGGGCTTCTCAGGCCCGATGATCCGTGGGTCGGGTATCCCGTGGGATATCCGCAAGTCGCAGCCCTATGATGTTTATGATCGGATGGAATTCGACGTGCCGGTCGGCACGAACTTCGACTGCTACGACCGCTTCATGGTGCGGGTCGAGGAAGTCCGTCAGTCCGCGCGGATCATGAAGCAGTGCCTGAACGAAATGCCGGAAGGACCGATCGCCAGCTTCGACCGCAAGGTTTCGCCGCCCAAGCGCGGGGAAATGAAGCGCTCGATGGAAGCGCTGATCCACCATTTCAAGCTCTATACCGAGGGCTTCCACGTGCCAGCTGGCGAAGTCTATGTGGCGACCGAAAGCCCTAAGGGCGAGTTCGGCGTCTATCTGGTCGCGGACGGCTCCAACAAGCCCTACCGCTGCAAGATCCGCCCGACCGCCTTCTCGCACCTTCAGGCGATGGACTTCATGATGAAGGGCCACATGCTGGCCGACACCACCGCTGTCTTGGGCGCGATGGACATCGTGTTTGGGGAGTGTGATCGGTGAGGGGGGCTATGGTTGCTCTAGCCACCGGAAGCATGGCGGCGCTTGCTGCTTGCGATTCTGTTTCCTCCCAGAACGACAGTCAAAAGGTTGTTCTGGCTGCATACAAGGCGGCAGGGCGAGATGATGTTAGTGCGTTCGCGGCAATCGCTGGCGGCGCCAGCCTCACGGTTCACTATTTCAAGACCAAAAAGCCGCTGCGGATGTCGGATCTGCAGCCGAAGGATTGTAAATTGACCGGAATGTCAGGCCCAGAAAGCAGCGATCTTCTGGTGCATACAGAATGGTCCTGCAATTCGGTTCAAGGCTATGATTTGGTGGTTAAGACCGAGGGCAATCACATAGTTGCAGCATATATGAATGGTGGCGACGAGTAATGGCTGACGCAATTCATATCCCGGACGAGGCCGAGACCCGCGCGCGCTGGGGCGCGTTCGCGTGGACGGACGAGAATGCCGAACAGGCGAAGACGGTCATCGCCCGCTACCCCGCGGGTCGCCAGCAGTCGGCGGTGATGCCGCTGCTCGACCTCGCCCAGCGTCAGGTGGGTGCGGAAACGCAGACCAATGGCTGGCTGCCGGTGCCGGTGATGGAATATATCGCCGACCAGCTCGAAATGCCCTACATGCGCGTTTACGAGGTCGCGACCTTCTACACCATGTACAATCTCGCGCCGGTGGGCCGCTATCATGTGCAGGTTTGCGGAACGACGCCCTGCATGTTGCGTGGGTCCGACGATGTGTTTTCGGCCTGCAAGAACAAGGGGCTGGTCAAGGGCGGCACGACGCCCGACGGCCTGTTCACGCTGAGCGAAGTAGAGTGCCTGGGCGCCTGCGCCAACGCGCCGATGGTCCAGATCAACGACGATAATTACGAAGACCTGACCTATGACAGCATGAGCGCGATCCTCGACGATCTCGCCGCCGGCAAGCAGCCCAAGATCGGGCCGCAGATCGAGCGTCAGACGAGCTGCCCGGAGGGTGGGCCGACCACGCTTAAAGAGATGGTGGGCGAGAACCATGATTATCGGGGGGAGTGGGCGTGATGGCTTACCCCCATATCGTCACCCCAGCGAAGGCTGGGGTCTCCATCCTCAGCGCGCTGACGCCTGAGATCCCAGCCTTCGCTGGGATGACGAATATTGGAGCCGTGGCATGAGCGACGTGATTGCGCCTCTCAGCGACAAGGATCGCATCTTCACCAACGTCTATGGCTTCCAGGATTGGGGCATCGACGCGGCGATCAAGCGCGGCGATTGGGACAATACCAAGAAGCTGCTGGAAATCGGCCAGGACGAAATCATCGAGCGCATCAAGGCGTCGGGTCTGCGCGGTCGTGGTGGCGCGGGCTTCCCGACCGGCATGAAGTGGAGCTTCATGCCCAAGGAAAGCAAGGACGGTCGTCCGAGCTTCCTGGTCATCAACGCCGACGAATCCGAGCCGGGATCGTGCAAGGACCGCGAGATCATCCGCCACGATCCGCACAAGCTGATCGAAGGCGCGCTGATCGCCGGTTTCGCGATGCGCGCGCGCGCCGCCTACATCTATATTCGCGGCGAGTTTATCTATGAGGCGAAGGTTCTCTTCGCCGCCGTCGAGCAGGCCTACGCCAAGGGTTTCCTGGGCAAGAACGCCTGCGGGTCGGGGTATGATTTCGACGTCTTCGTCCATCGCGGCGCGGGCGCCTATATCTGCGGCGAGGAAACCGCGCAGATCGAAAGCATCGAGGGCAAGAAGGGCCAGCCGCGCCTGAAGCCGCCTTTCCCGGCGGGCGCGGGCCTTTATGGATGCCCGACCACGGTGAACAATGTGGAATCGATCGCGGTTGCGCCGACGATCCTGCGCCGCTCGCCCGAATGGTTCGCCAGCTTCGGGCGGGAGAATAACAAGGGCACCAAGCTCTTCCAGATCAGCGGCCATGTGAACAAGCCCTGCGTCGTCGAAGAATCCATGGGGATCAGCTTCAAGGAACTGATCGACCGGCATTGCGGCGGCATTCGCGGCGGCTGGGACAATCTGCTCGCGGTGATTCCCGGCGGGTCGTCGGTGCCGCTCGTTCCGGCCGCACAGATCATGGACGCGCCGATGGATTTCGATGGGCTAAAAGCGGTCGGCTCAGGCCTCGGCACCGCCGCCGTCATCGTCATGGACAAGTCGACCGACATCGTCCGCGCCATTTCGCGCCTGTCCTATTTCTACAAGCATGAGAGTTGCGGCCAGTGCACCCCCTGCCGCGAAGGCACCGGCTGGATGTGGCGCGTGATGGAGCGTCTGCGCTCGGGCGAGGCGGACATCAGCGAAATCGACATGTTGCAGGAAGTCACCAAGCAGGTCGAAGGCCACACCATCTGCGCGCTCGGCGACGCGGCTGCCTGGCCGATCCAGGGTCTGATCCGGCACTTCCGGCCTGAGATCGAGCGGCGGATCAATGAGCGCGGTGCACCCATCATGGAGGCGGCGGAGTGATTAAGCGCATTTTGTTCGCCACGCTATTGGCAGTTTCCAGCCTTTTTGCTGCGCCCGCGAATGCGAAGGTGGGAGATGCCGCTTGGGCTGCATGTGCTTGGCAGAAGGCTCCGATTTCAGCGAAAAACTGGTTGGCGATGCCGCTGCCCGTTTGGAGCACGGACATTCAAAGCGCCAGCGCAGCGTTGGCGCTTCGTCTGGCTGCTGTTTGTGCAACCGAGGCCGCAAACGAATTAAAGCCCAATAGAGAATTTAATTGGAAGCAGATGGCAAATGCGTTGGAACGTGCCCGATCTGCGAGTTCGACAGCGTCGGAAGCCGCTTCGCCAACGGTGAAGATGTGCCGGAACTATTTGACCAAAGAAGAAAAGGTCGAACTATTTCGTGTTGACATAGTCAGGGACGATGAAGGTTCGCAGTTTTTGGTTTTCCAACAGCACTTTGCATCATTTGAAGATCGGCCAGTAAAGCTGCCCCAAGATTTGCGGGCGGTCCCAACGAATGATGACGGCAAACTGAGTGTTGATTGCAAAGTAATATCTAACGACGGAAGCCTCACCGATGCCTAAGGTCAAAGTCGACGGCGTAGAACTCGAAGTCCCGGCGGGCGCGACGGTTCTCCAGGCGTGCGAGCTGGCGGGGAAGGAAATTCCGCGTTTCTGCTATCATGAGCGGCTGAGCATCGCGGGCAATTGCCGCATGTGCCTGGTCGAAGTGAAGCCCGGACCGCCCAAGCCGCAGGCGTCTTGCGCGCTGCCCGCTGCGGAAAATCAGGAAATCTTCACGCAGACCGAGATGGTCAAAAAGGCGCGCGAAGGGGTGATGGAGTTCCTCCTCATCAACCACCCGCTCGACTGCCCGATCTGCGATCAGGGCGGCGAGTGCGATCTTCAGGACCAGTCGGTGGCCTATGGCCGGGGCGGCAGCCGCTTCGAAGAGAATAAGCGCGCCGTTACCGAGAAATATATGGGTCCGATTGTCAAGACGGTCATGACCCGCTGCATCCAGTGCACCCGCTGCGTGCGCTTTGCCGAGGAAGTCGCGGGCGTGCCGGAAATCGGCGCGATCGGGCGTGGCGAGAATATGCAGATCACCACCTATCTCGAACATGCCGCGAAGAGCGAGCTGTCGGGCAATGTGGTCGACCTGTGCCCGGTCGGTGCGCTGACGTCGAAGCCCTATGCGTTCGAAGCGCGGCCGTGGGAGCTGCGCAAGACGCCTGCCATCGACGTGATGGATGCGGTCGGCACCAATATCCGCCTCGACAGTCGGGGTCGTCAGGTGCTGCGCGCGGTGCCGCGCATCAATGACGACGTGAACGAGGAATGGGCGTCGGACAAGACCCGCCATGTGGTGGACGGTCTGGTGCGCAAGCGGCTCGACAAGCCCTTCGTTCGCAAGGACGGCAAGCTGGTCGAGGCGACCTGGGCCGAGGCTTTTGCTGCGGTGGCTGAGGTCAAGCATGGTGGTTCTGTGGCCGCGCTTGCGGGCGATCTGCTCGATTGCGAGACGATGTTCGCGGGTAAGGCGCTGGTTCAGAAGCTGGGCGGGACGATGCTCGAGGGGCGTCAGACGGGCCTCGCCTATGACGTGTCCTCGCTCAGCGCGGTGAACTTCAACACCAGGCTGAACGGCATCGAGACGGCGGATGTGATCCTGCTGGTCGGCACCAACCTGCGCTGGGAAGCGCCGCTGGTGAACACACGGCTTCGCAAGGCGATCAAGAAGGGCGCGAAGGTCTTTGCACTCGGGCCGCAGGTGGACCTGACCTACAAGGTCGAGTGGCTGGGCAATGACGCCTCGCTGCTGGCGAAGCTGCCGGAAGCGGTGGTCGAGGCATTCGGCAAGGCTGCCCGTCCGGCGATGATCGTCGGCGGCGGCGTGCTGGCCAAGGATGGCGCGCATGGCGACACGCTGGCGCTGGTTGATACGCTGGGCCTCATCAAAGAGGGCTGGAACGGTTACAACGTGCTGCACTTCGCGGCGGCGCGTATGGGCGGGCTGATGCTGGGCTATGCGACGCAGGGCGGGGTCAAGGCTGTGGCTGCGGCCAAGCCGAAGCTGCTCTTCTCGCTGGGTGCGGACGAGGTCGATTATTCGGCGTTCGAGGACAGCTTCAAGGTCTATGTCGGCCACCATGGCGATAAGGGCGCGCATGCGGCGGACGTGATCCTGCCGGGCGCGAGCTATGCCGAAAAGGCGGGCACCTACGTCAATCTGGAAGGCCGGGTGCAGCGCGGCGAAAAGGCCGTGTTCGCGCCGGGCGACGCCCGTGAGGACTGGTCGATCCTGCGCGCGCTGTCGGAAGTGCTGGGCGCGACTTTGCCGTTCGACAGCTTCGAGGCGCTGCGAGCGGAGATGGCCAGGGCGGTTCCGGCGCTGGGCGTCGAGGGGCTGGCCGATTATGGCTGGTCTGTTCCGTCGTTGCCGGCCGGCGCGAGCGGCGAGTTTGGTTCGCCGATCAAGGATTTCTACCTCACCAACGCCATCTGCCGCGCCAGCCCGACGATGCAGCAATGCTCGGCGGAGTTGATCCATGGCGTGAGCTTCGCGGAGGCGGCGGAGTGAGGAACATTTTCGCACCTTGTGTTCCTGCGAAGGCAGGAACCCAGTTCTGCACCAACCTCTGGGCTCCTGCTTTCGCAGGAGCACGCTGCTTTGTGAACGCGGGGGGCGTGAAGTGACCGCTTTCTTCCAATCATTCGGCCTGCCGTTCGAAGGCGCGTGGCTTCTGTCCACGATCATCGGCATCCTGGTGATCGCTCTGCCGCTGATGCTGGCCGTCGCGATGATTATCTATGCCGACCGCAAGATCTGGGCGGCGATGGCGCTGCGTCGGGGGCCCAACGTCGTTGGTCCCTTCGGCCTGCTCCAGTCCTTCGCGGACGGTCTCAAGGTGTTCCTCCAGGAAACCATCGTTCCGTCGGCGGCGAACAAGGTGTTGTTCATCATCGCGCCGATCATCACCTTCACGGTAGCGCTGATGGCCTGGGCGGTGGTGCCGTTCCAGGCCGGCGTGGTGCTGGCGAACATCAATGTCGGGCTGCTCTACATCCTCGCGATCAGTTCGCTGGGCGTGTATGGGATCGTGCTGGCGGGTTGGGCGTCCAACTCCAAATATCCTTTCTATTCGGCGATCCGCGCCAGCGCGCAGATGATCTCTTACGAAGTCTCGATCGGCTTCATCCTGATCTGCGTCGTGCTGTGGGCGGGCAGCTTCAACCTCTCGACCATCGTTGAGAGCCAGAGGGGCTATTATGGCTTTCTGAACGGCAACGGCTTCAACCCGCTGCTCTTCCCGATGGCGATCATGTTCCTGATCTCGGCCATGGCGGAAACGGCGCGCGCGCCGTTTGACCTCACCGAAGCGGAGTCCGAGCTGGTCGCGGGATACCAGACCGAATATTCGTCCATGGCCTTCGCGCTCTATTGGCTCGGCGAATATGCCAACGTCATCCTGATGTGTGCGCTGAACGCCATCCTGTTCTGGGGCGGTTATCTGCCGCCGTTCGACTGGGCGCCGCTCTATCTGGTGCCGGGCATCCTCTGGCTGTTCGCGAAGATCCTGTTCTTCTTCTTCGTCTTTTCCTGGGTGAAGGCGACGGTGCCCCGCTATCGGTATGACCAGCTGATGCGGCTGGGCTGGAAGATCTTCCTGCCGACCTCGCTCTTCTTCGTCTTCCTGGTTTCGGGCTTCCTCATGCTGACGAGGTATGGGGGATGAGGATGTCGCTTGGAATTTTTGTTGGCTGTCTTTTGGCCGTTAACTCAACAACAGCTGATGCTTCATCGGGCACGGGAAAGGGATTTGATTGTCTTTTCCATGTCATGAGAGGGAAGCTGGAACGAGTTGCCGTTTGGTATGGCTCAATGAAGGCGGGCCACGCGGCATCGGCCAAAGTTCAAGATAATACGCATGTTTTTTTGGTAGGTTCAGAAAGTCCAAAGAAGCAGCCGGAATTTAGGGTTTTGGATAAATGGCCGGCGAGTTTCACTCTTAATTATTTTGGGCCGGGGCGGACTGGTTTAGCTACATCTCTTATTTCCGTGTGGGGAGATGGGGATCGAACTGAGAATCTAGCCGGAGAGATTGCGCTGTTAGCTTCGAACAAAGTGGCGGATGGTGAGGAGATACAGGCATCAAAACGCTACAAGGGGCTTTGTAGCGTTAACAACTCCGTCGACTACGACACTTTCATAGCCGGATTGCAATCATGATTGCCTATTGGATCAAATCCTTCACCCTCTGGGAGTTTGTGAAGGCGCATTGGTTGACCTTGAAATATTTCTTCAAGCCCAAGGCGACGATCAACTATCCCTATGAGAAGAACCCGATTTCGCCGCGGTTCCGGGGTGAACATGCGCTGCGTCGCTATCCCAATGGCGAAGAGCGCTGCATCGCGTGCAAGCTGTGCGAGGCGATCTGCCCGGCGCAGGCGATCACCATTGAGGCGCAGCCGCGCGACGATGGGAGCCGCCGCACGACGCGCTACGACATCGACATGACCAAGTGCATCTATTGCGGATTCTGTCAGGAAGCCTGCCCGGTGGATGCGATCGTCGAGGGGCCGAACTTCGAGTTCGCCACCGAAACCCGTGAGGAGCTGATCTACGACAAGGCCAAGCTCCTTGAAAATGGCGATAAGTGGGAGCGTGCGATCGCTGCGAACCTTGCCGCCGATGCGCCCTATCGGTAATGGGCGCGATGATTGAACCAAGAACCGTTCGGGCTGAGCTTGTCGAAGTCCTTTCCTTTTCTCCAAGAAGTAAAGCCCTTCGACAAGCTCAGGGCGAACGGATTGCAGGGGGCCAGATAGTCTCGTGATTCACGTCTTCGCCTTTTACCTGTTCGCCACATTGGTGGTGTGCAGCGGCGCGCTGACGATCCTGTCGCGCAATCCGGTTCATTCGGTGCTGTGGCTGATCATGGCGTTCTTCAACGCGGCGGGGCTGATGGTCCTGCTGGGCGCGGAGTTCATCGCGATGCTGCTCGTCATCGTCTATGTCGGCGCGGTCGCTGTGCTGTTCCTGTTCGTCGTCATGATGCTGGACATCGATTTCGCCGAGCTGCGGGCGGGCTTCGTCGATTATCTGCCCTTCGGCATGCTGATCGCGCTGCTGCTGCTGGCCGAGATCGTGCTGGGCATCGGCATCTGGAGCGCAGGGCCGATCGAGCTGGCGCAGCGGGCCGCTCCGGCTAACCCGGAACTTAGCAATATTCAGGCGATCGGCGGGCTGCTTTACACGCGCTACATCTTCCTGTTCGAAGCGGCGGGCATCATCCTGCTGGTTGCAATGATCGGCGCAATCGTGCTGACGCATCGGGCGCGGGGCGGCGTTAAGGGCCAGAATGTCGCCAGGCAGAACCGCCGCCGTCCGCAGGATGCGGTGCGCAATGTCAATCAGCCCGTGGGGCAGGGGGTGGAGCTGTGACGCGCTTGCTTCAAACGCGTCATCCCAGCGCAGGCTGGGATCTCGTGCCTCTTGGTCTCGGCTTGTGGCCTGAGACCCCAGCGTCCGCTGGGGTGACGGCCTCTATTACGGGGATGCCGTCATGATCGGCCTTCAGCATTATCTGGTGGTCAGCGCGATCCTGTTCGTGATGGGGGTGCTGGGCATCTTCATCAACCGCAAGAATGTCATCATCATTATGATGGCGATCGAGCTGATCCTTTTGAGCGTGAACATCAACCTCGTCGCCTTCAGCGCCTTCCTCGGCGATCTGGTGGGGCAGGTGTTCAGCATGTTCGTGCTGACCGTCGCGGCGGGTGAGGCGGCCATCGGCCTCGCCATCCTCGTCATTTACTTCCGCGGTCGTGGCACCATCGCCGTCGACGATGTCAACCGGATGAAGGGCTGAGCCTGACATGATCCAGCTTATCGTCCTTCTCCCGCTGATCGCGGCTGTCATCGCCGGCCTTGGCAACAAGGCGCTTGGCAAGCTGCCGGCCAAGATCGTCACCACGGGCGCGCTGTTCGTGTCGTGCGCGCTTAGCTGGCCGATCTTCATCAGCTTCCTGACCGGGCATGCCGAACCCTATGTCGCGCCGGCCTTCACCTGGATACAGACGGGCAGCTTCGATGCTCAATGGGCGTTGCGGGTCGACGCGCTGACGGCGGTCATGCTGGTGGTGATCACCAGCGTGTCGAGCCTCGTCCACCTCTACTCATGGGGCTATATGGAGGAGGAGCCGGATCAGCCGCGCTTCTTCGCCTATCTCTCGCTCTTCACCTTCGCGATGCTGATGCTCGTGACGGCGAACAATCTGTTGCAGATGTTCTTCGGCTGGGAAGGCGTCGGTCTGGCGTCCTATCTGCTGATCGGCTTCTGGTTCCGCAAGCCCTCGGCCAATGCGGCGGCGATCAAGGCGTTTGTCGTCAACCGCGTCGGTGACCTTGGCTTCATGCTGGGTATTTTCGGCGTCTATCTGGTGTTCAACACCATCTCGATCCCGGAAATTCTGGAAGCAGCACCGTCGATGGCCGGTTCGACCATTGGTTTCCTGGGCCATCGTTTCGATACCATGACCGTGCTCTGCCTGCTGCTGTTCATCGGCGCGATGGGCAAGTCGGCGCAGCTGGGTCTGCACACCTGGCTGCCGGACGCGATGGAAGGCCCGACCCCGGTGTCGGCGCTGATCCACGCGGCGACGATGGTGACGGCGGGCGTGTTCATGGTGTGCCGCCTGTCGCCGATGTTCGAGGTGTCGCCGACGGCGCTGACCGTCGTCACCTATGTCGGCGCTGCGACCTGCCTGTTCGCGGCGACCGTGGGCACGGTGCAGAACGACATCAAGCGCGTCATAGCCTATTCGACCTGTTCGCAGCTGGGCTACATGTTCTTCGCGGCGGGCGTCGGCGCTTATGGCGCGGCGATGTTCCACCTTTTCACCCACGCCTTCTTCAAGGCGCTGCTGTTCCTGGGCGCGGGATCGGTCATCCACGCGATGCACCATGAACAGGACATGCGTTATTACGGCGCGCTGCGGAAGGAGATCCCGATCACCTTCTGGACGATGACGCTGGGCACGCTGGCGATCACGGGCGTGGGCCTGCCGCTTGTCGGCTATGGTTTCGCGGGCTTTTATTCGAAGGACGCCATCCTCGAGTCCGCCTTTGCGGCGGGCGGCGCGGGCACGGGCGCGTTCCTCGTCGGCGTGTTCGCGGCGCTGCTGACCAGCTTCTACAGCTGGCGTCTGGTGTTCCTGACTTTCTTCGGAAAAGCCCGCTGGGCGGCTTCCGAGCATATCCAGCATGCGATCCACGGCCATCATGAATCGCCGGAGGAAGAGACCGAGCATGACGGCCATGGCCATCATGACGATCACGGCCATGCGGCGACCGGCACTGGGGGCTATCATCCGCATGAGAGCCCGTGGGTCATGCTGATCCCGCTCGTCGTGCTGAGCTTGGGCGCGGTGTTCGCGGGCTTTATTTTCCACGAGCAGTTCGTCGGGGCAGAGGGCGGTGTCGCGTTCTGGAAGGGCGCGCTGGCGTTCGACAGCCACCTGATGCATGCCGCGCACGAAGTGCCGACCTGGGTCAAATTCGCGCCCTTCGCGGTGATGCTGACGGGCTTTGTGCTGGCGTGGCTGAGCTACATCAGGAACACCGACTGGCCGCGGCGTTTCGTCGCCGAGTTCGGGGTGCTGTATCAGTTCCTGCTCAACAAATGGTATTTTGACGAGATTTACCACTTCCTGTTCGTCAAGCCCGCCTTCGCCATCGGCCGTTTCTTCTGGAAGTTCGGCGACGTCGGCTTCATCGACCGCTTCGGGCCCAATGGCCTCGCCGCGCTGGTGGTGCAGGGCAATAAAGTCACCCGTCGGCTTCAGTCCGGCTACCTCTACACCTACGCGCTGGTGATGCTGATCGGGCTCGCCGCGGCCGCAACCTGGGCGATGACACGATAATGGACGGCTTCCCCATCCTTTCCCTGATGATGGCAGTGCCGATGGCGGGGGCCATCGCCTGTCTCTATGCGGGCGCCAATCAGGCGCGCTGGATCGCGCTGTTGGCGACGCTGGTCGACCTCGCGCTGGGCGTTGTGCTCTGGGCGAGCTTCGACCAGTCGAGCGGCGCGGCGCAGTGGCAGTTCCACGAATATGCCCATATTTTCGGGAAATTCGCCTGGTCGCTGGGGATTGACGGCATCGCGCTGGTGCTGATCGCGCTGACCGTGTTCCTGATGCCGATCTGCATCGGGGCGAGCTGGCGCGCGATCGAGAAGCGGGTCGGCGAATATATGGCCGCCTTCCTGTTCATGGAGGTGCTGATGATCGGCGTCTTTACGGCGCAGGATCTCTACCTTTTCTATGTGATGTTCGAGGCCGGGCTGATCCCGATGTACCTGATCATCGGCATCTGGGGCGGCGCGGACCGTATCTACGCTTCGTACAAATTCTTCCTCTACACGCTGCTCGGATCGGTGCTGATGCTGATCGCGATGATGTGGATGGTGCATGACGCGGGCACCACCGACATCCCGACGTTGATGGCCTATAATTTCGATCCGGATGTGCAGACCTGGCTGTTCCTCGCCTTCTTCGCCAGCTTTGCGGTCAAGATGCCGATGTGGCCGGTCCACACCTGGCTGCCCGACGCGCACGTTCAGGCGCCGACGGCGGGTTCGGTCATCCTGGCGGGCGTGCTGCTCAAGATGGGCGGTTACGGCTTCATCCGCTTCTCGCTGCCGATGTTCCCGGAAGCATCGGCGCAGCTGTCGTGGCTGGTGTGGGGCCTGTCGATCGTCGCGGTGATCTACACCAGCCTCGTCGCGCTGGTGCAGACCGACATGAAAAAGCTGATCGCCTATTCGTCGGTCGCGCATATGGCGATCGTGACGGTTGGCTTGTTCGCGTTCAACCAGCCGGGCATTGAAGGCGCGATGATGGTGATGCTGGGCCATGGTCTGGTTTCGGGCGCGCTGTTCCTGTGCGTCGGCGTCATCTACGACCGGCTGCACACGCGTGAGATTTCGCGTTACGGCGGTCTTGCGATCAACATGCCGCGCTATGCGACGCTGTTCCTGCTGTTCACCATGGCGTCGGTGGGCCTGCCGGGCACCAGCAATTTCGTGGGCGAATTCCTGTCGCTGATGGGCATTTATCAGGTGTCGAGCTGGGTCGCGCTGGCCTGCACCACGGGCATCATCCTGGGCGCGGCCTATATGCTCTATCTCTATCGCCGCATTTGCTACGGTGATCAGAAGAATGCCGATGCCGCCGCCATGCCTGATCTTTCGGTGCGGGAGATGTGGTTGCTGGCTCCGATCGCGGCCGCCGTGCTGTGGATGGGCGTCTATCCGGAGACTTTCCTCAGCCCGATGCGGTTCGACATTCGCGCGTTGGAAGCCCGTCTTGCCGCCGCTGCGCCTGTAGGCGATTCCGCTCTCAAGCTGGGCGCGCCGAAGCCCGAAGGTCATGCTGTTCATGAAGAAGCCGCAGCGCATGGGGAGGCGCACTGATGTTTGATTCCGCTTCCCTCCTGGCCGTTCTGCCCGAGTTGGTGCTCAGCACCGGCGGTCTCGTCCTGCTGATGATCGCGGCCTATGGCGGCGACGCCACGGCGCGGGTTATCAACTGGCTGTCGGTCCTGACCCTCGCGGTCGCTGGACTGACGCTGTGCACGTCGCTCGCCCATGGTCCGCTCGCCTTTGACGGGCTGGTGCGCGCCGACGCCTTTTCCGTCTTCGCCAAGGTGCTGATCTACGCCGCCGCCGCCGCCGCGATCCTGCTGGCGCCGCGTTACTTCCTGACCAGCGGCGTGTTGCGTCCCGAATATCCGATCCTGATCCTGTTCAGCAGCATCGGCATGGGCATGATGGTGTCGGCGGGCGACCTGCTGACGCTCTATGTCGGGCTGGAGATGCAGAGCCTCGCCGCCTATGTGCTGGCGAGCTTCATGATCCAGGATGAGCGGTCGTCCGAAGCCGGTCTCAAATATTTCGTGCTGGGAAGCCTGGCGAGCGGCATCCTGCTCTACGGCACGGCGTTGCTTTACGGCTTCACCGGCACCACCGGATTTGACGGCATCGCCGTCGCGCTGGGCGAGGGCGTGTCGAAGGGCGAGCTGTTCGGCCTCGTATTCCTGCTGGCCGGTCTGGCGTTCAAGATGAGCGCGGTGCCGTTCCACATGTGGACGCCCGACGTTTATGAAGGCGCGCCGACCCCGGTGACGACCTTCTTCGGCAGCGCGCCCAAGGTCGCCGCCATGGCGCTGACCGTGCGCGTCGCGATCGAGGCGCTGGGTCCGGCCGGGCTCGACTGGCAGCAGATCGTGATCTTCGTGGCGCTCGCCTCGATCATCTTCGGCGCGGTCGCGGCGATCGGCCAGACCAATATCAAGCGCCTGATGGCCTATTCGTCGATCAACAATGTCGGTTTCGCGCTGATCGGCCTGTCGGCCGCTACGCCCGCCGGTGTCGCCGCGACGATGAGCTATATGGCCATCTATGTCGTGATGACGATCGGCGGTTTCGCCTGCATCCTGCAGATGCGCGA
>DASVOF010000044.1:0-1605 GCA_036383495.1 Sphingobium sp. | reverse complement strand
ACCTTCCACGGCGTCCGCAAGGAAGAGGCGAAGAACGGCAGGCCCCGACAGGTGCCCTTGAACGAAGAGGTCATGGCGCTCGCCCCGCTCCTCTCCATGCAATCCGGCGGGGGTAAGTGGTTCCCCTTCAAGCCCGGCGGGGCGTGGCAGCTGTGGGACTACATCCGAAAGGATATGCAGGCCCGGAACCTGGACATCGACGACGTGGTCCTACACACCCTGCGGCACACCTGCGCGAGCCGCCTGCGCCGCCGTGGGGTCGCTATCGACATCATCCAGCGGTGGCTAGGGCACTCGGACATCTCAATCACCGTGAAGCGTTATGTCCACACCAGCGCCGCCGATCTGGCTGCAGCTGCGGGCTTCGCTTCGAATGGTTCAAAGGCCGCGAACCACTCAACGGAGAGTAGCAATGGGGCTCTTCGAGTTCCTACGTTTACCGAGAACAAGCGTGACAAAGCTGGCACGGCACACTTGCAGTAAATCCAGCTTTTCTGCGGGGGTAGGTGGTGCGCCCGGAACGATTCGAACGTCCGACCCTCAGATTCGTAGTCTGATGCTCTATCCAGCTGAGCTACGGGCGCGTTGTGCAGCGGCAGATAGAGGGGGGGGGATGATTGGGCAAGCCCCTTTTTTACTTTTTTTGGTCAACCGCGCCGCGCCTGATTTTTGCGCGCTTTTCAGGCATTCCAAGAGGCCGGATCAAAGAAGGCGCAGCCCGATTCAGAAAGGGGCGGAACCGCGTCCCGCCCCTTCCCCCATTACTTCTTCGCCAGTGCGGCCTGAGCGGCGGCGAGGCGGGCGATCGGCACACGATAGGGCGAGGCCGACACATAATCGAGCCCGATGCCCTCACAGAAGGCGATCGAAGCCGGATCGCCGCCATGCTCGCCGCAAATGCCGAGCTTGATGCCCGGCCGCGTCGCCCGCCCGCGTTCGGCGGCCAGTTCGATGAGTTCGCCCACGCCCTCGACATCGATGCTGACGAACGGGTCGCGGGCGAAAATGCCCTTGTCCACATATTGCGTCAGGAAGCGGCCCGCATCGTCGCGGCTGATGCCGATGGTCGTCTGCGTCAGGTCGTTGGTGCCGAAGGAGAAGAATTCGCCCACCTGGGCGATCTCACCGGCCTTCAGCGCCGCGCGCGGCAGTTCGATCATGGTGCCAACCAGATATTCGACCGACGCGCCCTGCTCGGCGAAAACCTCGCTGGCGACGCGATCGACGATCGCCTTCATCAGTTCCAGTTCTTTGCGTGTCGCCACCAACGGGATCATGATTTCCGGGATCGGGGCGTCGCCGCTGCGCTGCTTGACGATCAGCGCGGCCTCAAAGATCGCGCGGGCCTGCATCTCGTAGATTTCAGGGTAAGTGACGCCAAGACGGCAACCGCGATGGCCGAGCATCGGGTTGAACTCGTGCAGTTCGGCGGCGCGGCGCTTGAGCGCGTCCACCCCAACGCCGGCGGCCTTGGCCACTTCCTCGAACTCCGCTTCGCCATGCGGCAGGAATTCGTGCAGCGGCGGATCGAGCAGGCGGATGGTGACGGGCAGGCCCGCCATCACCATGAAAATCTGCGCGAAATCGTCGCGCTGCTCCGGCAGC
>DASVOF010000043.1:0-8722 GCA_036383495.1 Sphingobium sp. | reverse complement strand
TCTCGCCGCGCGCTATGTCGGTGCGGGATTCGCCTCCGACGCGTTCAACGGCGTCGCCTTCCGCCTGCCCAACATGTTCCGCGCCCTGTTCGCGGAAGGCGCCTTTTCCGCCGCGTTCATCCCGATGTTCAATCGCAAGGTCGGGGAGAAAGGCGAGTTGGCGGCGGGGCTCGCCTTCGCCGAAGCGCCGCGTCTTCTCTTCCCCTTCGCTCGCCGCGTGCTGGCCGACGCCATCCGCGACGGCGGCTTCCCGCCGCTGCTGCTTGACCCGATCGATTTCGGCGGCCTCTATGTGCAGCAGGCGCAGGCGCTGGCGCAGACCACGGGCGAACCGGCGGGCAACGCCTGAGTCTGGGAATGACTCTTTCCTCCGTTCGGGCTGAGCTTGTCGAAGCCTGTCCTGAGCGCCTGCTGCAAGCAGGCAGTCGAAGGGCCCTCCACTTTCTTCTGATGAAGAAGAAGTGCAGCCCTTCGACAGGCTCAGGGCGAACGGGGGGAAGGTAATCATGAAGCTCGTCAAAGCCCTTGGCTCGGTTGGCGGGCTCACGCTTGTCAGCCGCATATTGGCGCTGGTGCGCGATTCTCTCGCCGCGCGTTATGTCGGCGCGGGCTTCGCGTCGGACGCATTCAACGGCGTCGCCTTCCGCCTCCCCAACATGTTCCGCGCCCTCTTTGCCGAGGGCGCTTTTTCCGCCGCCTTCATCCCGATGTTCAATCGCAAGGCGGCGGGGCCGGGCGGCATTGCGGCGGGCTATCATTTCGCCGAACGGGCTTTGGCCGTGCTGCTGCCGGTGCTGCTGGCGTCCACCGCGCTGCTGATCGCGGCGGCGTGGCCGATCACCTGGCTGCTCTCCGGCGGTTTTTCCCGTCAGCATCCCACACCCGAACAGTTCGCCTTCGCGGTCATGCTATCGCGCCTCACCTTGCCCTATCTGGCGCTGATCAGCCTGGCCTCGCTGCTGGGCGGCATATTGAACTCGCTCGACAAATTCTGGGTGAACGCCGCCGCGCCGATCCTCCTGAATGTCGCCATGATCGCCGGTCTCTGGCTGTTCCACGGCGCGAACGAATATGAAACGGCGCGGGTGCAGGCGATGTCCGTCACGGTCGGCGGGGCGCTGCAACTGATCTGGCTCATCTGGGCCTGCCGCCGCGCGGGCGTTTCGATGAAGATCAAGCGGCCGCGCCTCGACGCCGATGTGCGTGAACTGCTGCGCCTGATCGTGCCGGCGGCGGCGGGCGCCGGCGCGGCCCAGATCAACCTGCTGATCTCCACCGCCCTGTCGGGCTGGCTGCTGGCGTCGGGCTCCATCACCTACATTTATTATGCCGACCGGCTGAACCAGTTGCCGCTGGGGCTGATCGGCATCGGCCTTGGCACCATATTGCTGCCCACCATTTCACGCCTACTGTCGACCGGGCAGGAGCAGGTGGCCATGGAGACGCAGAACCGGGGCATCGAACTGGCGCTGTTCCTGACGCTGCCCGCCACCATCGCCTTCATCACGGTGGCGGAACCGATCGTGCGCGGCCTGTTCCAATATGGCCGCTTCACGGCGGAGGACGCGCAGCGTTGCGGATGGGCGCTATCCGCCTTCTCCATCGGCCTACCCTCCTATGTGCTCGTGAAGGTGCTGACGCCCGGCTATTATGCGCGCGGCGATACGAAGACCCCGGTGCGCTATGCGATGCTGTCGATCCTGATCAACATCATCGGCAATTTCGTGCTGATCCCGATCGCCGGTCATGTCGGGCCGCCGCTCGCGACCGCGCTCTCGTCCACCGTCAATGTCGCCATGCTCTATTCGACGCTGGTGAAGCGGGGGCATTTTGCCGCCGACGCGCAATTGCGGCGGCGTCTGCCACGGCTCGCCATGGCTGCGGTCGCCATGGGCGCGGCGCTGTTCGCCGGAGAAAACCTGCTCGATCCGTGGCTCGGCGGGGCGATGATGACGCGCTATATCGCGCTCGCCACGCTTGTCGGCGCAGGCGTCGCGCTTTACGGAGTGGCCTGTTTCCTCACGGGCGCCTATCGGGTGTCCGACCTCAAGGCGCTGATGCGCCGACGGGGCTCCACCAGCAAACAAGAGAACGGATAGAAGAATGCGCGTCCTTTCCGGCATCCAGCCGACCGGCAATCTGCACCTGGGCAATTATCTGGGCGCGATCCGCAATTGGGTGCGGATGCAGGATGAGATGGATAGCGAGAGCCAGTGCTTCTTCTTCCTCGCCGACATGCATTCGATCACCGTGCATGAAGGACGTGAGCAGCGCATCCGCAACGTGCGCGACATGGCCGCCGCGCTGGTCGCCGCCGGGATCGATCCGGACCGTTCCGTCCTCTTCAACCAGGCGCGGGTGCCCGCCCATGCGGAACTGTGCTGGTTGCTGAACGGCACCGCCCGCATCGGCTGGCTCAACCGCATGACCCAGTTCAAGGACAAGGTGGGCAAGGACCGGGAAGGCGCGTCGATCGGCCTGTTCGTCTATCCGGTGCTCCAGGCGGCCGATATCCTGGCATATAACGCCACCCATGTGCCGGTGGGCGAGGACCAGAAACAGCATCTGGAACTTGCGCGCGACATCGCCACCAAGTTCAACACGGATTTCGGCGTCGAGCTGTTCACCCTGCCCGATCCCATCATCCCGAAGGAATCAGCACGCATCATGTCGCTGCGCGACGGCACGGCGAAGATGTCCAAGTCCGACCCTTCGGACATGAGCCGCATCAACCTTACCGACGATGATGACGCGATCATGCAAAAGGTGAAGAAGGCCAAGACCGATCCAGAGCCGCTGCCCGAAACCGCCGAAGGGCTCGCCGGACGACCGGAAGCGAATAATCTTGTCGGCATTTATGCGACGCTGGCGGGCGTCACCACCGACGCCGTCTGCGCCGAGTTTGCGGGCAAGGGTTTCGGTGCGTTCAAGCCTGCGCTGGGCGAACTTCTGGTCGAAACGCTCCGTCCCATCCGCACACGATTCATGGAGTTGCGCACCGACGACGCGGCGCTCGACGCGATCCTGGAAAAGGGCGCGGCGAAGGCGAGGGCGGCGGCCGAACCCACCCTGCGCGCCGCTTATGACGCGATGGGCCTGATGCGCTAAGCTCGCTCGGCAACAATTAGTGCGCGACTAACAGTTATTTCTCGAGATTGGAAATGCAATGCCATTTGACACTACTCGATGGGACGAACCAGCAACTCGATCTGAACTTGCAGATACCTGCATGTCAGCAACTCTAGCATTACGGTCTATATATCTTGCTTTGCGCTCTTTGGAAAACGCCGACAAAACAGAATTTTCGAAACAACTTCAAGATATACACAAACACGCCGACGAACTCTCGGGAATGTTCGATCAACTTGCAGGTTACGAGGCGGGAGAAACGGATAGTGAATAATGTTTCTGACAAAGCCGACATGTTCAAACGGATGCAGGAACGAAATCGGCGTTTCCCGGTAGATGAGCCCGAGCTGCCCTTGAAACATGGTGGCGGAGGTGGCAAATCAGGTGGCATGGAACCGTCAATGAAAGAGTATGTCGACGCCAGAGACGCTCAAAATCTGGCGGAGATGAAATCCGAATTTGAAAAGCTGCGCGGCGATATCGCCAAACTGCCTACAACGTGGACGATGATAGGTACGGCGGCGAGCATCGTGGGCATTCTGCTTGCCGCACTCGCATTTGGAGGCACCCGCTTCAGCGCCGGTATCTCATTGGCTGATATACGGCAGACACAGCTGGATCGCGATGAAAGGCAGGACGAATCGGTTCGCCAGATCAATATTAAGCTTGATCAACTCATTGCATCGCAACCGCTCAGTCGAGAAATCCGCAAGCCGCCTGCACCTGAAAATTAGAAATTGACGGGAAGGCCGTGTCCGCGCCGTCCTGATGGATGGCAGGACATGATTTGCGCCCGTTCGCCCGTTTCGAGCGTTCAAATGATGTTCAGTTGCGTTTTGCTATGGCAGGGCGCTAGAATGTTTGACGGGCTGTTCGCCCGATACAGGACGCATGAAGATGATCCATTTCAATAAGATCGCTCTGGTCGCCGCGCCCGCTCTGGCGCTGGTGGCGCTTTCGGGTTGCGCTTCCTCCTTCAAGGCGGACGTCGCCCGCTTCCAGCAACTGCCCGCTCCCGCCGGGCAGAGCTTCACCATCATCGCCGACGATCCGCGTCTGGCTGGCGGCCTCGAATTCTCGCAATATGCAGGGCTGGTGGGTCAGCGGCTGACGCAGACTGGCTATGTCGTGGCGGCCGACCCGGCCCGCGCCGACCTGATCGTCCGCGTCGCCTACCGCGTCGATAATGGCCGCGAAAGGATAAGGTCGACGGGCTTCGGCGCGCCTGATCCCTTCTTTTATGGCGGCTGGGGCTGGCGTGGCCGCTGGGGCCGTCCGTGGGGCTATGGCTTCTATGATCCGTGGCTTTTCGGCGCGGGCGGCTATTCCGACATGGACAGCTACACGGTCTATACCAGCGACCTCAGCATGAAGATCGATCGCGCCGCCGACAACCGCCGCCTGTTCGAAGGCAAGGCGAGCGCCCAGTCGCTGTCGAACAGGCTGACCTATCTGGTGCCGAACCTGATCGACGCCATGTTCACCGGCTTCCCCGGTCAGAATGGCGAGAATGTGAAGATCACCCTGCCGCCCGAAAAGAAGGGCTGAACGGTTCTTCCAAAATGGACGGCTCCCAGCCAAGTCCATCGGCCCGGCGGTCCTCGATCGCCGGGCTGTTTTTTTGCCTTCAGTCTTTACGGAACGCGGCGGGCGCTCAATATCCTGACGGGCTGCTCCAGCATCTGTCCCTTCATCACGCCTTCGCCCGCCGTCGGCGATTTGGGCGCGGCGAGAATGGCCTGCACGACCTCCAGCCCCTCCACGACATGGGCGAAGACGGCGAAGCCCTGATTGTCGCCGGGGGCTTGCGGATGCGCGTCCATGGCCGGCATGCTGCCCAGGACGATGAAGAAGTCCCCCGTCGCGCTGCCCGGCGCATAGCGGGCCATGGATAAGGCGCCTCGATCATGGGTGAGGCCGGTCTGCGTGGTGGGCTCATGCTTGATCGGCGGCAGCACGCGCTTTGGGTCATTCTGCGCCCCGCCCTGCACGAAGCCATAGTCCGCCGATCCCACGCCGCGATAGAAAAGCGCGCCATCGAACCGCTTCTGGTCGACATAGCGCAGGAAATTGGCGGCGGTGATCGGCGCCTTGCCGACATGCACCGCCACGATGACGCGCCCCGCCGCCGTTTCCAGGGCGACCCGCACGTCTGATGGCGGCGGAGCAGCAGATTGTGCCAGTGCGGGCGAGAAGGACAGGAAAGCTGCGAGCAGGAAAGCGAGATGCCGGATCATGGTTCGCACCCTAATCCGCTTGCCCCCATCCTGTCAGCCGTCAGTTTTCCAGCTGCCGCAACAGGGCGCGGATGTCCGCGTCGATGTCGGCGTTGGTCTGGCGCAGTTCCTCGATCGTGCGGACCGCGTGGATCACGGTGCTATGGTCGCGCCCGCCGAAGATTCGACCGATCTCCGGCAGCGAACGCGGCGTCATCTTCTTGGCGAGATACATGGCCACCTGGCGCGGGCGCGCGACCGCGCGGGCGCGGCGCTTGGAGCGCATTTCGGACGCGTCGATCTTGTAATGGGCGGCGCAAACCTTCTGAATTTCGTCGACCGTGATCCGGCGCGCGTTGGCGCGCACGGCGTCGGCCAACATGCTCTGGGCGAATTCCAGGTCGATGGAGCGCCCAGTAAGCTGGCCATAGGCGATAAGCTTGTTGAACGCCCCTTCCAGTTCGCGGACGTTCGAGCGGATCGAGCGCGCCAGGAAGTCCACTACCGCGTCCGGCACCGGCGGATCGCCGGCGATGGCGCGCTTGGCCTCCAGAATCGCCAGCCGCAGGTCAAGGGCGGCGGGACGGATGTCGGCGACCAGGCCGCCTGCGAGCCGCGAAAGGATGCGCGGATCGATCGCATCGAGCAGCTGCGGGGCGCGATCCGCGGTGATGACGATGCGGGCGCCCGAATCGATCAGGTCGTTGATCGTGTGCAGGAACTCCTCCTGCGTGGAGCCCTTGCCCGCGATGAACTGGATGTCGTCGATCAGCAGCAAACGCGCCGCGCGCAGCCGCCCCTTGAACAACATGGTTTCATTGGCCCGCATCGCGTTCACAAATTCCATCATGAACCGTTCGGCCGACATGTAGAGTACCGTCGCTGTGGGCGAATGCGCGGAGAAGCTCTGCGCGATGGCGTGCAGCAGGTGGGTCTTGCCCTGCCCCGTGCCGCCATGGATGAACAGCGGGCTAAAGCGCGGCGGGGCGTCGGCGGCCATCGCCTGCGCGGCGGAAAAGGCGAGATGGTTGGTCTCGCCGGTCACGAAATCATCGAAACTGTGACGCGGCTGGAAATTGCAGGCGGCGGGCCCGTCAGCCTGCACGACGGTCGGTTCGGCCGGCTCTTCACCCGCGGCCACTTCCAGCAGGCGGGGTCCGACCGCATTGGGCGCACGCCGCAGCCGCACTTCGCGCACGCCCGTTCCGGCAGCGCGCCACGCCATGCGCAGGCGCTCGCCGAAATGGCCCGAGACGAAGTTCGCCGTGAAGTCCGACGCGAACAGCAGGTCCAGCGTCTGCGATTCGGCGCAATAGTCGCCCAGTTGCGCGGCCTTGAGCCACTGATCGAACATGCGCGCGCCGATGTCGCGACGGAGACCCGCCCGGATCGTGGCCCAGGCGGCTTCCAGACGCGCATGGTCCTGCGCATCCTGAACGCTCAAAACTCCTGCCACTGCCGCGATACCCTTCATAAAACAGCCGACCCCCATCAACTGCGCCCCCGTTGACCGGGGGCGTCCAGACGCAAGGAAACATTTTGAAAAAGCTCCGCTTTTCCAATCTACCTCGCGCCAATTAATCTTCTGACGATCGCCGGAAATCGATTCGAATGGCGATCAGAGGATTGAAAATAGACAGGGATTCTTCGCCCGATCAAGGGCGGGGCCGGTCAAAAATATGAAATAAAGACATTGACGCGGAAAACTGCGGAAAAGGAACGGTTCGCCGAAAACTTGTTATTTTTCAGTATATTAAGACGAATCCCGTCAGCCGGGAAAAAGGCGAATCACGCGGGAATCGCCGAAAATGCGCGCTTCGTCACATGACGGATCGATGAACGGCGCATGAAAAAAGCCCGTCCCGCTATTGGCGGGACGGGCCTATCAATATTTGACGACGAGAGTGGTGCGGCTCAGCCGAGCGCGCCGACGCGCTTCGTCAGGCGGCCGAACTTGCGGGCCGCGGTATTCTTGTGCAGCACGCCACGGGCGACGCCGCGAGCCAGTTCGGGCTGAACGGTCTGCAGGGCGCTGGTCGCGGCGTCCTTGTCGCCGGCGTCAAGCGCAGCCTCGACCTTCTTCACCAGGGTGCGGATCCGGCTGATGCGGGCGCCATTGATTTCGGCGCGGCGGGCGTTGCGACGGATGCGCTTCTTGGCTTGCGGCGTGTTGGCCATTTACAGTCCTTCGGTCTCGTCAAATCTCATGGAAAGGCCCAGCCGGAATCGCCGGTCAGCCTCGTGAAGGTGCGCCCCTTACAGGGGATCGGCCGGAGCGTCAACCGCCCGGCCCACGCTATCTCTGGCATTTCGGGCAGTAAAAGGTCGACCGTCCGCCATCAACGCGGCGGCGAATGACGCCGCCGCAGCCGCAGCTTTCGCCTTCCCGGCCATAGACCCGCCATTGCTTCGAAAAATAGCCCAGCTCGCCATCGGGCCGCGCATAATCGCGCAGGGTGGAGCCGCCCGCCGCGATCGCAGCGGTCAACACCTCGCGAATCGATTCGACCAGCAGGACGAGGCGCGGGCGGCTGATCCGCCCCGCTTCCCGCGGCGGCGCGATTCCGGCCATGTTGAGCGCTTCGCAGACATAGATATTGCCCAGCCCCGCGACGACGCGCTGGTCGAGCAGCGCCGCCTTGATCGACGCCCCCTTGCCCTTGAGAGCGCTTGCGAGAGCATCCGCCGAAAAATCCGGCCCCAGCGGCTCCGGCCCCATGCGGGTGAAGGGTCCATAAGCCTGCCACGCGTCGCTGCGAACCAGGTCGAGCGAGCCGAAGCGGCGTGGATCGTTGAGCGAAAGCAGCCTGCCGCCCCCCGTTTCGATCAGCAGATGATCGTGTGCGCCAATCTCCGCCGGGTCGATTCGCCAGCGACCCGACATGCCCAGGTGAAAGATCATCATGTCGCCCCGGTCGGTTTCGATGAGGCCATATTTCGCCCGGCGCGAGAGGGCGGTCACGGTCGCGCCGGTCAGCCGCTGGCGCAGATCGACCGGGATCGGAAAGCGCAGGTCCGCGCGGCGCGGCTCGACACGGGTCAGCACGCTGCCCTCCAATACGGTGCGCAGACCCGCGACGGTGGTTTCGACTTCTGGAAGCTCAGGCATCAATAATATCCGGCATGCGGTCCATCGAGAGGCTGTAGCCCCACGGCGGGCTTGCAGGACAGGGAAAAGTTCCGCCCGCCGCTGCGGACATTTTAGCCGATATGGGGTGTTTCCTCCGGACTTGAAAATGCTCTAGGAGGCACGGCCATGAACGAAACCGCTTCCTTCGGCTATCGCGACGTCGACGCCTCTGAAAAGCAGGGGATGGTCCGCGCCGTCTTCTCCAACGTCGCGTCGAAATACGACCTGATGAACGACGCCATGTCGG
>DASVOF010000042.1:0-50171 GCA_036383495.1 Sphingobium sp. | reverse complement strand
GCAAGCTGGTGACCGCCGCCGATCTCGACCTAGATGGCGATCGGATGGCGGGGAACGATGTCGTCAACTTGAAAGCCGCCCGGGAAATGGCGGACCGGCGCGCCATCCGCCGGGCGATCGCCCGGACCGACGGCAATATATCTGGGGCCGCCAAGATGCTGGGGATCAGCCGGCCCACGCTCTACGACCTGCTCAAACAATATCAGATGCAGAACTGAGCGCCCCATGAGTCGCAAGCGCCTTATCCTGTTAGCCGCGCTGGCGGCTGTCCTGCTGTCGCTCGCGGCGCTGTGGCAATGGCATCGCCATGAGGGCGAGGCCGCCTTGTCGCGCGGTATCGCCGCGCTGGGCAAGGGGGATGCGCGCACGGCGCGGGTGGAGCTGATGAACGCGATCTGGGCGCATCCGCGATCGGTGGCGGCGCGCATCGCACAGGCGCGCGCATTGCTGGACCTGGGCGATGGCGACGGCGCGCGGGCGGAGATTGAACGGGCGCGTCGGCTGGGCGGCAGCGCGGCGGCGACGCGGCACCTGATGGCCGAAGCGCTGTTGTTGCAGGGTGACGCCGACGGAGCCTTGCGCGAGGCCATGGACGAGGAAATCCCCACCAAGGCCGCCGCGATCGCCGCGCGCGTGGCGGGGCGGGCGTGGCTCGCGAAAGGCGAAGTGGTTTCCGCCAACGAGGCGTTTGACCGGGCTTTGAAACTGGCTCCGGCCGATCCGGATAATTGGGCGGCGCTTGGCCGGTTCCGCCGGGCGGTTGGCGATGAGGCAGGCGCGATCATGGCGGCGGAGCGGGCGCTCGCCCTTGCTCCGCAGAGCGTCAAGGCGTTGACGCTGCGTGGCGAACTGGCCCGCGACCAATATGGGCTGGCGGCCTCCCTGCCGTGGTTCGAACGCGCGTTGGAATTGAGGCCTGAGGATGCGCCCGCGCTGGAGCAATATGCCGCCACGCTCGCCGACATGGGTGAAGCGAGCCGGATGCTGAGCGCGACGCGCCGCCTGCTCGCGATCGATCCCGCCAATGCGCGGGCATGGTTGATGCAGGCGGTGATGGCCGCGCGCGCCGGGCGGATAGAGCTTGCCCGCGCCCTGCTGGAACGGACGCGCGGCAGGCTGGACGGGGAACCCGCGACGATGCTGCTGCGGGGCGTTCTTCAACTGAAAAATGGCAATGCGGTGCTTGCCGTCCAGTCGCTTTCGCCGCTGGTGGCCGATCAGCCTGACAATGGAACCGCGCGCACGCTGTTGGCGCGCGCGCATCATGAGGCGGGCGATCATGCCGCCGCCGCTGCCGCATTAGCGCCGCTGGTCGCGCAGCGCGATGCCGATCCCTATGTCCTGACCCTCGCCGCGCGGGTGCAGGAGGCGATGGGCAAGACGGATATGGCGCAGGACATGTTGGCGCGCGCCGCCTGGCCGGTGCGGCCCGCCGCCGAACCGTTCGCCAGTCCGCGGGATGCCCAGATCGCTGGGGGAGCGCCACCGCCTGATGCCGGATCGGCGCGGGAGAATATCCCCTATATTCGCGCGCTGCTCAGCATGGGGCGCCCCGGCGAGGCGGTGGAGCGGGCGCGCCTGCTCAACCGGGCCAATCCCGGCGCGCCGGCGGCCTGGCTGGCGCTGGGCGATGCGCTACAGGCTAGCGGGCAAGTGCGCGAAGCCGCGCGGGCTTATGAGAATGGCGCGAACATCCGCTTTTCGCGGGAGGCGGCGCTGCGGCTTGCCGCGGCGTGGCAGAGGCTGGGCGATGCCACCCGATCTGCGCAGGTCGTCCGACTGTTCCTGACGCAAAATCCCAATGATGTGGAGGCGCAGCGGCTGGCTGCGGCGGCCTTGATGCAGGCGCGGGACTGGAAGGGCGCATTGCGGCTGTTGCGGGCCGTGCAGGCGCGGCTGGGTAGCAGCGACGCGTTGTTGCTGGCCGATCTGGCTCGGGCGATGCTGGAGGCGGGCGATCCCGCCCGCGCGCGCAGCTACGCCGCCCGCGCCTATCGCCTGATGCCCGCCAATCCCGTGACGGTGGACGTATACGGCTGGACGCTGCTGGCGAGCGGGCAGGGGAGGCAGGCGGCGGTCGACCTGCTGGAAAAGGCGGTGGCGCTGGCGCCCGAACACCCCGTGCCGCGCGCGCATCTGGCGCAGGCCTATGCAACGGTCAGGGCTAGGGGCGAAAAACTGGCGGCGCGTTAAGCCTGCTCAGCCTGTTGCAGGCCGAGTTCTTCGTTGGAAATGCCAAGGCGCTTGATCTGGTCGGCGACCGGCGGCCAAATGCTCTCTATGAAGTGGCGGCGTTCCGCCTCGCGCAGGCGACGGGTGGCCCCTTCGGCCACAAACATGCCGACGCCTCGCTTGACGATGATCAGCCCGTTATCCTGGAACCATTGATAGGCCTTGGCCACAGTCAGCGGGTTGGCGCCCTGCTGCGCGGCAAGGGCGCGGACCGATGGCAACATGTCGCCGTCTGCATATGCGCCGTCCAATATTGCGGCTGCGACTATGTCGCGCAGCCTGAGATAGACGGGCTTGGAATCCTCGACCATGGTGCATCAGTGGCATAATACAGCCACGCACGTCAAGCCGAAGGCCCCTACGTAACTGGGGGCACCGCGCAACTACCTGTCCCAGAGCGAAACTATGCTGTCATATTCCGGCCGGGGGCGTTCTTCCTGCGCTTTGCCCGGCGTGCCGATGAAAATGAAGCCGGCGATCCGTTCGTCATCTTTGGCGAAGGCGGCGCGGACGTCTTCATTATAGGCGGGCCAGCCGGTCAGCCATCCTGCGGCGAAGCCGAGCGCGTGGGTCGCATGGAGCAGGTTCATGATCGCGGCGCCTGCCGACAATTCCTGTTCCCAGACCGGGATCTTGCTGCCGCTGACCGGCGCGGCGAGCGCCACGACCAGCGCCGGCGCCTGATGCGCGAACTGGTGCATCGCCTCCAGCTCCAGCCGCCCCGCATCGGGCTTTTCGGCGCGGTAGGCGGTGTCCAGAAGATCGGCCAACGCATCGCGGCGGTCCAGGGGCACGATGACGAACCGCCACGGCGCGAGCTTGCCATGGTCGGGCGTGCGCAGGGCGATCTCCAGTATCTGGCGCAGCTGGTCCGCATCGGGGCCGGGGGCGATCAGGTCGCGGGGCTTGCCGGAGCGGCGGGTGCGCAGCAGGGACAGCGGAGTGGAGGCGTCGTTGAACATGGCGCTCCAGATGGCGTGAAGGGAAGCGCGACGCAAGGGCGAGGACGCTCTTTGACAGTTGTGTGATTTCGGCTCTAGGTTCCGCTGCGATGACAGTATCTCCACCTTCGAAGACATGGCTGGGCCATCCGCGCGGGCTGTTCCTGCTGTTCTTCGTGGAGATGTGGGAGCGTTTTTCCTTCTACGGCATGCGCGCGCTGCTGATCTTCTACCTGACGCAGCATTTCCTCTTTTCCGATCGCGACGCGAGCTATGTCTACGGCGCCTATATGTCGCTGATCTACATCTCGCCGCTGATGGGCGGCTATCTTGCCGACCGTTATCTCGGGCAGCGCAAGGCGGTGCTGTTCGGCGGCATCGTCATCGCCGTCGGTCACCTCATTCTGGGGCTGGAAGGCGACGCCGCCGGGACCATGGGGCGGGGACTGTTCTGGCTGGGGCTGGCGACGGTCATCACCGGCACCGGCTTCCTGAAATCGAGCGTGTCGGCGCTGGTGGGCCAGCTTTATCCGCGCGACGACATGCGGCGGGACCCGGCCTATACGATCTTCTACATGGGCATCAATGTCGGGGCGACGATCGGCCCGGTGATCTGCGGTTATCTTGGCCAACGATGGGGCTGGCACTGGGGTTTCGGCGCGGCGTCGGTGGGGATGATCGCGGGCGTCATCGGCTTCGCATTGTCCAAGCCGTTGTTGCAGGGGGCGGGGGAGCCGCCTGACCCCGCGCGCCTGGCTGAACGGATGGGCGGGCTTATCAGCCGCGAATGGCTGGTCTACCTTTTCAGCCTGCTGTCGATCGTCCTGTGCTGGTTCCTGATCCAGCAGCATGCGATCGTCGGCTGGATGCTGGCGCTGGCGAGCGGACTGGTCGTGCTTTACATATTGTGGGAAGCGTTCGGGCGAATGGAACGGATCGGCCGTGACCGGATGCTCGCAGTGCTGTTCCTGCTGGTCGTCAACCCGCTCTTCTGGGGGCTTTACGAACAGACGGGATCGTCGCTCAGCCTGTTCACCCACCGCTATGCCGACCGGACGATACTGGGCTTCGATGTGCCCGCTTCCATGTTCCAGTCGGTCAACGCAGCCTTTATCCTGATCTTCGGCCCCCTCATGGCCGCCGCGTGGATATGGCTTGCGAAGCGGGGATGGGAACCGTCGACGCCCGCCAAGTTCGGCATTGCGCTCGCGCTGGTCGGCGCGGGATTCCTGGTGCTGGTGGCCGGGAGCGGCGCGCCGGGGACGCTAACGCCGGTGCTGTTCATCTTCCTCCTCTATCTCTGCCATACGCTGGGCGAGCTTTGCCTGTCGCCGGTCGGGCTGTCGGCCATGTCGAAGCTGACGCCGTCCCGCATGATCGGGCTGATGATGGGAATCTGGTTCCTGGCGCTGGCGCTGGGCGAATATGCGGCTGGCATGATCGCGGCTGCGACGGGGGGTGAGCGGGGCTCCGCCTCACGCGAAGGCGTGCTTGCGGTCTACGGAACGATCGGCTGGTGGTCGATCGGCGTCGGCATGGCGGTGATGGCGCTGGCGCCGCTGGTGAAGCGGCTGATGCACCTTGACCGGCTCAGCGGAGAAGAGAGGGCTGAAGCCGATAGCTTCGCGATCGTCGACCGCAAGGGAGTTTGAAGGCGCTGCTACTGCGTCGCGCCCCAGACGTCGCCGGCGCGAATATAGCCGCGTTGCCCCGCGACCTCGAAAGCGCACCAGCCATTATTGCAGGAGGCAAGCCGCCCCACCACGCCCTTTTGCGCGCGATAGACGGTGCGCGAGTCATCGCTGGCGGCCTCGCGCATCGGCGCGATGGAGGCGGTGACGATCGCGGTCGGCGTGTCGCTCAGCAGCCGGACATGCATCCAGCCCTGTGTGCCGCTTGCGTCCTCGATCTTGCGCCACAGGCCGAGCACCTGCACGACCTTCACCGGCAGATCGCGGCGGCGATAGACCCAGCTGGACGGGTAGTCGAGGCTGGGCCCCACCCGCATGCGCGCTTCATCCTGGTTGAGCGAAGCCCAGTAGGGCACGGGCTTCGGCGCCGCCCACGCCCCGCTCGCGACGCAGAGCGCGGCGAGGATGCCAGCGTGCGTCAGATACAACTTCATGTCGACCTGTTCCCCTTTGAATGTCGGCGCGATCATAGCCTTCGCCGCCCCTTGCCGACAACTGCTGACTTGCCTGCCGGGCATAAGCGCTTGACCATCGCCGCCACGGGGAATAGCGGCCTTGCATGGCCAAAAAACCGCGCCCCGCCAAGCCGCGCGTCCTCATCACGCGCCGTCTGCCTCCCGATGTGGAAGCGCGCATGGCGGAATTGTTCGACGCGGTCTTCAACGTCGGCGACGTGCCGATGGATCGCGCCGCGCTGACCCGCGCCATGGCGCAATGCGACGTGCTGGTGCCGTCCGTTACCGACCAGATCGACGCCGCGCTGATCGACGCCGCGCCGGATCGGTTGCAACTGATCGCCAGCTTCGGCAGCGGCGTGGATCATATCGATCTGATCGCGGCCCGGCGAAAGGGTATCATCGTCACCAACACGCCCGGTGTGCTGACCGAGGATACGGCCGACATGACCATGGCGTTGATCCTGTCCGTCCCGCGCCGCCTTGCGGAGGGTGAGAAGCTGGTGCGGTCGGGCGCGTGGACCGGCTGGAGCCCGTCGGGGATGCTGGGGCACCGCATCGGCGGCAAGAAGCTGGGCGTCATCGGCATGGGACGAATCGGCCGGGCGGTGGCTAAACGCGCGGCCGCCTTTGGCCTGTCCATCGCCTATCACAACCGTCATCGCCTGCCTTTCGAGGTCGAGCAGGAACTGGGCGCGGCCTGGCATCCCGATGTGGATACGCTGCTAAGCGGCAGCGACATCGTGTCGATCAATTGCCCCCTCAACGCCGACAGCCGGGCGATGATCGACGCGCGGCGGATCGCCCTGATGCCGGCGGACGCCTATCTCATCAACACCTCGCGCGCGGAGATCACGGACGAGCCAGCGTTGATCGCGGCGCTGGCCGAAGGGCGGATCGCCGGGGCGGGGCTGGACGTCTACGCCCATGAACCGGCGGTCGATCCGCGCCTGTTGGCGCTGTCCAATGTCGTGCTGCTGCCGCATATGGGGTCCGCGACGTTCGAGGGCCGCGACGCCACCGGTGCGCGGGTGATAGCCAATATCCGCAGCTGGGCGGATGGGCACCGCCCGCCCAATCAGGTGCTCGAAGGCTGGGTTTGAAGAAGGCCGGAAGGCGCGGTCCCGCATGGAAATAGTGTCTGAAGTCGACCGTCGCAGCCTGATCCGGGGAGCGGCTGGCCTTGCCGGCGCGGTTGCGCTGGCCCGCGCCTTTCCCGCCTGGGCGCGGAGCGGGACATCGGGCCTGGATACGGGACCGGGTGTGCTCAGTGGAGAGCATATCGCGCTGACGGTAGGAAAGAGCCATTTTTCGACGGGCGGCCGTTCCGCCCACGCCGTCACGGTCAACGGCACGCTCCCCGCGCCGCTCATCCGGCTTAGGGAGGGGCAGAATGTCCGCATCGCGGTCACCAACGCGTTGGAAGAGGACACGTCGATCCACTGGCACGGCCTGATCCTGCCCTTCCAGATGGACGGCGTGCCCGGCGTCAGCTTCCCCGGCATCCGTCCGGGGGAAACCTTCACCTATGAATTTCCGGTGCGCCAGTCGGGCACCTACTGGTATCACAGCCATTCGGGCATGCAGGAGGCGATGGGTCATTTCGGCCCGATAATCATCGATCCCGCCGGGCCCGACCCGGTGCAGAGCGACCGCGAGCATGTGATCGTCCTGTCCGACTGGAGCCCGATCCATCCGCACATATTGCTAAAACGGCTCAAGCAGATGGGCGGCTATTTCAACATGCAAAGGCAGACGCTCGCCGGGCTTCTGGCTGGAAAGGATCAGAGCGCCAAGGAGCGCCTCCAATGGAGCGCGATGCGGATGGACCCGACCGATGTGTCGGACGTCACCGGCTCCACCTACAGCTTCCTCGTCAACGGGCATGGCGCGGCGGAGAATTGGACCGGCCTCTTCACCCCCGGCGAGCGGGTGCGGCTGCGCATCATCAACGCTTCGGCCATGACCAATTTCAATGTGCGTCTGCCCGGCCTGCCGATGACCGTCGTGCAATGCGATGGCCAGAATGTGCAGCCGGTCGATACCGACGAGTTCCAGATCGGCATCGCCGAAACCTATGATGTGGTTATCCGGCCAACGGAAGCGAAGTCCTATGGCCTGATCGCCGAAGCCATCGACCGATCCGGCCTCGTCCGCGCGACGCTCAGCCCCCGGATCGGCATGGCGGCGGAGGTTCCGCCCTTACGCGAACGCCCGCTGCTGGGCATGAAGGATATGGGCATGGACATGGGGGGCATGGATATGTCCGCCCATGGCGATGGCGGCCATTCGATGAAAATGCTGGACCCTTCCGTCGCGCCCCAGGTGAAGATGGGGCCAGGCGTCGCCACCCTCTCGCCCATGCCCGCCGATCGGACAGCCGATCGCCCGACCGGACTGGAGACTGTCGACCATCGGGTGCTGACCTATGCCGACCTCAAGTCGCTGACGCCCAACACCGACACCCGCACGCCCACGCGCACGCTGGACATCCACCTGACCGCGAACATGGAACGCTATATGTGGTCCTTCGACGGGGTGAAGCTGTCCGACGGCGCGGAGCCGATCCCGTTCCGCCATATGGAGCGGGTTCGCGTGAACCTCATCAACGATACGATGATGCCGCATCCCATCCATCTGCACGGGCATTTCTTCGAACTGGCGACGGGTGCGGGCGCGCATAATCCCCGCAAGCATACGGTGAACGTCCTGCCGGGCGGCAAGGTGAGCTTCGACCTGACCGCCGATGCTCTGGGCGACTGGGCGTTCCACTGTCACATGCTCATGCACATGCACACTGGCATGATGCGCGTCGTCACCGTTCGCCATGAGGCGGAGGCGGTATGAAGGGGGCTATCGCCGCCCTGCTGCTCGCCATGGCGTCGCTGCCCGCGCTGGCGCAGGATCACAGCCATATGGACCATGGCGCCATGCAGTCGCCGCCGGAGGAAGATCATAGCGCGCACGAACAGGGCCAAAGCAACGATATTCCCAAGGGAGTCGCACCTCCAGTCCCCGCCGACCACGCCGCCGACGCCTTTTACAGCCCGGAGGAGATGGCCCGCGCCCGCGCCGCCCTGCGTAGGGAAAGCGGCGGCATGACCTTCTCGCAACTGATGCTCGACCGGCTGGAATATCGCGTCGGCAAGGGCCCGGATGGCTATCATTGGGAAGGCGAAGGCTGGATCGGCGGCGACATCAACCGCTTCGCCTTCAAGACGGAAGGCGAGGGGGAGGTCGGCGGCCCGCTCGAACGCGCCGAGGTGCAGGCGCTCTACAGCCGCGCCATCGACCCCTGGTTCAATCTGGAAGCCGGGGTGCGGTATGATATCCGGCCCGATCCCCGCCGCACCTATGCCGTTATCGGCATCGAGGGCTTGGCGCCCTATTGGTTCGAAGTCGGGGCCCAGGCCTTCCTCTCCAACAAGGGCGAGGCGCATCTGCGGCTGGAGGCGAGCTACGACCAGCGCATCACCCAGCGCCTGATCCTGCAACCGGCGGTCGAGGCGAATATCGCGGCGCAGGACGTGCCGGAACTGGCCATTGGCTCGGGCCTCTCCGACGTCGAACTGGGCCTGCGCCTGCGCTACGAGTTCGCCCGCGAATTTGCGCCCTATGTCGGGGTGAATTGGGAACGCAAGATTGGCGATACCGCTGCTTTCTCCCGCGCACGGGGGGAACGAGCCTCAGTCCTTAGCCTGGTCACGGGCGTGCGTTTTTGGTTTTAGACAAATCAAAATAACCCCACCTCCGTTCGGGCTGAGCCTGTCGAAGCCCCTTCCTTTCTTGAAAGTAAGTAGAACCCTTCGACAAGCTCAGGGAGAACGGAAGAGGGGAGACGTTCTCGTGCTCCGTCTGATGGCTGGCAAGGGGATCAGGAAAACCCTAGACTGACGCAATGAACGAAGAGATAGGCGCTGGATTCGACGAAACCGGCCGGCTGATACGCGACGAGGCCGGCTTCCTCCTCCAGCGCGATCTGGGCGGCACATTGCGCCTCGTGCTGCTGCGCGTGCCGGTCGACCATGTCGAAAAGCGCGTTCGCGTGCAGGGCTATTATGCCGGCGACGGCGTCGTGGAAGTGGAAGGCGTCGCCGCCGCCTGAGTTCCCCTTTGGCGGCAGCGATTTGGCGTCAGGCGGGGACGTGGCCGCCCGGATCAAAAGGCGTAGCGGCGGCATGCGCGTGGACAAAGCGCGCGCAGGCGCCAACCCCCCGGTTGTTTTCCAGCGGCAGGGCGGTCTCGCAATAGGCGCATTCGGCCATCAGGCGACCCACGATCCACTGGCTGCGGCCGCAGCTGGGGCAGTGGTTCGCTTCCCCCATATGATAATGAATGATGTAGCCCCTTAAGGCCGGGTCGAAAGACTTGCCGGTGGCGAAGCTCGAAACTGGGCGCATCGTCTCTTCCTCCTCAGACATATGTTCTCAAGCATCAGGCGGTCAATTCGGGGAAACCCCATTCATGCCAAGTAGATGCAACGACAAAAGCCAGAGCGTGCGACCCATCGATGTTAGCAACCCGCTCCTTGAACCGGAACGCGGCTGCAAACCAATGTATCCCGCGCCGAACAAGCGCGTCTACAGGAATTATTTTCCAATCGTCCCATTTCGCGCCTTCGCATTGACTCCGGGACGGCAGGCGCTATGGCGGCGCGCATCAAGGGACATATCCGCTTCGGCCATGGTTGGGGCGCATCCCGCCACCTTGCCGTCCGGTTTTTGTTCGCCGTTCGGCGAGCCTCCGGTGGAATAGCGTCATCCTGCCGCCCGCGTGGCCGGGGCTATGCGAGGAGACGCACGACTTATGACCGCCATCGGACAGGATACACTCGGCACGCGCGACACTTTGAAGGTCGGCGGCAAGGACATCGCCTATTATTCGCTGAAGAAGGCCGCGGCCAAGCTGGGCGATGTTTCGCGCCTGCCCTTCTCGATGAAGGTGCTGCTGGAAAACCTGCTCCGCTTCGAGGATGGCGTCACCGTCACCACCGACGACATCAAGGCGATCGTCGACTGGCAGAATGACAAGGGCAAGGCCGAGCGCGAGATCCAGTATCGCCCCGCGCGCGTGCTGCTCCAGGATTTCACCGGCGTTCCCTGCGTCGTCGACCTCGCCGCCATGCGCGACGCGATGAACGCGCTGGGCGCCGACGCCAGCAAGATCAACCCGCAGGTTCCCGTCCACCTCGTCATCGACCATTCGGTCATGGTCGACGAATTCGGCACGCCCAAGGCGTTCGAGAAGAATGTGGAAATCGAATATCAGCGCAATATGGAGCGCTACGACTTCCTGAAGTGGGGCTCCAAGTCGCTCGCCAATTTCTACGCCGTGCCGCCGGGCACCGGCATCTGCCATCAGGTGAACCTGGAGAACATCGCGCAGGCCGTCTGGTCGAGCGAAGGGCCTGACGGCGTCACCGTCGCCTATCCCGACACCTGCGTCGGCACCGACAGCCACACCACCATGATCAACGGCCTGGGCGTCCTGGGCTGGGGCGTGGGCGGCATCGAAGCCGAAGCCGCCATGCTGGGTCAGCCGGTCTCCATGCTCATCCCCGAAGTCGTCGGCTTCAAGCTGATTGGCGAGATGAAGGAAGGCGTGACCGCCACCGATCTGGTGCTGACCGCGACGCAGATGCTGCGCGCCAAGGGCGTGGTCGGCCGCTTCGTCGAATATTTCGGCCCCGGCCTCGCCTCGCTCAGCCTTGCCGACCGCGCGACGCTCGCCAACATGGCGCCGGAATATGGCGCGACCTGCGGCTTCTTCGGCATCGACGACAAGACGCTGGACTATATGCGCCTGACCGGCCGCACCGACGAGAATATCGCGCTGGTGGAAGCCTATGCGAAGGAGCAGGGCTTCTGGATCGACCCCACCGCCGATCTGGTCTTCACCGACACGCTGGAACTGGACCTCGCGACGGTCGTCCCCAGCCTCGCCGGTCCCAAGCGTCCGCAGGACCGCGTGTCGCTGCCGGAAGTCGATGACGTGTTCAACGCCGACATGGCGAACGTCTACAAGAAGGCGCAGCAGCGCGTTCCGGTAGAGGGCAAGGATTTCGACATTGGCGACGGCGACGTCACCATCGCCGCGATCACCAGCTGCACCAACACGTCGAACCCCGGCGTTCTGGTCGCCGCCGGTCTCGTAGCCAAGAAGGCGAACGAGCTGGGCCTGAAGCCCAAGCCCTGGGTCAAGACCTCGCTCGCGCCGGGTTCGCAGGTCGTCACGGACTATCTGGAAAAGGCTGGCCTCCAGTCGCATCTGGACGCCGTCGGCTTCAACCTGGTCGGCTATGGCTGCACCACCTGCATCGGCAACTCCGGCCCGCTGGCCGAGCCGATCAGCAAGGCGATCAACGAAAATGGCCTGGTCGCCGCAGCCGTCATTTCCGGCAACCGCAACTTCGAAGGCCGCGTGTCGCCCGACGTGCGCGCCAACTTCCTCGCCAGCCCGCCGCTGGTGGTGGCTTACGCGCTCAAGGGCACGGTGATCGAGGACTTCATCACCACCCCGATCGGCGTCAGCACGGCGGGTAACGACGTCTATCTGAAGGACATCTGGCCGACCAATGACGAGGTCGCCACGACCATGGCGGGTTGCATGGATCGTCCCATGTTCCAGGCGCGCTACGCCAATGTCTACAAGGGTGATGCGCACTGGCAGGCGATCGACGTCACCGGTTCGGACACCTACAGCTGGCGCGCCGGTTCGACCTATGTCGCCAATCCGCCCTATTTCGAGGGGCTCAGCATGACCCCGGCGCCGGTCCACGACATCATCGAGGCCAAGCCGCTCGCCATCTTCGGCGACTCGATCACCACCGACCACATCTCGCCGGCCGGTTCGATCAAGGCGACCTCGCCCGCGGGCAAGTGGCTGAGCGAGCATCAGGTCGCCCAGGCCGACTTCAACAGCTACGGTGCCCGTCGCGGCCATCACGAAGTCATGATGCGCGGCACCTTCGCCAACATCCGCATCAAGAATCTGATGCTGGACGGCGTCGAAGGCGGCATGACCCGCTATGAAGGCGAAGTCATGCCGATCTACGACGCGGCGATGAAGCACAAGGCCGACGGCACGTCGCTGGTCGTCATCGGCGGCAAGGAATATGGCACGGGATCGTCGCGCGACTGGGCGGCGAAGGGCACCAACCTGCTCGGCGTTCGTTCGGTCATCGTCGAAAGCTTCGAGCGTATTCACCGTTCGAACCTGGTCGGCATGGGCGTGCTGCCGCTCCAGTTCAAGGACGGCCAGAACAAGGACACGCTGGGCCTGACGGGCGACGAAACTTTCACCATCCAGAACGTCTCGGGCCTCAAGCCCCGCCAGGACGTGGACGTGATCGTGAAGCGCGCCGACGGCTCGACCTTCACCTTCACCGCGCTCTGCCGCATAGATACCGTCAACGAACTGGAATATTTCCTGAACGGCGGCATCCTGCAATATGTGCTCCGCAAGCTGGCCGCCTGAAAGGCTAACGTGCTGAGTTAAGGGAAAAGGGCTCTCTCCGGGAGGAGGGGGCCCTTTTTGCACTCCCCCTCCCGTGCTCCTGCGAAAGCAGGAGCCCAGGGTCGACGGGAGTGAATTGCACCCTGGGCTCCTGCTTTCGCAGGAGCACGACGCTGGAGTTCGGATGACTATTTTCGTCGAAATCGTCGGATGGCTGGGCGCGATCCTGGTGCTGGGCGCTTATATCCTCGTATCGATCGGGCGGCTGTCGGGCGCGTCCCCGCTTTTCCAGTGGATGAACGCGCTGGGCGCTACCTTCTTCGTCCTCAACACCTGGTGGCATGGCGCGATACCGTCGATGGTGCTGAACATCATCTGGGGCGGCATAGGCTTCGCCGCGCTATGGCGCATACGCAAGGTCAGCCGCGCGGACGGGCGATAGCAGGAATATCGCGCATTCAAGAAAGGCTGGGCTGGCGGGAGCCGCCATGATTGGCTACCCAAGGTTCCAGCAATGAAAAAAGCGCTTATCGTCCGTCATGTGCCGCGAGAGGGAGCGGCGGGATTTCTCCAGCCGATCGAGGCCGCAGGCTATGCGATCGAGCGGATCGACGTCGCCAGTCCCGAATTCGACCATGTCGACCTCTGCGCGCCCGATCTGCTCATCATGATGGGCGGGCCGATGGGCGTCTACGAACATGATGTTCACCCCTGGATTCCGGTCCAGATCGACAAGCTGGCGGCCCGGCTGGAAAAGGATCGGCCGACGCTGGGGGTATGCCTTGGCAGCCAGATGATCGCGGCGGCGCTGGGCGCGCGCGTCTATCCGGGCGAGCGCATGGAACTGGGCTTCGCGCCGGTGACGCTTAACCAGGGGGGCGCTGATTCGCCTTTGCGGCATCTGCACGACGTGCCGGTCCTGCACTGGCATAGCGACACCTTCGAACTTCCCTGCGACGTCGAATTGCTGGCATCCACCTCGGCCTATGACCATCAGGCGTTCCGGCGTGGCCACACTCTCCTAGCGCTGCAATTCCACGCCGAAATGGGCGAGGATCCCCGCTTTGATGAATGGCTGACCCATTTCTGGGCCGACCTCGATCTGGCGCAGCAATGCGGCATCGCCCTGCGGCGCGATCATGACGATCATGGCCCCGCCGCCGTGGCTGCGGGGCGGGCGATGATCGCCGAATGGCTGGCGGGATTGCGGGATTAGGGCCGCACTTCGTTCAGAACTCGACGTCCAGCTCTTCCACCTCATCGGGCTGCTTGCGCGCGTCGTCGATCCACTCGCGCATGAAGTCCCAGCCGTTGATGCTGCTGCAATAGGCGGCCGACTTCGCCGACAATGGTACGGCGTAGGTCAGGAAACGCTGCGCTACGGGCGCGAACATCGCGTCGGCCACGGTCTGCTCCTCGCCGAACAGCCATGGGCCGCCATGAGCGTCGAGACACTCCCGCCAGATCGTCTCGATCCGCTCGATATCCGGTTTGGCGCCGGAAAAGATCGGAAACTTCTTGTGCCGCACCTTCAGGTTCATCGGCAGCGCGGAACGCAGGTTCGCGAAGCCCGAATGAATCTCGCCCGACACCGACCGGCAATGAGCCCGCACGATCCGGTCCTTGGGATACATGCCGACATTGGGATAAAGTTCGTGCAGATATTCCGCGATCGCCAGCGTGTCCCACACGCTCGCGCCCTCATGCGTGAGCCGGGGCACCAGCACCGAAGGCGTCAGGAGCAGCAGCTCCGCACGGTTTTCCGGATTTTCCAGCGCGATCATCTTTTCGACGACGCGCAGGCCCGCAAGCCGGCACAGCAGCCACGCCCGCAGCGACCATGAGGAATATATTTTGCTGGAGATTGTCAGTTCGGCGATCGCCATGGCGTTCCTCCCATGACGTTGCACTCTTCCATTATTTATAATGCGGTGCAATATGGAAATAATTATAACAAATATTAAGTGCGAATCGGTTGGGGATCATTACGGGGCGCAATTCATATTATGATGATGCTGTATAACGGTTACCAGACTCTCAGCGATATGCTGGCCCCCGCGCGTTTCGGGGCTCAGATGGCATTGAGCCTTCGGGACAAATTTGGACCTTTGGCGGACTGGCCCATGCCGCGGCGGATGTTTGCGCTCATGGAAGTGTTCCAGGGCGCCCGGCTGACGCACCACCGTCCTTCCTATGGCATCGATCATGTGCGCAGCGGCAATGCGGTTGTTGCGGTGCGGGAAGAGGTGATTCTGGACCATCCGTTTGGCAACCTGCTTCACTTCGCGAAGGACGATGTCGATACCGCCCAGCCTAAGGTGCTGTTGGTGGCTCCGATGTCAGGCCATTTCTCGACGCTTCTGCGCAGCACGGTGCAGACCCTGCTGCGCGACCATGATGTCTATATCACCGACTGGAAAAACGCCCGTGACGTGCCATTGTCGGCAGGCGCTTTCGGCTTCGACGACTATGTCGACTATGTGATCGCCTTCCTGCAGGAACTGGGGCCCGGCGCGCATCTTTTCGCGGTGTGCCAGCCCTGCGTGCCCGCCTTCGCCGCCGTCGCGCTGATGGCCGAGGATGATGACCCCGCGACGCCGCGTTCCATGACCCTAATGGGCGGCCCGATTGATCCGCGCGCCGCGCCGACCATGGTCAATGATCTCGCCAATGAACGGTCGCTCGACTGGTTTGAAAACCACCTGATCACGCGCGTGCCGATGCGCTATCCCGGTGCGGGGCGGCGCGTCTATCCCGGATTCCTGCAACTGACGTCGTTCCTGTCGATGAACCTGGAGCGTCACGGGGCCCAGCATCGCGAACTGTATCAATTCCTCGCTGACGGCAACGAACTCGAAGCCGCCAAGATCAAGGATTTTTACGCCGAATATTTCGCCGTGCTCGACATGACCGCCGAATTTTACCTCGAAACGGTGGATCGGGTTTTCCAGCGCACCTTGCTGGCGAAGGGCGAACTGACCCACAGGGGCCGTACGGTCAATCCCGGCGCCATCCGCAAGACCGCGCTGCTGACCGTGGAGGGTGAGAAGGACGATGTCTGCGCCGTCGGCCAGACCGCTGCGGCGCACGGGCTGTGCACCGGATTGCGCCCCCATCTCAAACGCCATCATCTTCAAATCGGCGCCGGCCATTATGGCGTCTTTTCAGGGCGGAAGTGGGAAAAGGAAGTGTTCCCGCAGGTGCGGAACATGATCCTTGCTATGAATTGAAACTGCCAAATCAGTATCATCTCACCTCCGTTCGGGCTGAGCCTGTCGAAGCCTGTCCTGAGCGCCTGCCTTGGCAGGCAGTCGAAGGGCCCTTTCCTTTCTTGAAGAGAAGGGAAGCCCTTCGACAAGCTCAGGGCGAACGGAAGGAAAAGTCGTTCAGATTTCGCGCACGATATTCTAAAAGCCCCACCTAACCCTCTGGCCGCGTCCATATCCATGTTCCGCCGATCAGCGCCGCCGCCAGCGGGATCAGCGACCATGGGAGCGGCGATAACGCCAGCGCGAGCAAGGCGCTGAACGCGAAGGCGAGGAGGGCGGCTTGCTTGCCCCTCCGGCTGATCGCGCCGCGTTCGCGCCAGCGACGGATATGCGGTCCGAAATGTCGATGGTTCAGCAGCCGCGCCTCCAGCGCCGGGCTCGACCGGGTGAAGCAGAAGGCGGCGAGAATCATGAACGGCACGGTCGGCAGCAAGGGCAGGACCAAGCCGATCGCGCCCAGGCCGAGCGCAAGAAAACCCCCGGTAAGATAAAGCTGCCGGCGCATCAGGCGGCGGGCAGGCGAAGCCGAACCATCAACCCGCCCAGATCCTCGCTCTCCTCCATTTCCACCGATCCGCCGTAGATTTCCGCGACGTCACGGACGATGGCGAGGCCAAGCCCGGTCCCCGGTTTCCCCGAATCCAGCCGCACGCCCCGATCGAAAATGCGGGTCCGCTCCGCCTCCGGGATGCCCACGCCGTCATCCTCGATGAGTATCTCGACCATGGAGCCGTTGCGATTGACGGTCGCAAAGACGCTCCCGCCGCCATATTTGGCCGCATTCTCGATGAGGTTGCCTAGCATCTCGTCCAGATCCTGCCGCTCGACGCGGACGGCGGCGGTCTTGTCCCCGTCCATGTCGATCCGCGCGTCGGGATAGAGGCGCTGGACGGCGCGCTCGACCGCCTGCAAATTGGTCCACACCTCCGCCCGGCTCTGCGCCGCGCCGCGCCGCCCGACGGCGCGCGCACGGGCGAGATGATGGTCGACCTGCCGCCGCATCGTCGTCGCTTCGCGGATCACCGTGTCGCCCAGGTCCGCCGCCTGCGCGGTCGCGGCGTTCATGATCACCGTCAGCGGCGTTTTGAGAGCATGGGCGAGGTTCCCCGCATGGGTTCGCGCTTCCTCCGCCTGCCGCTCATTATGGGCGAGCAGGGCGTTGAGTTCCTCCACCATGGATATGACCTCGGTGGGCATCGGTTCGGTGATCCGGTTCTTCTCGCCCGTGCGCATCTGCACGATTTCCTTGCGCACCCGGCGCAGCGGTCGCAGGCCGTAGAGGGTTTGGAGCGTCGCCAGCACGATCAGGCCCAGCGCCAGCAGCGCGAAGCTCTGGAACAGTGTCCCGCGCAGCGTCGTGATCTGATCGTCCAGCCCCGCGCGCGCCGCGGCGACCATGAACATCCAGCGCGTATTGGACCCGGGCAGGATGATCGTGCGCTCCATGATGCGCAGGTCCTCGCCGGGAAACTGCTTGCTGTCATAGACATGGAAGCCGCGATCCTGATGATCCGGCTGCACCTTCAGCGCGCGGTCCCACAAGGATCGCGATCGCCAGTCCTCATGCCCCTTCGCGCTGATCTGGTAATAAAGGCCGCTATTGGGTTCCAGGAACCGCTGGTCGGCGAGGAGGCGGTTGAACAGCACCTCGCCATCCGGCCCGATTTCGGCCGAGGCGATCATCGCCGTCAGCACATAATTCAGCCCATCGTCGAAATTGCGCGTGACCGCATCGGACAATACCCGGTCGAGCGCCAGCCCGCCGCCCAGCAGCAGCAGGCTGATCCACAGCGCCGCGATGCCGATCATGCGGCGGCTGAGCGAGCCGGTGGAGCGGACGGAGGGGAGGGGATCGCTCAAAGGCGCGCAACCTGTGTTTCCGTTCGCCCCGGGCCTGTCGAAGGGCTGCTTCTTCTCTGAAGAAAAGAAGGATGCTTCGACCAGCTAAGCCCGAACGGATGTTGGGAAATCAGCGCCCCGGCTCGTCCAGGCTGTAGCCCAAACCCCGGATCGTGGTGATGACGTCGGCGCCCAGCTTCTTGCGGATACGCGTGACGAACACTTCGATCGTATTGGAATCGCGGTCGAAATCCTGATCGTAAATATGTTCGATCAATTCGGTGCGGCTCACCACCTTGCCCTTGTGGTGGAGCAGGTAGGACAGCAGCTTATATTCCTGCGCGGTCAGCTTCACCGGTTCGCCATTCAGCGTCACCTTGCCGCTGCGCGTGTCCAGCCGCACGTCGCCGGCGGTCAGCTCGCTCGACGCGTTGCCCGAAGCGCGACGGATCAGCGCGCGCAGCCGGGCGATCAGTTCCTCGCTCTGGAAAGGCTTGGCCAGATAGTCGTCCGCGCCCGCGTCCAGGCCCGCAACCTTGTCCGACCAGCTGTCCCGCGCAGTCAGCACCAGCACCGGGAAGCTGCGTCCCTCCTTGCGCCAGCGATCCAGCACCGTCAGCCCGTCGATGGTCGGCAGGCCCAGGTCCAGCACCACCGCGTCATAGCTTTCGGTCGTGCCCAGGAAGTGCCCGTCCTCGCCATCGGCGGCCAGGTCGACGGCATAGCCCGCGCCTTCCAGCGTATTGCGGAGCTGTTGCCCCAGGCTGGGTTCATCTTCGACGATCAGCAGACGCATATGGCCCCGTTTCTGTGTGTTACCTGTCGGCGCGTCAGCGCGCCCAGCCGATTATATCGCCCGTGCGACCGTCCGCATCAACCCATACGACCTTGCCGTCCTTCACATATTTCAGGCGGTAACGGTTGGAGGATTGATTGAATTCGGCGCCCAGATAGGTCGCCCCGCCCATTGCGGCGTCGACCCGACGCTTGATGAGGGAGAAGGGCATCGTCTGTCCTTCCAGCATCGCCCGGCGCGCGGCGTCCTGCTCCCCGCGCTGATCGGCATAAGCGAGGGGCGTCATGGCGAGCATCGCCGCAATGGCCCCCAGGCCGGCAATCAGGCTGCTTTGCGTCATCTTCATGAGCAATGCCATAGCGCAGGACCATTGAACAGGTGGTGAATAGTGGCGTCAAAGCGATGGTCCGACGCCTGTCATCGTTCCAGCGCATATTGCACGGTCAGATTGATCGACGATCCGATCTGGCCCGGCTCGACCGGGGTCGCCTGCGCCGCATCCGCCTTGAAGCGGGCGGCGGCCACCGGAATAGGCGGATTGCCGCCGCTGTTGCTTTCCGCGATGGAGATGAGGCGCGTGGACCGATAGCCCGCCGCCTGCGCATAGAAATCCGCCTGCGCCTTCGCGCTCTTGAGCGCCGCCGCCCGCGCCTGTTGCAGCATCGGGGCAGGATCGCTGATCGAGAAGCTGGGGCCGCTCACATTGGTCGCGCCCGCCTCGACCAGCGTGTCGAGCAGCGTGCCGACCTTCCGGACGTCGTGCAGCGTGATGTTCAACTGGTTCGCCGCTTCATAGCCGATGAAGCGCGGGGTTGAGGGCTGCCCGTCCTGATTGCTGTAGTCATATTGGGCCGACAGACTGATGCCGACGGTCTGGATATCCTTCTTCGCGACGCCCGCCTTCGTCAAAGCTCCGATCAGCTTCTCCATCTTCGCCGCATTGTCGCGCATCGCCTGCGCTGCGGTGGGCGCGCGCGTCTGCACGCCGGTGCCGACCGCCACCTCATCGGGAACAGCCTCCACCGTCTCGGTCACGTTCACCGTCACGACCGGCGCGGTTTCCGCGATGGTGACGTTCGTCTGCGCGATCGCCACGGCGGGAAGGGCGGCGCCGGCGAGCGTCATCAGGGCGAGGGCGGACTTCATGGGCTTATCTCCTTGAAAAGCAATGACCGTCTTTTGTGACGGCTGCGATGAATGGATGCTGACATGCGTTGAAAGCCGTCAGTCAGCTTTGGGTTCCGCAGCTCTTGCCCCGGAGCGCCGGAAAGCCTAGCTGCACGCCCATGGCGGCTCCCATCCTCTCCTTCGAAAATCTCGGCCTTTCCCAGGGCACGCACTGGCTTTTCCGCAATCTCGACATTTTTGTCGGGGAGCGGGACCGGCTGGCGCTGATCGGTCGCAATGGCGTTGGCAAGACCACGCTGCTCAAGCTCATCGCCGGTCAGGTCGAGGCGGATGAGGGCACCCGGTCGGCCCGTCCGGGCGCACGCGTCATCATGCTGGAGCAGGACCCGGATGTGGCGGGATTTGCGACGCTGCGCGATTTCGCGCTGGCGGGCCAGTTCGCGCCCCCCGCGCATGAGGTGGAGGCGATCGCCAGCCAACTCGGCACCGACCTCAATCGCGAAGCCGCCACCGCCAGCGGAGGCGAGCGCCGCCGCGCCGCCATCGCCCGCGCGCTGGCGAGCGAGCCGGACCTGCTGCTGCTCGACGAGCCGACCAATCATCTCGACATCGACGCGATCGACTGGCTGGAAGGCTGGCTCAGCCGCTATTCCGGCGCCTTCATCGTCATCAGCCATGACCGTGCGTTCCTGACGCGCCTGACCCGGCAGACGCTGTGGCTGGATCGCGGGGCGATCCGCCGCAACGAGATCGGCTTCGGCGGCTTCGAGGACTGGATGGAAGCGGTCTATGCGGAGGAAACCCGCGCCGCCGAAAAGCTGGACGCCAAGCTCAAGCTGGAGGCGCACTGGCTCGAACGCGGCGTCACCGCCCGGCGCAAGCGGAACCAGGGCCGTCTCGCGAAACTCTGGGAAATGCGCGCCCAGCGCGCCGCCATGGTCGGACCGCAGGGCGTGGCGAAGATCGCCGTCGCCGCCGACGACAGCAAGACGAAGAGCGTCATCGTCGCCGAGCATGTGACCAAGCAGTTCGGGGATCGCACCGTCATCAAGGACTTCTCGCTCCGCATCCAGCGCGGCGACCGCATCGGCATCGTCGGCGGCAATGGCGCGGGCAAGACGACGCTGCTCAAGCTGCTCACGGGCGAGATGGAGCCTGACAGCGGGAATGTCCGGCAGGCCAGGTCGCTCGACATGATCTTCATCGACCAGCAGCGCAGCCTGATGCAGCCCGACAAGCGCGTTCGGGACGTGCTGGCCGAGGGCGGCGACTGGATCGACGTGCGCGGGGTCCGCAAGCATGTGCACGGCTATCTCAAGGAATTTCTCTTCGACCCCTCGCTGGCCGAAGCGAAGGTCGGCACTTTGTCGGGCGGGGAACGGTCCCGCCTGCTCTTCGCCCGCGAATTCGCCCGCGAATCGAACCTGCTGGTCCTCGACGAGCCGACCAACGACCTCGACCTCGAAACGCTCGACCTGTTGCAGGAAGTGATCGCCGACTATGACGGCACGGTGCTTATCGTCAGCCACGACCGCGACTTTCTCGACCGGACGGTGACGGTGACGCTGGGTCTCGATGGATCGGGACAGGTTGACGTGATCGTCGGCGGCTATGCCGACTGGGTCGCCAAGCGTCAGCCGCGCAACGCGCCCAGGGCGGAGAAGAAGGCCGCCCTTGCGCCGACCCCGCCCAAGCCCGCCTCAGCCAAACTCAGCTACAAGGATCAGCGCGACCTCGACCTGCTCCCTAAGAAGGTCGAGGAACTGGAGGCCGCCATCGCTCGTGACGAGGAAGCGCTGGCCGATCCCAATCTCTACGTGCGCGACCCCAGGAAATTCGACGCCCTGACCAAGGCCATCGAAGCCGCCCGTGCCGAAAAGGACGCTGCCGAGGAACGCTGGATGGAACTGGCGGAAAAGGCCGAAGCCCTAGGCGGTTAGCGCCTCTTTTTCTGCCCAAACAGAGAGTTGCGCATGGAACATCCCGCCGCAATCGAGGACAGCGACATCATCGACGGCCATCACGCCGTCCATTATGTCAATCGCGTCGGCTGGCTCCGCGCCGCTGTCCTTGGCGCGAATGATGGTATCGTCTCCACCGCCAGCCTGCTTACCGGCATCGCCGCGTCGGGCGCCTCACGCGATGCGATACTGCTCACCAGCATCGCTGCGCTGGTCGCGGGAGCGATGTCGATGGCGGCGGGCGAATATGTCTCCGTCAGTGCGCAGTCCGATACGGAGCGGGCCGATCTCGCTAAGGAAAAGAAGGCTCTGGCGCAGCAGCCTGAGATCGAATGGCAGGAACTGCGGGACATCTATGTCGATCGCGGTCTGTCGCCCGACCTCGCCGGGCAGGTCGCGAGGCAGCTGATGGACGCCGATCCGCTCGCCGCCCATGCCCGCGACGAACTGGGCATTTCGGAAGTCAGCACCGCCCGCCCGATCCAGGCGGCGCTGACCTCCGCCGCGACCTTCGCGGCGGGCGCAATCGCGCCCGTCCTCGCCGCCGTGTTCAGCCCGGCGGCCAGCGCCATCCTCGTGGTCGCGTTTACCTCTCTGCTCTGTCTTGGCCTGCTCGGCTATATCGGCGCGTGGCTGGGCGGCGGGCCGTGGGTTCGCTCGGTGTCGCGCGTGATGTTCTGGGGCGTGCTGGCGATGCTGATGACGGCGGGCGCGGGCAGGCTTTTCGGCGCGGCGATATGATGGCAAGGTCCGCGCCGACAGATTCCCCAAGGAGACGATCATGACAGCCATCCAGCAAATCCCGCTCAAGACGATCAAGGGCGCGGATGCCAGCCTCAACGACTATGCCGGCAAGGTCGTGCTGGCGGTAAACGTCGCGTCCAAATGCGGCCTGACCCCGCAATATGAAGGGCTGGAGAAGCTCTATGGCGAGTATAAGGGCAAGGGCCTGGTGGTCGCCGGCTTCCCCGCCAACGATTTCGGCGCGCAGGAGCCGGGCAGCAATGACGAGATCGCCTCCTTCTGCACCACCAATTTCGGCGTCGATTTCCCGATGTTCGAAAAGATCGTCGTGACCGGCCCGGAAAAGCACCCGCTCTACGCCGCCCTGACCAGCGAACAGCCCAGTGCGCAGGGCGAAGGCGACGCTTTCCGCGAAAGGCTGAAGGGCTATGGCATGACCCCGACGCAGGAGCCCGAAGTCCTCTGGAATTTCGAGAAGTTCCTGATCGCCAAGGATGGCACGGTCGCCGCCCGTTTCGCCCCCGCCACCACGCCCGATGATCCGGCGTTGGTTTCGGCGATCGAGGCTGAACTGGCGAAGTAAATCTCATCTCCCCCTCCCGCAAGCGGGAGGGGGCCGGGGGGAGGGCCGGCGCAACGCTCGATCAAGAGGATGCCAGCCATTTTCCATCCAACACAGATCGGCCCGGTGCTCGAAACGCTCGGCATCGTCGGCATCTTCGTCTTCGCCGCGTCGGGGGCGCTCGCCGCCGCGCGGCTGCGGCAGACGCTCGTGACCTTCGCCTTCTTCGCGCTCGTGACCGGGGTAGGGGGCGGCACCGTGCGCGACCTGTTGATCGGCGCGCCGGTCTTTTGGGTCTATGACGCCATTCCCGCCATCACCTGCATGATCGCCGCGCTGCTCGTCTGGTTCACGCCCCGCCGGCTGTGGAGCGACCACGCGCTCGACTGGCTCGACGCCATCGGCCTCGCCGCCTTCGCCGTGTTCGGCGCGGCCAAGGCGATGAGCTACGGCGTGCCGCCCTTCGTCGCCGCGATAATGGGGGTCGTCACGGGCTGCGTCGGGGGCATCATGCGCGATCTGCTGGCGCACGAACCCTCCATCCTGCTGCGTCCTGAACTCTATATAACCGCGGCAGGCGTCGCGTCCGGCCTGTTCGTCGCGCTCCGCTGGTGGGGAATGGAGGTTCCCGCCGCCGGACTGATCGCCGCGCTGCTGGGTTTCCTGCTGCGCGCCGTCGCGATCCGGCGTGGCCTTGGCCTGCCTGTCTATGGTCGCGATTCCCGCTGACCGGACAGACGGCCTAGCGCCAGATCGACGCGATCAAACTCAACAATCCCCGCTCGTCAGCCCTGCTCGGCGCCCGAGGCGCGCCATAGCCCCGGCATTCCAGGCAGTCCGCCCGAACACCCGCGCCGCTGACCAGCGCCCGCACGTCCGCCACCGCCTGCAAGGCCCAGCGCCGCTGCATCAGCGCCTGGCGGCTGAGCATGTCGCGCGGGCTGTCCGCCTCGTCATCCTCCCGCTCGGTCATCGACTGGATGAACGCCGCGAACTTGTCCGGCTCCTTCTCGATCCGATAGGGCCGCGCCCGCGCCGGATCGACCTTCGCCAGCCGCGCCGCCTCGGCGATCGCCTCCTCCAGCCCGCCGAAGCGATCGACCAGGCCGATCTGGTGCGCGGTTCCGCCGTCCCACACGCGCCCCTGCGCGATGGCGTCGATCTGCTGCGGAGACTTGCGCCGGGCCTTGGCCACCAGCCCGACGAAGCGGCCGTAAATATCCTCGACCCCCATCTGCATGATCCGGTCGAACTCGGGCGTCGTGCCCCCCGCGATGTCGGGCTGACCCGACAACGGTGTCGTCCGCACGCCATCGGTGGTGATCCCCATCTTGGCCAGCGTCCCCTCAAAGCTCGGAATGATGCCGAACACGCCGATGGAGCCGGTGATCGTGTCAGGCTCGGCAAAGATGACATCGGCGGGCGTGGAAACCCAATAGCCGCCGCTAGCCGCGACATTGCCCATCGACACGACAACCGGCAGGCCCTGCTTCTTGGCCTGCATGATGGCCTGCCGGATCTTTTCCGACGCCATCACCGACCCACCCGGCGAATCGACGCGCACGACCAGCGCCTTCAGCTCTTTTTCCGCCAGCGCCTTGTAGAGCAAGGCCGAGATCGTATCGCCGGCCGCTTTGCCCGGCCCGCCTTCGCCATCGACGATTTCGCCCGCGACGGTGATGACGCCGATCTGCCCGTTGTTGGCGGGCTTGTGCGCCTTCACATAGCTGGCGAGGTCGATGGCGGCGAAATCGCCTGCGCGCTCATCGGACGGCTCGCCCGCCACTTGCGCCACCCTCTCGCCAAATGCTGCCTCGTCGCCAAACCTGTCGATCAGCCCCGCACTCTGCGCCGCCTTGGCCAGGTTGCCGCGCGCCGCCTCCGCCGCCCCAACCGGATCCTTGGCATAGGCGGCCAGCCTTGCCTGGGGCCGCGCCTTCGTCACGTCCTCCTGCCAATCCTGCCACAATGTGTCGGCCAGCGCCTGATTGGCCTGCCGCGCTTCGGGCGACTGATCAGGCCGGATGAAGGGCTCAACGAAGCTCTTGTAAGTGCCGACGCGATAGACATGGGTGTTGACGCCCAGCTTGTCGATCAGCCCCTTATAGTAGAGCCCGGACCCGCCGCGCCCCATGATGGCCACGCCCCCCAGCGGGTCGATCCACGTCTCGCTCGCATGGGCAGCCAGTTGATAGCTGTCGTCATTGTAGATGGTGGCAAAGGCAAACACCGGCTTCTTCGCCGCCCGCACGGCGTCCAGCGCCTTGCTCACGCGCGACAGCGCGACCTGACCGCCGCCCAGAAATCCGTCGAGGTTCAACACGACCGCTTTCACCTTGCCGTCCTTCCTTGCCGCTTCCAGCGCGGTCACGATGTCGGACAGCCGATATTCCTTCGTCGCTGGCCCCGAACCGACCAGCATGCCGAAAGGATCGGCTTCGGCGGGCTGCTCGACGATCGTGCCGTCCAGCTTCAGCAGCAGCGCCCCGCTGTTCACCGCGCGCGGGGGCTTGGGCGACCATGACAGCGCCGCATAGAGCAGGCCGAAGAACAACAGCAGGAACAGGAGCACCAGCCCGTCCTTGATCGCGACCAATATGCGCCAGACGCCCTTCACAAATGCCAAGTTGCCGGTTCCTTGTCCTGATGCTTCCCCAGCTATCCGATCGGCGAAGCGACTTCAATGTGGGGGGAGGCGCGGGGCGCGCAAGCTTGCGCGGACGATTTCCCGCGTTATGGGAGGGCGCGAATTGTCCGCTCTTGTGCAGGAGACGCGCTTCATGCCCACACTCGTTCTCATTCGTCACGGTCAGTCGACCTGGAATCTGGAAAACCGCTTCACCGGCTGGTGGGACGTCGACGTGACGGAAAAGGGTGCGGAGGAAGCGCGGGCAGCGGGTCGCTTGATGGCGGAAAAGGGGCTGGACTTCGACCAGTGCTTCACCTCCTTCCAATCGCGCGCGATCAAGACGCTGAACCTCGCGCTGGAGGAAATGGGCCGTCTGTGGCTCCCGGTCGAAAAGGACTGGCGTTTGAATGAGCGTCATTATGGCGGCCTCACCGGCCTTAACAAGGCGGAGACGGCGGCGAAGCATGGCGATGCGCAGGTCAAGATATGGCGCCGCAGCTTCGACATTCCCCCGCCGCCGCTGGAAGAAGGCAGCGAGTTCGATCTTCACAAGGACCGCCGCTATGACGGCATCGCTATCCCCTCGACCGAATCGCTCAAGGACACGATCGCCCGCGTGCTTCCCTATTGGGAAAGCCGCATCGCGCCGCAGCTTCGGGAGGGCAAGCGCGTCCTTATCTCCGCCCACGGCAATTCGCTCCGCGCGCTGGTGAAGCATCTCTCCAACATCCCGGACGACGAGATCACCGAACTGGAAATCCCGACCGGCCAGCCGATCGTCTACGACCTCGCCGACGACCTGACGGCGAAGGACCGCTATTACCTGTCGGAACGCTGAGCCCATGGCTCCCCTCCCGCCTGCGGGAGGGGTTGGGGGAGGGCCTGTCGCGCTAACGGATATATCCGTTGCTCACCAACGCGGCTCTCGCTAAGGGGCTTTGCTTTCCGGGCGGCTCGCGGCCGCGGCATCAGGGGAAGCAGGGAAAATGAGCGCGGATAGCACAGCGCCCACTGTCGGCATCATCATGGGCAGCCGGTCCGACTGGGAAACCATGCGCCACGCCGCCGAAACGCTCGAAGCCCTCGGCGTACCCCACGAGTGCAAGGTCGTCTCCGCCCACCGCACGCCCCAGCGCCTCTACGATTACGCCACAGGAGCCGTCTCGCGCGGTCTGAAGGTCATTATCGCCGGCGCGGGCGGCGCAGCGCATCTCCCCGGTATGGCCGCTGCCATGACGCGCCTTCCGGTGCTGGGTGTGCCGGTCGAATCCAAATCCTTAAAGGGCATGGATTCGCTCCTCTCCATCGTCCAGATGCCCGGCGGCGTCCCCGTCGGCACGCTGGCCATCGGCAAGCCCGGCGCGATCAATGCGGGGCTGCTCGCCGCCTCGATCCTCGCCACCACCGACGACGCGCTGGCCGAACGGCTCGACATGTGGCGCGAAAAGCAGACTCACGACGTAGCGGACACGCCCGAATAAGATGACGACGATTCCGCCCGGCTCCACCATCGGCATCCTCGGCGGCGGCCAGCTTGGCCGGATGATCGCCATCGCCGCCGCGCAGCTTGGCTATGGCGCCCACATCTACGCGCCCGAGACGAGCGGCCCCGCCGCCGATGTTTCCTCGCACTGGACGCAGGGTGCTTACGAGGACGCGCAGGCGCTCGCCGCCTTCGCCGACAGCGTCGATGTCGTCACCTACGAATTCGAGAATGTCGATCCCGCCGCCGTCGAAGTCCTCTCCACCCACGACCTCGTCCGTCCCGGCGCGCAGGCGCTGCGCATCGCGCAGGATCGCCTTGCCGAAAAGAATTTCGTGCGCGACCTTGGCGGCCTCACCGCGCCTTTCGCCTCGGTCGAAAGCCTGGACGATCTGGAGCAGGCGATCGCCGCGATCGGCAGCCGCGCCATCCTGAAAACCAATCGCATGGGCTATGACGGCAAGGGGCAGGCGCGCATCAACGAGCCCGGCGACGCCGTCGGCGCATGGAACGCGATCCAGCGCCAGAGCGCGATCCTGGAAGGTTTCGTGACCTTCGATCAGGAATTTTCCGTCATCCTCGTGCGCGGCGCGGACGGCGAAGTCCGCTTCTGGGCCTCCGCCGCCAACGTCCATGTCGATGGCATCCTCGCCACCACGACCGTCCCCGCCGGCGCGCAGATAGAGGCGCAGGTGGGGGCCGCCCGCGCCCTTTCCGCGCAGGTCGCCGACGCGCTCGGCTATATCGGCGTCCTCACGCTCGAATTTTTCGCCAGCGCGGATGGCCCGGTCTTCAACGAGATGGCCCCGCGCGTCCACAATAGCGGCCACTGGACGATCGAGGGCGCGCTGACGAGCCAGTTCGAAAACCACGTCCGCGCCATTTGCGGCCTGCCTCTGGGCGACACCGGCTTCGCCGCCGCCGGAGCGGAGATGCGCAACCTCATCGGCGCGCAGGCCAATGACTGGCAGGCGATCCTGTCCGATCCCGCCAACCACCTTCACCTCTACGGCAAGCATGAAGCGCGCCCCGGCCGCAAGATGGGCCACGTCACCCGGCTGACCCTGTGAGCCAAGCGCCCGAGATCGTCCTCGTCCTCGCCCGCGCCGACAATGGCGTGATCGGCAGGGACGGCGGCCTGCCTTGGCGCCTCCCCGCCGACCTCAAGCATTTCAAGGCGCTGACGCTGGGGCACCCCATGGTCATGGGCCGCAAGACCTTCGACAGCCTGCCCGGCCTGCTGCCCGGCCGCCGCCACATCGTCCTCACCCGTGATACCGGCTGGAGCGGGGAGGGGGCGGAAGTCGTCCATGACGTCGCCGATGCGATCCGCCTGGCCAACGCGCCCGCCATCATGGTCATTGGCGGGGCAGACATCTACCACCAGTTCCTGCCCCACGCCCGCCGCATCGAACTCACCGAAGTGCATCTGGACGCGCAGGGAGACGTCACGATCCCCTATCCCGACGCCGCCTGGGAAGAGGTCGCGCGGCAGGACTATGCCGCGCAGGGCGACTATCCCGCCTACAGCTTCGTCACCTTCCGTCGCCGCGCAGCCGCATGAAGCCGCATTGCCAGCGACGGGCCGCCTGCCTATAGCCGGCCTCATGGAGCGGCTGGAAAGCGGCGTCCCGATCCCCGACCATTTGCGCGGGAGCATCATGGCGCTGGGCAATTTTGACGGGTTTCACCTTGGCCATCAGGCCGTGGTCGCCCATGCCGTCGCGCGTGGCCGCGCCGAAGGACGTCCGGTCATCGTCGCGACCTTCGATCCGCACCCGATGCGCCTGTTCCGGCCCGATATCCCCTGGTTCCGCCTGACGACGCTGGATCAGCGTGAGGCGCTGTTCGCCCGCGCCGGGGCGGACGCGATGCTGGTGTTCGCCTTTACGCGCAGCCTGGCCGCTCTGGAGCCGGATGAGTTCGTCTACCTGCTGACGCACGGCATGGGCGTCGCCGGCGTGGTCACGGGGCAGGATTTCACCTTCGGCCACGGACGCAGCGGCACGGTGGCGACGCTCGCGCAACTGGGCGCGGTCAGCGGAATGCGCGCGGAAGCGGTCGCTCCGGTCGCGGACGGCGGCGGCCAGGTCGTATCGTCCACGCGCATCCGCCAGGCGCTCAAGGCCGGTGATTGCGCAACGGCGACGCGCCTGCTCACCCGACCCTTCACCATTCAGGGTATGGTGCAGCATGGCGACAAGCTGGGCCGCACCATCGGCTTTCCGACCGCCAACATCGACCTCGATCATTATCTGCGCCCGGCCTACGGCATTTACGCCGTACGCGGCCTGCTGCCCGATGGCCGGGTGCTGGACGGCGCGGCGAACCTTGGTATCCGCCCCACCTTCGATCCGCCCAAGGAACTGCTGGAGCCGCATTTCTTCGATTTCGCCGAAAATCTCTACGATCAGAAGATCGAGGTGCAGTTGATCGAATTTCTGCGGCCAGAAGCGAAATATGAGGGGCTCGACCCGCTGATGGCCCAGATCGCGAAGGACTGCGACGCCGCGCGGCAAATCCTTGCGAGAACGCCCCACCTCGCGTAGGGCACGGCCCTAATTCGCCCAACCGCCGTTCTCGACACGCTCGAACCGAACGGGTTTAACATAAGCGCGCCCATGACAGATCAGCCAGACTATAAGTCCACCGTCTTCCTTCCCGTCACCGACTTCCCGATGAAGGCTGGTCTCGCACAGAAGGAGCCAGCCATCCTCGCGCGCTGGGAAGCGATGGACCTATACGGCAAGCTGCGCGAGCGGCGGAAGGGACGCGAACGCTTCCTGCTGCACGATGGCCCGCCCTACGCCAATGGCGACATCCACATGGGCCACGCGATGAACAAGGTGCTGAAGGACATTATCGTCCGCAGCCAGACGCTGCTCGGCAAAGACGCGCCCTACGTCCCCGGCTGGGACTGCCACGGCCTTCCGATCGAATGGAAGATCGAAGAGGAATATCGCAAGAAGAAGCTGAACAAGGACGAGGTGCCCGCGTCCGAATTCCGCGCCCAGTGCCGCGCCTATGCGGACAAATGGGTCGGCGTTCAGAAGGAGCAGTTCAAGCGCCTTGGCGTCATGGGTGATTGGGATGATCCCTATCTCACCATGAAGTTCGACGCCGAAGCCACCATCGTTGGCGAACTGCTGAAATTCGCGGAAAGCGGCCAACTCTACCGCGGCGCGAAGCCGGTGATGTGGTCCCCGGTCGAAAAGACCGCGCTGGCCGAGGCGGAGGTGGAATATGAGGACATCGTCTCGACCCAGATCGACGTGGCGTTCGAGATTGTCGAAGCGCCGAATGCGCCGGAAATCCAGGGTCTAATTGATAAGGATTTCAAGGTCGGCGCCGTTATCTGGACGACCACGCCATGGACAATCCCAGTTAATCAGGCGCTCGCCTATGGTGAAGCTGTCGAATATGTTTTGGTGCCGGAAGGCGGGAGCCGAAACTTCTATTTGGTGGCAAAAGAACTTGCTACCGCATTCCTAAATCGATGTGGCGTTCAGGGTAATGCTCCCGGCGCTCTCGCTTATCCCGAAGAGGATTGGGCGAGTTTGCGTGGCTCCCAACTCACCGGAGCCGTAGCCCGCCACCCGATGCACGCCCTCGGCGGCTTCTACGCCAAGCCCAGGCCGTTCCTCGCGGGCGATTTCGTCACCACCGACGCGGGCACCGGCCTCGTCCACATGGCCCCTGACCATGGTGAGGACGACTTCGCACTCTGCAAGGCGAACGGCATCAACCCGGTATTCGCCGTTGAAAATGACGGCAAATACCGCGAGGACTGGCTCTGGCTCGGCGGTGAGGGTTCAGTCATCAACCCGAAGTTCGTCAGCAAGGACGGCCCGATCTGCACCGACTTGGCGCAAGCGGGCGGACTGCTCGCCGCATCCGACGATTTCAAGCACAGCTATCCCCACAGCTGGCGCTCCAAGGCGAAGATCATCTTCCGCTGCACCCCGCAATGGTTCATCCCGATGGACCGCGCCCAATCAGCCAGCCCCCACTTCGCCAACCCCAACTCCGTCATGCCAGCTAAGGCTGGCATCTCAGGCCCCAGCGCGCCTACGCCTGAGACCCCAGCTTCCGCTGGGGCGACGAATGAGGGGGAAGGCAACGCCCAAAATTCTCCGTTCGGTTCGAGCAGCTTCGAGCGTAGTCGAGAAGCGTCAGTCGAGAACGCGGGCAACGGTGCAACCCTGCGCAACCTCGCTCTCGACGCGATCGAGAACACCCGCTGGGTGCCCGAACGCTCCATCAACCGCATCCGCTCGATGGTCGAAGGCCGCCCCGACTGGGTCATCTCCCGCCAGCGCGCCTGGGGCGTCCCCATCGCACTCTATGTTCATCGCAAGACCGGCGAATATCTCGTTGATAAGGCAGTCAATGCCCGCATCGTCGAAGCGTTCAAGGGCGCGGGCGCGGACGCATGGTTCGGCGCAGACCATCAGGCGCTGCTTGGCCCCGATTATGACCTCGCCGACTATGAAGTGGTGAACGACATTCTCGACGTCTGGTTCGACAGTGGCTCGACCCACAGCTTCGTGGTCGAAGGCCGCTACGGCCCCGACGCCCGCGCCGACCTCTATCTCGAAGGCTCCGACCAGCATCGCGGCTGGTTTCAGTCCTCGCTGCTGGAAAGCAGCGGCACCCGCGGCCGTGCGCCCTATGGCGCCGTCCTTACCCACGGCTTTGCGCTGGACGGGCAGGGCCGCAAAATGTCGAAGAGCCTCGGCAATGTGGTCGATCCGCTGAAGGTCATCGCTGAAAGCGGCTCCGACATTCTCCGTGTCTGGGTCGCCAGCACCGATTATTTCGACGACGTCCGCATCGGCAAGGAAGTGCTGGCCGGTTCCTCCGACGCCTATCGCAAACTTCGCAACACTTTCCGTTACTTGCTTGGCGCTCTTTCCGACTTCTCGGAAGAGGAAAAGCTGCCGGTCGCGGAGATGCCTGAACTGGAGCGCTACATGCTCCACCTGCTCGCGAAGCTCGACGCCGACCTCAAGGGCGTGGTCGACAAGGCGGCGGGCAGCGAAAACTGGCTGGAGTTCAGCCGGTACACGCGCGCGCTGATGGACTTCGCCAACAGCGACCTGTCGGCCTTCTTCTTCGACATTCGCAAGGACTGCCTCTACTGCGACGCGAAGAGCGATCCCAAGCGCCGCGCCTATCGCACCGTGCTGGGCACGATGTTCCACGCGCTGGTCCGCTACGCCGCGCCGATCACCCCCTTCACCGCCGAGGAAGTATGGCAAAGCCGCTTCCCCAATGAAGAGCAAAGCGTCCATTTCCTCGAATGGCCGGACTTCCCCGACCTCCTCCTCCGTCATTCCCGCGAAAGCGGGAACCCATCTCCCGCGCTTTCCGATGGCGCGTCGTGGCTGGTGGATGAGGATTTGGGCGAAAAGTGGGACTATATCCGGAAGGTGCGCACTGGCGTCACTAACAGCATCGAGCCCTATCGCCGGGACAAGGTCATTCGTTCCAGCCTTGAAGCCAAGGTCAGGATCGCGGTGACTGATCCGGTAAATCTCGAATGGCTCAAGAGCGTCGACATGGCCGAAATCTGCATCGTGGCGGAGGCCGAACTGGAATTCATGCCCGCTGAAATGGCGCACGCCTTGCCTGACAGCGGTTGGCGGGTGACAGTCGCGGACTGGCACAAATGCGGCCGCTGCTGGCGCTTGCTGCCCGAAGTCGAGGAAGACGGCACGCTCTGCAATCGCTGCGACGAAGTGCTCGGCGCATGACGCCATTTGTCCTGTCCTACACGACCCCGGTTGCGCTATACGCGCGGCTCGTCGGGGGGCTCTTGGCAAATAGGAAGAAGATGGCGGTTTCCAAAGGCATCATCGTGTCACTTGTGTCACCCAAATCCTACACGGTCATGTGCTGATGGCCCCCGTGAATCACCGGCCGCTCGGCCTGACCGTCGCGATCGTTACGCTCGCGCTCGACCAGCTCATCAAATATACCGTCACCTATCCGCTCGCGCTCAAGAGCCGGGCGGACGAGGGGATTGAGATATTGCCGATCTTCCGCCTGCGCTGGCTGGAAAATCGCGGGGTTTCCATGGGCTTCTTCCATGCCGACACGGACGTGATGCGCTGGGTGCTGGTCGGCATGACCATGTTGATCGCCGGCTTCGTCGGTGTGTGGATGTGGCGCGAAAAGGCGCGGCAGGATGTCGCGGCGCTCGGCCTCGTCCTTGGCGGCGCGATCGGCAACATCGTCGACCGCATGCGCCTGGGCTATGTGGTCGACTATGCCGACCTGCATTTCGGCGAATGGCGGCCTTTCCTGATTTTCAACCTGGCGGACGCCGCCATCACGATCGGCGTGCTGATCCTGCTTGCGCGGGCGCTGCTGCTGCGCGAGAAGAGCGCAAAGACGGAGTCATTGAACTGATGCGTAAACTGATCCTCGCCGCCGGCCTTGTTTCCACCCTGTCCGCCTGCGGCTCCTCCGGGCTCTTTAACCGTGATCGTCCCGACGAGTTCGCGGTTTCGCGTCAGGCTCCGCTGGTGATCCCGCCTGACTTCGCGCTGGTTCCGCCCGCACCCGGCACGCCTGCCGCCGCCTCGGTCGATTCCAGCCGTGCGGCGATGGATACGATGTTCGGCGGAGCCGCGTCGCGCAGCGCGACCGAATCCGCCACGCTCAACGCCGCCGGCCGCGCCAATGCCGCCGTCGGCATCCGTTCGTCGGCTGGCGATCCGGGGACGGAAGTCGTCGAAAAGGGCGCTACCACTCGCGACATCATCGCCGCACCGGAAGGCGACGGACAGGACGCCCGCGCCTCCGTTCCGCAGCAATAAGTTGCATTTCCAGTAGTTTATGGCTCACTTTCCACAAGGAATTTAAGTCGATCCAGCGTCTGTTCCCACTGCGCGTCGACCGCATCCAACCAGTCGCGCGCAGCATGGACAGCCTGCGGATCGAGCGCGAAATGCACCTCACGCCCGCTCTTCGCCCGGCGCACCAGCCCCGCGTCGAGCAGGACATCGAGATGCTTGGCCACCGCTTGGCGGCTGATCGGCAAGCCTTCGCTTATCTGGGTGATGGATCGGGCGCGACCATCGGAAAAGCGCGTGACCAGCCCCAACCGGGTAGGATCGCCCAGCGCCGCAAACATCCGGGCGGGTTCGGGGGCGGGTAGTGGGACCGCCTCAGCTCTCGACATAATTTCTGATATTCTGCACCTGTTCGGTCCAGCCACCGTCATTATCGCGCATCACATTGGTCCGCCGCGGCTCGGGCACCTTGTCAAAGCCGCTTTCCGTAACGGTCAGCCGCGTGCCTCCCGACGTCGGCTCTAACCGGAATTCCACCCGTGTCCATTCGGGCACGGGCACGCCGCTTTCCATCAATTCCTTGTCCCCGCCCGTCGCCGGCCATTCAAAGGCGAAGCAGGTCATCGGCTCAATCACCACCACCCGCGCTTCCCAGCGATAATCCTCATAACCCGGATAGGTCATGTGCCCGGTCGAAGGCTGACCCGCCACGAACGGCTGATCCAGCGCAACCTGGAACCAGCTGCCGAATTTCTCATGATCGACCAGTGCGTCCCACACTTTGGGCACGGGCGCGGCGATCTCAACGGTTTTGATGATGGAGTCGGACATATAAGCAACATCCTGGTTGCGTATATATGGACCTGTTCTCCGGAAAAGCAATCTGGCTTCGGTCTGGAAACGCCGGACTAAGCCCTGACCTCAGCACCCACCCCGGCGCTGTTATGGCGCAGCGCCGTCAGCACCGTGTCAACGATCCCCGCCGCATCCAGCCGGGCGTCGGCATATTGTTTTTCCGGCTTGTCCTGATCCTGAAAGATATCGGGAAGGCGCATCGTCCGCAGCTTCAGCCCATTGTCGATCAGCCCCAGATCGCTCGCCAGGGTGAGAACATGTGCGCCCAGCCCTCCGATCGCGCCTTCCTCGACCGTGACGGCGACTTCATGCGTCGTCAGCAATCGCCGGATCAGCGCCTCATCAAGGGGCTTGGCGAAACGCAAGTCGGCCACGGTCGTCGAAAGCCCCTTGGCCTCCAGAATTTCCGCCGCCTTCAACGCCTCCTCCAGCCGCGTGCCGAGCGACAGGATGGCGACCTGACGGCCTTCGCGCACGATCCGGCCCTTGCCGATCTCCAGCCGCTGCGGCGTTTCGGGAAGCGCCACGCCCACGCCATTGCCGCGCGGATAGCGCAGCGCGATCGGCCCATCGTCATATAGGGCGCAGGTGTGCACCATATGCACCAGTTCCGCTTCGTCGGCGGCCGCCATCACCACCATGTTGGGCAGGGTGGCGAGATATGTGACGTCGAAGCTGCCCGCATGAGTGGAGCCGTCCGCGCCCACGAGGCCCGCGCGGTCGATCGCGAAACGGACCGGCAGGTTCTGGATCGCGACGTCATGCACCACCTGATCATAGGCGCGCTGCAGGAAGGTCGAATAAATGGTGCAAAAGGGCCGCATCCCCTGCGCCGCAAGCCCCGCCGCGAAAGTCACGGCATGCTGTTCGGCGATGCCGACGTCGAACGACCGCTTGGGAAACGCCTCAGCGAACTTGTCGATGCCCGTGCCCGAAGGCATGGCCGCCGTGATCGCGCAGACCGTATCGTCGCGCGTCGCTTCCGCGATCAGCGCATTTGCGAAGACGCCTGTATAGCTGGGCGGTCCCGGCGGCGCCTTCGCCTGCGCCCCGGTGATCACGTCGAATTTTTGCACGCCATGATATTTGTCCGCCGCCGCTTCCGCCGGGGCGTAGCCCTTGCCCTTCTGCGTCACGACATGGATCAGGCACGGCCCTTCGGCCGCGTCGCGCACATTTTCCAGAACGGGAATCAATTGGTCGAGATTATGCCCGTCGACCGGGCCGACATAATAAAATCCCAGTTCCTCGAACAATGTGCCGCCCATCGCCATGCCGCGCGCGAATTCGTCGGTCTTTCGCGCCGCATTGTGGAGCGGGCGGGGGAGCTTGCGCGCCAGCCGCTTGGCAAGGTCGCGCAGGCCCAGAAACTCGCGGCTCGACACCAGCCGGGCGAGGTAGGCCGACAACCCGCCCACCGGCGGCGCGATCGACATGTCATTGTCGTTGAGGATGACGATCAGCCGATTGCCCGCCTCGCGCGCATTGTTCATCGCCTCATAGGCCATGCCGGCCGACATCGCGCCGTCGCCGATAACCGCGATGCCCTTGCCAGGTTTCCCCGCCAGCTTGTTCGCCACCGCAAAGCCCAGCGCCGCGCTGATCGACGTTGAGCTATGCGCCGCGCCGAAGGGGTCATATTCGCTCTCGGCGCGCTTGGTGAAGCCGGAAAGGCCGCCGCCCTGGCGCAGCGTGCGGATGCGGTCGCGCCGCCCGGTCAGGATCTTGTGGGGATAGCATTGATGCCCCACATCCCACACCAGCTTGTCGTTCGGCGTGTCGAACACATAATGGATGGCGGTGGTCAGTTCCACCACGCCCAGTCCCGATCCCAGGTGGCCGCCGGTGACGCCCACGGCGGAAATCACCTCCTGCCGCAGTTCGTCGGCCAGTTGGCGGAGATTTTCAGGCTTCAACGCGCGCAGGTCGGCAGGCCAGCTGACCTGGTCGAGTAGCGGCGTGGACAAGGGATCATTCATGAAAGACATAGACTCCGAGGGGCGCTAGGCCGTTCCTCTGCAAAGCGCAACGCCTGGCGTTATGCGGCGCATTTGGCGCAGGTCCCCAATATCTCGATGACGGGCCGTTCGGGTCGGAAACCTTCCTGCTCCGCGACGGCCCGGACCTCGCCCGTGACCACATCATCGTCGATATGCGTCGCCTCCTTGCAATTGCGGCAGACCAGGAAGATGCAGTCATGATGGCATCCGGGATGCGCATTGGCGATATAGGCATTGGCGCTTTCGACGCGCATCGCGATGTTGTTGGCGACGAACAGGTCGAGGATGCGATAGACGCTGTTGGGCGCGACCCGTTTGCCGCGCGCCTTGGACACATTGTCGGCTATGTCATAGGCTGACGCAGGCTTTTCCTCTGCGGCCAGCGCATCGAAAATGGCGGCGCGCATCGGCGTCCACTGCTCGCTCTGGGCCTCCAGCGTGGCGCGGGCCGCGTCCGCGAGCTTGGTCCCGGTCGGTTCATGGTGGTTGTGATGGGTCTTGGCCATGGGGCTTAATCTAAGCTTGGGCGGGGTTCGGGGCAAGGGCGGCTTCAGCCACGCCAATAGACCCATGCCGTCCACAGCCAGCCGACGATCATCAACGTCCCGCCGATCGGCGTCACCGCCCCCAGCCAGCGTGGACCGCCAAAGGCCATGGCGTAGAGGCTGAGGGCGAAGATGGCCGCTCCGACCAGCAGCAGCCATGCGGGGCCGCGCGCGGTCCCCATCAGGGCGATCGCCGCCACCGCGTGGATCAACTGATAGAGCCCGCCGGTGCGCAACCACTCGGCTGCCTGCGGGCTGGATGCGCCATGCGCGCCAAAAGCTCCCGCGCCGATGGCGATCGCCGCCGACAGGGCGGCCAGAACCGGGATCATGCTTCTTCGTCTCCTTCCCCACGCGCGCTCAGCCGCATTCGCCGGCCAGGACGGAACATCAGCTCCTTGGCCGCCAGCAGGCTGCCCTGTTCAATCTGAACGGCCAGCCGCTGCTCATCATTCTGCCGATATTGCCGTTCGACCTCCTCGATTTCCGACTGGGGCACGCCCAGCGACTCCATCGCCTGCACACCCATGCGGATGGCTGATTCGAACACTTCGCGGACCACGCCGGCCAGATCCATGTCCTGGAGCGCCAGCACCTGCCGCCGGTCGAAGGCGCGAACGAGCAGCGCCGCCTGGGGAAAGGCCTCCGCGATCGGCTCCAGCGTCCGCGCTTCCAGCGAAGGGTCGTCGATGCAGAAGGCGATCAGCTGCGCATCCTCGGCCCCAGCCCGTCGTAGCAGGTCGATGCGGGTCCCATCGCCATAATGGACCTTCATGTCGAACCGGCTCGACACCTCGATTTGCGACGGCTTCTTGTCGATCAGAACCAGGTCGAAGCCATGGCCCATCAGCATTTGCGCGACCGTCTGCCCGAAACGGCCATAGCCCACGATGATCGCCGTGCCACGTGTCCCTTCGTCCGGGACAGGCAAGCCCGCTGTCGTCTTGGGCCGCGCGAACTCCAGCCTGCGCGCGAACAGCATGAGGAAGGGCGTCGTCGCCATGGACAGGGTTACGATCGCGCTGAACAGGCTGGCGCCCTGCGGCGCGATAAGCTGCGCATTCTGCGCCTGGGCGAAGAGGACGAAGCCGAATTCGCCACCCTGGCTCAGCAGCAGTCCCGTGCCGACCGCCTGCGTCCATTCCATCCCGAACAATCGAGCGATGCCGGTGATCAGCGCCGTCTTGGTGATGACCAGAATCGCCGCCATGCCGATGACGAACAGCGGGTAGGTGGCGATGGCGTGCAGGTCCAGCACCATGCCCACCGCTAGGAAGAAGAGACCGAGCAGGATCGAACGGAATGGCTCGACATCGGATTCTATTTCATGCCGATAGGGGGAATCGGCGAGCATCACGCCTGCGACGAAAGCGCCCAGCGCCGTCGACAGATGCAGCGCATGCATCAACGCGGCGGCCGCCAGAACGGTGAAGAGGCCCACGGCCACGAACAGTTCGCGCTCGCCCGATCGGCCAACGAGTTGGAGCAGCGGGCGCAGCAGGAACCGTCCAGCCAGCACCAGGCCGGCAATGGCGGCGACGGTGTAGCCCGCCAACATCCATCCCGGCGGTCCTCCGGCATCGGCCGGATTGCGCGACAGCGCGGCTACGATAGTGATCAGCGGGACTATCGACAGGTCTTGGAACAGCAGGATCGAAAACACCTTTTCGCCAAAGGGCGAGTTGATGCGTCCGCTGCTTTTCAGGCTTGGGAGGACCTGCGCGGTCGAGGACAGCGCCAGCGGCAGGCCGAGCGCAATCGCCGCGCCCCAGGTGAAGCCGGTCGTCAGGAAGATGATCCCGGTGAGAGCCAGCCCGCACAGCACGACTTGCGCCAGCCCCAGCGCGAAGATGTCGCGCTTCAACCGCCACAGCCGCGCGGGATGGAGTTCCAGCCCCACGAGGAACAGCAGCAGCACGATGCCGATTTCCGCGATGGCGAGCTTGGATTCGGCCTCGCCCACTAGCTTCAAACCCTGCGGCCCCACCAGTGCGCCCGCGACCAGATAACCCAGCACCGCGCCCAGCCCGAAGCGGCGGAACAGCATGACGAACAGCACCCCCGCACCCAACAGGATGACGCCCTCGGACAGCAGGAGGTCGGTGGCGGAAAGCGGCGCATGGACGACGCCGGCGGTTTGCGCCTGCATCAGGCGTCCGCCATCCGCGCTGCTTCCGCAATGGCTTCAAAGCCCAGGCGGATCGACGCATGTCGCGCCGGGTAGCCCCGCGCCGGGGCGAGCACGGCAAGTCCCGGCCAGAAATCCAGATCGTCGCTCTTGCCCGCCAGATAGGCGGTCAGCTTGTTCCGGGCCTCCGCCAGCTCATCGGCCGACATGCCGATCGCTTGGGCCGCCATCAGGGCCGCCGACGCCTGCCCCAGGGCGCAAGCCTTTACATCGAGCCCCAGCGCCGACACCCGGCCGTCCTCCACCCGGACGTCCGCCGTCACCCGTGAACCGCAGGTGGGGGAGCGTTTCTCCACGCTGGCCTGCGGATCGGTCAGGCGCTGGTGATGCGGAATGCTGGCCGCTAGCCGAAGAATGTCTTTATTGTAGAGGGGGGCGCTCATCATGTCCCTCATTAGGACAGGTTGGGCGCGGGCGGAAGGCCGGACACCGCTATTGTCCGTAGTTTATCCGCAGTTTGGCCACGGCCCGCTCAGGCGTCAACGCTCTCAAGGCTGCGTCGCTTCCTCCTCCGGCTGCGTGGGAGCCATGCGGGGCGGGGGCGTGCCCTGCGCGGGCTGGGGCGGGGGCGCTCCGGGCGGCTGATCGATAGGCAGACGAAGCTGATTGGGCCCGATGTTCAGCGACACGCCTTCCCGATCGATGCCCACGCTCATATTGCCCAGGCCCGCATCCGCCGTCACATTGGCGATCGCGTTGACGAGGTCGCTATCCTGCTCCTCCTCTGGAACTTCGGCAGGCTCGTTGATCGCGCCCGACATGAAGTTGCGCCAGATGCGCGCGGGCACGCCGCCCCCCGCAGCGCCGCCGGGCAGCGGCGAATTGTCGTCATTGCCGATCCACACCGCCGTCACCAGGCCGCCAGCATAGCCCACGAAGATGGCGTCGCGGCTGTCCTGAGTCGTGCCGGTCTTGCCGAAAGTGCTGGTCCGCAGCGCCGCGGCGCTGCCGGTTCCCCGGTTCGCGGCGGAGGAAAGGAGGTCGCGGATCATCTCCAGCTCATCCTGGCTGAAATGACGCTGTCGGCTCATGATCCTGCCGAACCAGCTTTGCTCCTCGGGCGGGAGGCCGTGGGCGAGCACCGGATAGGAGCCCGCCGCCACCGCCGCATAGGCTTCGGCCAGTTCCACCAGTGGAATTTCCGACGTCCCGAGCGCCAGGCTCAGATCTTCGGTCAGCGGCGCGGTGACGCCCAGTTCCCGTGCGACCTTGATGACGGCGTCGACGCCGACCTTCTGCGTCAGGCGCACAGCGGCGACATTGCTCGACGCGGCGAACGCCTGCCGCAGGGTGATCCGTCCGCGATATTTCCCGCCGTGATTGGACGGGCGATAGGTCCCCGTGGTGATCGGCGTGTCTTCGATGAAATCTTCCGGCGTCATGCCTGCGCGGAACGCGGCGAGGTAGACGAACAGCTTGAAGGTCGATCCCGGTTGCCGTTTCGCCTGCACGGCGCGGTTGAAGCTGCTCTTCCGGTAGTTCCTGCCGCCGACCATCGCGACGACGCTGCCGTCGGGCTTCATCGCGACCAGCGCCGCCTCCGCCTTGCCCAGCGGCGCGCGCCGAATCGCCGCCTCGGCCAGCCGTTGCACCCGCCAGTCGAGCGTGGTGGTCACCGTCTGCGCGCCATAGACCGCGCCCGCCCGGTCGCGCGCTTCCGGCAGCACCCAGTCGGCGAAGAAGGTCCCGGTGGTCGCATCGGGCGTTTCCCGGACGTTTAGGCGCGCGGGTTGCAGCGCGTCCCGCTGCGCCTTGCTGATATAGCCGGCCTCCACCATCGCCTGAGTCACCAGCGCCGCGCGTGTGCGCGCGCCCTGCAGGTTAGTGGTGGGCGCGAGGCGGGACGGGGCCTTCAGCAACCCCGCCAGCATCGCCGCCTGCGGTATCGTCAGTCGTTCGGGCTGGCGGCTGAAATAGTGCAGCGACGCCGCCCGCAAGCCATAGACATTGTCGCCGAAATACACGTTCGACAAATAGCGTTCGAATATCTGGTCCTTGGTCAGCCAGGCTTCCAGCCAGAAGGCGATCAGCGCCTCTCGCAGCTTTCGGCCGACCGTTCGATCGCTGGAAAGGAACACGCCCTTGGCCAACTGCTGCGTGATCGTGCTGCCGCCTTGGGAGCCGCCCCTCGACCACATATTGTGCCATGCCGCTCGCGCAATGCCTTGCGGATCGATGCCCCAATGGCTGTAGAACCGTCGATCCTCGATCGCCATGAAAGCCTGGGGCACATGTTTGGGCAGTTCGGCGATCGCGACCGGCTTGTCGATGATCGCGCCGCGCCGCGCGATCAGATGGCCGTCCGCCGACGTCAGGCTGATGCTGGGGGGCGCGATCGGCTTGAGCGAGCGGGACATGGGGGCCGTCACCGCCAGCCATGCGATCATGACCATCAGCAGGGCCAGCAGCGCCGCCGCGACCCATCCGGCGATGTGCAGTCGCCGCCGCCAGCGAGTCGGTGGCGCGAAGGCGCTCGGCGGACCCGCGCCGAATTCGCGGGCCGGTGCGGGATCGGACGGAGGAACGGGCAGGGGATCTCTCATGAATCCGACAATGCTGTATTGTTCCTCTGATACGGTCAAGAGGCGTCCCTCCATGGGACAATCTCTCATTAACTATGAAAGGGGATGGTCGAAAAGGTAAAGAAGGCGTTAACTCACTTCATGCGAACACGTCCTCTTGTCCTGACGACCGAATCCGCGCGTCACCCGTTCCGGCAGCGATTGCCGCGCCACTTGCTGCAAGTGAAGGAAGCGGTCGTCGGCAAGTCGGTCGATCCGGCTTCGGACGACAATGACTGGAAGCTGTTTGTGCTCAGTTTCTGCGCCTTCTTCACCGCCTTCTACAGCTTCATCTACTAATTGCCGGCGCGTTCAGTCGCATGCCTTGTGCAGGGTCCAGGCGATCCAGGCGCAGGGTAGGCAAAGCGCCGCGACCAGCAATAGCTGGTTGACGACGGACATCCCCGCGACGCTCAGGCCTACGGCGATCAGCGACCCCAGCACCATGGCCCCCGAATTGACGATATTGTTCGCCGCCACGGTCCGGGCCGCCTCGCACTTTTCGACCGTGGTGGTCAGGAAGGCGTAGAGCGGCACCACGAACATCCCGCCAAAGGTCGCCACGCCCAAAAGGCAGGCGGACAGCGGAATGGCCAGCGGATGCGCCAGAAAGCCCTTGAGCGAGAGCATCGTCCCTCCCGGCGCGGGCGTCCACAGGTCGCATACGATGTGGAAAGCGATGATGAAAAGCCCCATCCCGATTACCGCGGCGGGCGCATAGCGCGCCGACACATGCCCCTGGAGCAACCGATTGATCGCGATCGATCCAATGGCGATGCCGACGGAGAAGATGGCGAGGAACAGGCTGGCGACCGATTTGTCGGCGGTCAGCACATTCTTCACCAGCGGGGGGAACTGGATGAACAGCACCGATCCCACCGCCCAGAAGAAGCTGATCGCCATGATCGCCAGATAGAGGCGTCGGATGTGCATGGTGCCGCGCACCAGCGTGACTGACGACCGGATGATGTGAAAGTCGATCGGCTGTCGGGCCAGCAATGACGGGGCGGGCGGAACTTCCCGGCCAGCCACATAGCCGATGACCGCCGTCAGCACGATGCCGATCGCCGCGACCTCCACCGGGATGACGCCAGCCAGGATCGTGCCGCCCAAAATGGCGATATAGGTGCCCGCTTCGACCAGACCGGTGCCGCCCAGCACTTCGTCATCATGCAGATGCTGGGGAAGGATCGCATATTTGATCGGGCCGAAGAAGGTCGAATGAACGCCCATGGCGAACAGGGCCGCCAGCAGCAGCGGAATGGCGACCATATGGACGGCGATCCCGCTCCAGATGAGGGCAAGGCCCGTCGCGCCGACGAGCATGATCGCGATCTCGGCCGCCTTCACAAAACGGATGATCGTCGCCTTGTCGCGCTGATCGGCCAACTGCCCCGACAGGGCGGACATCAGGAAGAAGGGCAGGATGAACACGCCGGTCGCTATCGCGCTGAACCAGGTTTCCGACCGCTCGTCATTATAGACGCTGTAAACGACGAACAGCACCATCGCGTTCTTGAACAGATTGTCGTTGAAGGCGCCGAGAAGCTGCGTGATGAAAAGCGGCAGAAAACGTCGCTTATTGAGGAGCCTGAGAGAGGCTTGCATGGGCGAGGGGGTCTCTTGGCTGTGGACGAGCGGAGCGCGGTCTAGCCGTTGCTGACCACTCTGTCCAATCCCCACATTCGCGACGGTCGCGCCGCACATCGCGCGTCCGCTTGTGCCATGGCGCGGACTGTGGCAGTCCGCGCCCATGCTGACGCTGCCCAATTTGCTGACGCTTTCGCGTATCCTGACCGTGCCCCTGCTCGTCGCGCTGCTATGGCCGGCGGAAATCGGGGCGCGATGGACGACGGGCTATGCCCTGGCCTTCGGGCTTTACTGCCTGATGGGCATCACCGATTATTTCGACGGTTATCTCGCCCGCGCGCAGGGCACCGTGTCGAAACTGGGCGTCTTCCTTGATCCCATCGCCGACAAGATCATGGTCGGCGCGGTCATCCTGATGCTAGCCGCGACGCGCGACATTTCGGGCATTCACATCGCTGCGGCGATGATCATCCTGCTGCGCGAAATCGCCGTGTCGGGCCTGCGCGAGTTCCTGGCCGGCCTTCAGGTGTCGGTGCCTGTATCCCAACTCGCCAAGTGGAAGACTGCCTTTCAGCTCATCTCGCTGGGCGCGCTGATTCTCGCCGGGGCGGTGCCGCATTTCCCGTTCGTGCAACTGGTCGGCATCCTGACGCTCTGGGCCGCGGCGATGCTGACGCTGGTGACGGGGTGGGACTATCTGCGCGTCGGCATCAAGCATATGGACTGACGATGGCGGCGCTCGACATCCTCTATTTCGCCTGGGTGCGTGAAATCATCGGGCGCGACGGCGAGCAGGTCGAAAGGCCCACTCCAGACCAATCGGTTGCTGACCTGATCGCGTGTTTGGCGCAGCGGGGCGGCGGTTATGCTGACGCTCTGGGCGATCCTGCCCGCCTGCGCGCCGCGCTCGATCAGAATTTCGTGCCTCTGGATACGCCGATCGGCGATGCGCGGGAACTGGCGATCTTTCCGCCGGTGACGGGCGGATGAACCGGGTCTCGATCCAGGCGGAGGATTTCGACGTAGCCGCCGAACTGGCCGTGCTTGAAGCTTGCGGCGGCGGCGGTGTCGCCAGCTTCACCGGGATCGTAAGGGGAGAGGATGGCCTCGCCGCGCTGGAGCTGCATCATTATCCGGCGATGACGACCCTCCAGGTGGAGCGCATCGTTGACGATGCGATGGTGCGCTGGCCTTTGCTGGGCGTGCGGGTGATCCATCGCCATGGCCGACTTGAGCCGGGCGACAGGATCGTCTTCGTCGGCACCGCTTCACGCCATCGCGCCGCCGCGCTGGAAAGCTGCGCCTTCCTCATCGACTGGCTGAAATCGGCAGCGCCCTTCTGGAAGAAGGAGCATTTCACCGATGGTCGCACGGGTTGGATCGAATCCCGTGCGGAGGACGAGGCGAAGGCGCGCGACTGGCTGGGCTGATGGCGCTCAGGCGGCGTGGGCGCTGAGCGGCGGCAGGTCCGCCGCATCGCGCAGCAACTCGGCAAGCAACCGAAATTCCTTCTCACGCGGGCTGTTCTTGCGCCACACCAGCGCGATATCGCGATGCGACCGGTCCGACTTTAACGGCCGCGCGGTGATCCGGGTATGGTTCAATATTCCGCCGGCGATCGCCATTTCGGGCATGATCGTCATGCCCAGCCCGTTGTCGACCATCTGCACCAGCGTGTGCAGCGACGTGCCCATCATCATCGCGCTGGCGCGTATCTCCGGCCGGTTGCATGCGGCCAGCGCATGGTCCTTCAGGCAATGCCCATCCTCCAGCAGCAGCAGCTTGCTCTCGTCGATCATGTCAGGCGCGATCCATTCGGGCGGATCGCGCGGATCGTCATGGGGGAAGGCGACATAGAGCCGGTCCTGGAACAGCAGCTCGCTGTCCAGCTCGCCGGTCGGAAAGGGCAGGGCCAGCAGCACACAATCCACATTGCCGTGCCGTAGCGATTCGATCGCGGTCTGGCTGGTCTCTTCACGCAGATAGAGCTTCAGCTCCGGCCGCTCCGCCCGGAGGCGTGGCAGCAGCCGGGGCAGCAGGAAAGGGGCGATCGTCGGGATGACGCTCATCCTGAGTTCGCCGGTCAGCGGCTTGCCCGAAGCCTCGGCGATCCCGGCCAGTTCCTCCGCCTCGCGCAGCACACGATGCGCCTTCTCCACGATCTGGTCGCCCAGCGCCGTGAAGCGCACCACCCGGCGCGTCCGCTCGACAAGCGTCACGCCGATCAGCGATTCCAGTTCGCGGATGCCCGCCGACAGGGTCGACTGGGTGACATAGCAGTTGTCCGCCGCCTTGCCGAAATGCCCATGCTCCTTCAGCGCAACCAGATATTGCAGCTGTTTCAGCGTGGGCATGTAACTCGACATTGATCGCCTTCCTCGATTAAAAAGAAGGATATAAGAAGATCAGCCGATATATCCAAGCCATTTGGCCACGCCGAACAGCGATGTGAGCGTCAGGATAGTGCCGACCGCCATGAACAAGGTGCGCGCTGCGACGTGGCGGGCGAGCATCGCGCCGAAGGGAGCCGCGACCACGCCGCCGATCAGCAGGCCGACCGTGTAGGTGGTGAACGCCTGCCAGCCCAGATGCAGGATGAAGGTGATGCTGATGGCTGTGGTCAGCACGAATTCGACCGTGTTGACGGTGCCGATCGTGTGGCGGGGGCTCGACCCCTGGATCAGCAGGTTCGACGTGACGATGGGTCCCCATCCGCCGCCGCCTGTCGCGTCCATGAAGCCGCCAAACAAGCCCAGTGGCGCAACCCATTTGGGATCGCGCGGATGGGGCGGGAAATGGAAACCGCGCCAGATGAGGTAGACGCCGATCGCGGTGAGGTAGACCTGGACGAACGGCTTGATCACCGATCCGTCGATGTTGGAGAGCAGATAGGCGCCTGCGACGCCGCCCATCACGCCCGGAATGATGAGTCGCGCGAACAGCCGCCAGTCGACATTGCGGTGTGCGATATGGCTAATGGCCGATACGGCGGTGGTGAAGGTTTCCGCGGCGTGGACGCTCGCCGATGCGCGGCTGGGCGGTACGCCCAGCGCCAGCAGCAAAGTGCTGGAGATCACGCCATAGGCCATGCCGAGCGCCCCATCGATCATCTGCGCCCCGAAACCGATGAGCACGAAGGGCAGAAGCGCGCTGAGATGGGCGAGCATGGTGTCGGTCATTCAAGGGTCCCCACTGATTGTCTACCGCCTTGATTAGTATATCATCGCGCGCCAAGAAACTTTCTGTTTAATCGGGCGAAGTCGAAATAGCCGTCCATCTGGAAAAATCATCCTTTCGCGCTTATGTTACGGAAACAAGGGTTTTCAGGGGCGCTGCATGGTGCGCGATCTTATTAATTATCTGGATTCAGTCAAAGCGCGTGATCCCGCCCCGCGCTCGCGCGCTGAAATCCTGTTGTATCCGGGTGTCTGGTCACTCGTTTTCCATCGCGTCGCGCATCGTCTCTACCGCGCCCGCTTCTATTTCACGGCGCGCGCGATCAATCACCTGTCGCGCTTCCTGACGGGTAACGACATCCATCCCGGAGCCCGCATCGGCAGGCGTTTCTTCATCGATCATGGCTTCACCGTGATCGGCGAAACGGCGGAGATCGGCGATGACGTGACGCTCTATCAGAATGTCACGCTCGGCGGCACCGACCCGGCCAACGGCATCGCGGGCAAGCGGCATCCGACACTGGGCGACGGCGTCATCATTGGCTCTGGAGCGCAGGTTCTGGGCCCCATCCGTATCGGCGCGCGCGCACGGGTCGGCGCGAACGCCGTCGTCACCAAGGAAGTGCCCGAAGGCGCGACCATGGTCGGCATTCCGGCGCGGCAGATGCTGGTCGATGTGACCGCCTATCAGCGTGAATTCCTGCCCTATGGTACGCCTTGCAGCGACTGCTACGATCCGGAAAAGCAGAAACTGGAAATCCTCCAGTGCGAGATCGAGCAGTTGCAGAAGCGGCTTGCCGAACTGCTGGAGGAGCGCGGGCGGACACAGTCCGGCCCTGACGATGACATCCCTCTCTTCAAGGAGCATGGTCGCGCCAGATGAGCAATGTGACGCCGTTCCCGTCGCAACGCGTCATGGCCGGACAGACCGGCTTCGATCGTCTGGAACTGCAACGGATCATGGATCTTTACGGTCGCATGGTGTCGGCGGGCCATTGGCGCGATTACGCCATCGACCTTGGCGGAGATGCGGCGATCTTCTCGGCCTTCCGCCGGGCCGCCGAACGTCCCGAATATCGGATAGAGAAACGCCCCGCCTTGCGCCATCGTCAGGGCATGTGGGCGCTCGTCGGCGAAGCGGGCAATATATTGAAGCGGGGCGCAGACCTTCACGGCATCCTCGCCCCCGTGGAGCGCCGGCTGCTGAAGATCATCACCGACTGAGCGCGCCATCCTCATTCATATACAGGCCCGCAATCGCCGCCTTCGCATCATAGGAAAGCGCGCAGTTCGGCGATGAAGCGATCGAACTGGTCATGATGCAGCCAATGTCCGGCATCCGCGAACTCCACCAGTCGGGCGTCGCGGAAATGCGCCGCTCGTCCGTCCTTCACCGGATTGGAAGCCCAGCTGTCCAGCCCCAGGCACAATAGCACCGGACAAGTGATCCGATTCCAGAATTCCGACAAGTCGCGGTCGAGCGAGCCCTGCGGCGGCATGTTGTGCAGATAGGGATCGAATTTCCAACCGTAGCTGCCGTCTTCGTTGCGATTGACGCCATGGGCGGTCAGGTGCAGCGCCTGCTCGGCCGACAGATGATCGTTGCGCTCCCGCATCCGCGCTATAGCCGCCTCCAACGTGGGATAGCGGCGGGATGACCGTCGGACGCTCGCTCGTCGATTGTCGATCCATTCACGCCACAGGTCGGGTGAGGGGTGCGCCGCCTTTTCCTTCAGCCGATCGGGCGAGAGGCCCAGCCCCTCGATCGCGACCAGGCGGGTCACCTTTTCCGGAAACAGGCCTGCATAGCGCAGAACCACCGCGCCGCCGAGTGAATGGCCAACCAAGGTAACCGGTTCGCGACCCAGCTGATCTACCAGTTGCGCCAGGTCATAGACGAAATTGGGCATGAGATAGGCGCCTTCCGACCACACGCTATCGCCATGGCCGCGAAGATCGGGCGTCACGACATGAAAGTCCTGCGCGAGCGCCCGCGCTGTCCAGTCCCAGCTGCGCGCATGATCGCGGGCGCCATGGACCAGCACCAGCGTCGGCGCCGATCGGTTGCCCCAGTCAAGATAGTGGAGGCGGGTCCGTAGCGATGTGAAGAAATGCGAAGTGGGGCTGAGCGAGGCAGAACTATCCACGCGATCCTGCGGCTTGGCGGGGAAGGCGGTCTTGATATTCATCGTCTTTTGGCGAACTCCGCGATGCTGGCCAGCTGCCCCGATGGGCAATGAAGCTGTTATACCAGTCTTTTTCGCATGCTGCCCAGCTTATTGCCACGCCGCCGTGCCAAAACGGGAGCCGGATCCGCTGCGATGCGGGATCAATGCGCCAGCCGGGCAGGATGTTCGCTCGACCATTCCTGCTGCGCGATGCAGACCACCCGCGCCAGTTCCGCCTGCCTGAACGGCTTGTGCAGCCTCAGCCGCTTCGTGGCGTGGCAGGGCAATTCGGCAAATCCGGTGATGATGATCACCGGCAGGCCAGGATGGCTTTCCTCTATCGCGTCGGCCAGTTGCGCTCCGGTCATGCCTGGCATGGCATGGTCGGTGATCACCAGATCGACTTCGCCTTGGTCCAGCATGCGCAGCGCGTCGGCCGCCGATCCCGCCTGGAAAACCGTATGCCCCAACTCCTCCAGCATTCCCGCCGTGTTGGTCAGCACCAGATCGTCGTCATCCACGGCCAGGATGACGAGCGGAAGTTCGTCACCGGCCGATATCATCTCGAATGTTTTGCCGACATCATCTTGCGGCGCTATGTCCGGGGTCGCCACCGGCAGCCATAGCGATACGGTCGTGCCGCGCCCTGGCTCGCTGGCGATGATCAGTGATCCGCCGCATTGTTGGGCGAATCCGTGCACCATTGACAGGCCGAGACCGGTGCCCTTGCCCACGCCCTTCGTCGTGAAGAAGGGTTCGCGCACCCGCCCTAGCGTTGCTTCGTCCATTCCTTCGCCCTCGTCGATCACCGACAGGCGGACATAGTGACCCGATGCGAGATCCGGCCGGTGCTCGCTCAGCACGTCCGCCTCGGCGCCCTCGATGATGAGGCGTCCACCATCGGGCATCGCATCGCGCGCGTTGACGGCCAGGTTCAACAACGCCAGCTCCAGCTGCGCCGAATCGGCATGGGCGGGGCTCAGCGACAGGGGAAAGCGCGTCTCGATCGAGACGGCGCCGCCCAGCGTCGATTTCAGCAGGTCCGCCATGTTCCGCACGAGTTCGACGCAATCCACGCTGCCCAGTCGCAGTTCCTGCTTGCG
>DASVOF010000041.1:0-23246 GCA_036383495.1 Sphingobium sp. | reverse complement strand
TCCAGCCTCCAAAAAAAAGATCGACGCCTTGCCCTGCTTCCTCGCTATCCTTCACAGGCCATCTTGTCCACTGATCGCATGAAACAGCAAAAAATGATCCGCGCATGCGATTGAGTAACCTGCATTATATCCAGCCCCGCGACACGGGTGATATAAGCTGTCCTCAAGACAGAAGAGAGAGGATCGGGCATGAGCCCTCGTCAGGATGCATTGCATTTTACTGCCTGCGCCGCAGCGGAGGCGCGTCGCGCCAGGGAAGCAAGACTGCGCGGCGCGGACATGTTGACCGTCGCCGTCCATAACGAACGCGCCGTTCGCTTTCAGGCTATGGCCCTCAAGCTTCAGAGAAGTTCCGGCGGCGCGTCGCTCAGGTGATCAGACCGGTTCCAGCCTTTTGTGGATGATCGACGCCGCGAGCTTTGGATTGACCTCCGCGAAATGATCGAAGCGGGCTTCGAAATGCGCCATTCCCTGGCTCATCGAACGAAGGTCCGCTTCCAACCCATGTAGTTCGGCGCGGGGCAGCAACATTTCGATGATGTCCCAGCGCGACCAGCCTTCCCGGGGTGCGATCCCCAATAATTGCCCGCGCTTGCTCGCCAGCGACGATGTGATGCGCGACGTCGCGCTGCCGGGGGCGGTGATCGCGACATGGGCGAAGGGTTCGAGCAGATAGGGCGACGCCGCGGCGAGCGCATCGGACATGGCGATGCGCCCCGCCAGACGGAAAGCCAGTTCGGAACTGTCGACGCTGTGGAAGGACCCGTCAACCAGTGTCACGGCCACGTCCACCACCGGAAAGCCGAGCGGCCCTGTCGTCATCGCGTCGCGCACCCCCAGTTCGACGGCGGGAATCCATTGTTTGGGTATCGCGCCGCCCGTGATTTTCTCCTCAAAGCGAAAGCCCTGGTCGCGATCGAGCGGACGGACTTCAATCACGACATCGCCGAACTGCCCGTGGCCGCCCGACTGTTTCTTGTGGCGTCCGCGCTGCGTCACCGGCTTTCGGATCGTTTCCCGATAGGCAACCGCAGGCTGGCGGGAAGACAGGTCGACGCCGTAGCGCCGTTTCAGCCGTTCAAGCGCGACGGCAAGATGTTCGTCGGTAATCCCGCATATCAGCATTTCCTGGCTCAGTTCATCGGGAGCCCAGTCAAGCCCCGCATCCTCGTCGATGAGCTTGCTGATCGACGAGGACAGGAGAACTTCGTCCTTGTGATCCTTGACCGAGATGACGAGCCCGCAATTGGCGACGGCTTTTCCCCTTGGCGCAGCGGCCCCCGGCTTGCGCCCCATCGTCCCCAGCCGATCGCCCGCCTGCACACCCTCCAGCTTCGCGATGCCGACGATGTCCCCCCGCTCCGTCGTTCGCATTTTGGCGGCCGATGCGCCCTGCATGGCGAACAGGGCCCCTGCGCGCATGACATGGCCTTCGCCGTCGATCCAGTCCGCGCCTTCCGGAACCGGGTCGGTGAACAGGCGCGCCAGCGCGAGCCGCCCGACCGAACTGCCGTTCAATATCTTGAACAGCTGCGCGGTTCCTTCCTCGATCCCCAGCCGCCCGGCCGTCTGCTCCATGCCCGGCGTGTCATGCCGCAGCATCTTGAGCAATCGCCGGACGCCAAAGCCGTTGAGGGCGGAACCGAACAGGACGGGGACCACTTCCCCGGCGGCGAGTTCCTTGGTCAGGTCGGCGAAAATGACGTCGAGAGGCGGGACCTCGTCCATCAGCAGCTGTTCGAGCAATATGTCGTCATGATCGGCAAGCTGTTCGAGCATATGGACGCGCGCCGCAGCTTCGGCGGCCTGAATATCGGCGGGCATCGCGATCTGTTCCGACGGCTTGCCGGGCCGGTAGTGAAAGGCGCGTTCGAGCGCCAGGTCGACGAAACCGTCGACATGCTCGCCCGACCGGATAGGTATCTGCCGCGCGACGAAGGCGACGTCGCTCAGCGGCTGCAATGCTTCGAGCAGGTCCTGGATGCTGCCGCGAGCCTGATCGATCTTGTTGACGAACAGCGCATGCGGGATGTCGAGCGCTTCAAGCCGCCGCAACACCGGCTCCGCCAGGGCGGCGCGCGCGGGATCGGGATCAATCACCACCAGCGCCAGGTCGGCGACCGTCAGCCCCAGATCGGCATCGGCGGAAAAGCCGGGCGAACCGGGCGCGTCCAGCAGGACATAGGGTTCGTCCATCCATGAAAAGCGCATGAGGTTGAGTTCGGTCGACGCGCCGCGCGCCCGCGCCTCCGGACTGGCGTCGCCGACGCTGCTCCCCTGTTTGACCGCGCCGAGTCGGGGAATGGCGCCCGCCGCGAAGAGCATTGCTTCCGCCAGACTGGTCTTGCCCGCGCCCGCCGGTCCGACGAGCGCGATGACTTTCGAGCCGTTGCCGATTGCCTTCATGTCCCTCTCCTTGTGATCGAGCATCGTTGCACTCGAGGACCTGGGTCGCGCCGGAGTCGGAAGGATCGGCTCAAGACGCCTGTAAAGCAAGGGCCAGAAGAAAGAGCGGCGACACGTTCAGGGCATTACCATCCGGCGCGGAATCACGGCATAAGGATCACTCGATAGGGGAAGAGAATGTCCGCACCTGATCTGTCGCTGCTGGGAAAACGCCGTTTCGCGCCGCTGTTCGTGGTGCAGTTTCTAGGCGCGTTCAACGATAATTTGCTGAAGTTCGCGCTGCTGTTCCTCGCCAATTTCGGCATCTATCATGCGCAGCCCGACAAGGCGGAGATGCTGGCGACGATCGCCACGGGCCTGTTCATCCTGCCCTATTTCCTCTTTTCCGCGCTGGCCGGACAGTTGGCCGACGCATGGGACAAGGCGAAGATCGTCCGCGGGGTGAAGGCGGCGGAGGTCGTCATCATGACCCTGGCCGTCACCGGATTCTGGCTGGAGTCCGTCCCGCTGCTGCTGTCCTGCCTGTTCCTGATGGGGCTGCATTCGACGATCTTCGGCCCGGTCAAATTCTCGATCCTGCCGCAGCATCTGCGTTGCCATGAGATCATGGGCGGCACCGGCCTGATCGAGGCGGGCACGTTCCTCGCCATCCTGAGCGGGCAATTGCTGGCCGGGATCATCCCGCCCTGGGAAGCGGGCCTCGTGGCGGTCGGCATCGCGACCGTCGGTTTCCTCGTCAGCCTGGCGGTGCCGTCAGCGCCCACCGTGGTTCCTGGCCTGAAGATCGAGCCCAATATATTCAGGAGCACATGGGCGATCCTGCGCGCGGCGCGGCATGGGCGCGGCGTGTGGCTGTCGATCCTGGGGATCAGCTGGTTCTTCGCCGTCGGCGCGGTGCTGCTCGCCGAATTCGCGCCGCTGGTGAGCGGCGTGCTGAAGGCCCGACAGGAGGTTGCGACCTTCTTCCTGCTGATCTTCTCGGTCAGCGTGGCGCTGGGTTCTATGCTGGTCAATCGGCTGCTGGGCGGCGCGGTGTCGGCGCGCTTCGTGCCGGTGTCGGCGCTGGTGCTGGCGGGCTGCATGGTCGACCTGTGGCTGTCGACCAGCGCCTATGCGCCCGTCCATAGTGGCGCGGGCATCGCCGAGTTCGTGGGGTCGGCGGGCAGCTGGCGGATCATGGCGGACCTTGTGGGGATAGCCTTCGCCGGGGGCATGTTCATCGTGCCGCTCTACGCCATCCTGCAAACGCACAGCCCGCGCGAGGAGCGGTCGCGGACGATCGCGGCGAACAACATCGTCAACGCCGCGACGACCGTGCTGGTGGTGGCGGTGGTGACGGCGATGCTCGCGCGCGGGACGAGCGTGCCGGGCGTGATCGGCATCATGGGCTTTGCGACGCTGGCCGTGGTGGTCATGTCCTGCTGGCTGCTGCCCGAGACGGCCGCTGTATCTTCGCAGGCGCCAAGCGGGTGAAGCCGCCTCTCCTTCAGAAGGCCGCGAAGATCATTGTCCGATTTTCCGCCCCCGACCGACCGGCTTGAGCGCCTGTTGCGGATTGACCGGCACGTCGAACGCCATGCCGATCTTGCCCTCCCTCGCCCAGGCTATCGTGCCGGACACGGAACCAATTCCGCGAAGATCGACCGTCAGCCGGGCCTGCGGTTCCAGCTCCAGTTCGGTATCCCCCATCAGCCCGCTTGCGGACAGATTGCGGACACGCAAACGACCGATCACCGAACCGTCCTCATCAATCACATTAGCCAGCAGAAAGAAGCTGTGCCGGGTCGCTCCACGTCGTGTGGAGGGCTCCTCCTCCATATCATAGCCCATGCCCGCAACCCTTATTTGCTTATCTTTGAAGGACTAATCCATGCATGACTGATATGGATTAGCCTCCATCATGTCATGGTGCAGCTTTCGCCAGGTTACAAGCATCCGCGCGATCTCTGGGCTCGCGTCACCCGAAATTCGACACGCGGCGCGTCTTCAGGCGCCAATGAGAGTCGGGCGATCCTCTACCCGGCGAGGGTTACGCCTTTCGATCCGGCCGCAGGCCAGTGCCTTGTGCGGCGATCGAGTTGAATGACGGCTCTGTTCTCATCCCAGGACTGGATCAGCGCGGGGATGTTTTCCGACGCGGTTGGTCGCCCGAAGAAGAAGCCCTGCGCATAATCGCAGCCAAGCTCCTTGAGCGTGATGGACTGGGCTTCTTCCTCGACCCCTTCCGCCACGACCTTCATGTCGAACGCCCGTCCGAGCGAAATAAGCGCGGATACGATCGCATGGTCGCTCTCGCGCGCGGCGACGCCGCTGACGAACGACCGGTCGATCTTGAGCGTGCTGACCGGCAGCGAGCGCAGGTGGGATAGCGATGCGAAACCGGTTCCGAAGTCGTCCAGCGCGAGCGGGATATTATATTTGTGCAGTTCGCCGATCGCCTTGCGGATCGTGTCCGACCCGGCGCCCAGGAACACACCTTCGGTGATTTCGATTTCCACCTGATGCGCTTCGATCGAAAATTTTTCCATATTCTCGATGAAGCGCGCGACGAACTGTTCGCGCCGCAATTCGGCCGAGGACACGTTGATGGCGACGTGGCCGTAGGACAGCCCCCGCGCTTTCCACCCGGCCATGTCGGCGAACGCCTGGCTCGTCATCGTCTGGCCGATCATGTCGGCGACGTCGAGATCGTCGAACGCCGCATAGATTTCGGCGGGCGCGCGGATGTTGCCGCAACTGTCCTGCCAGCGCAGCAGCGCCTCGAAGCCGACAAGCTCCCCTGTCTGCAACGACAATTTGGGCTGATAATAGGTCAGGATGGTGCCGTCCCGCACCGCGGTCCGCGCGCGATTGATCATGGCCACGCGTTCCTGCATGTCCTCGACCAGCGATTGCTCGAACATCTGCATCTGGCCACGTCCCAGCGACTTCGCGCGATACAGCGCCAGGTCCGCATGCCGCAACAGTTCGGTCGCCACGCGCCCGTCATCGGGGAAGGTCGCGACGCCGATGCTGACCCGGCATTCGAGCGAGCGGCCCACGGCGAAAAACGTCTCGCGGATATCGAGCACCCGCTCGGCCAGTTCGGCCAGTTCCTCCCTGGTCTCCACATTTTCGATCAGGATGGCGAATTCATCCCCGCCAAGACGGGAGACCAGCGCGCGGCCGGCGAAGATCTCCATCAGGCGGGCGGAGAAATTCTTCAACAGCTGATCGCCGGCATGATGCCCCATCAGGTCGTTGACGTCCTTGAAATTGTCGATGTCGAGCAACAGGACGCCAAGCTTCTTGAACTCGGTCATGGCCATGTTCAGCGCCTTGTCGAGCGAGCCGTTGAACATCGCCCGGTTGGGCAGCTCCGTCAGCGAGTCATGCTCTGCGTTCCACCGCATCTGCTCCTCGATGAGGACGCTTTCATGAATATCTTCGGTGTAACCATACCAGCGGATGATCTGACCATCGTCGCCCCGGCGGGGATAGGCCTGCGCCCGCATCCAGCGATATTCGTCATTCGCCAACAGCCGCACGCGAACATCGAACGGTTCGCCCGTCGCATGGGCATGGGCGATGGACCGGCTCACCGGCTCGATATCGTCGGGGTGCGTGGCGGTCAGCCAGCCGGCGCCGGACGCCTCATCCCGCTCCATGCCGGTGCTTTCCAGCCAGCGATCCGTGAAGTCGATGATCCGCCCCTCGGAATCCGCGATCCAGGGCAGTTGCGGATTATATTCGACGATCAGGCGGAGATTTTCCTCGCTGCGCTTGAGCAGGTCGATTTCCGATTGTTCGTGGGTGATGTCCACCATCACGACATCGATCATGTCCCTGTGTCCGGCCTGCCGCAGCAGGCGCGCCACCGTCCTGAAATGCCGCGTTCCGCCAGCACCGTCCTCCAGGGTCAGCGTGGCTTCGCCCTGGCCTTCCCGACGCACGACATGGGCTAGTTGAAATATCGGACGGCGCAGATCGCGCCGGATCGCCCTCAGACGGCGGAACAGCGGGTCCAGGCGCTGTAGTCCAAAGACATCCATGGCGGCGACGTCGGGATGGCATAACCCGTCCTGGTCGATCGCGCACCGGGCAACCCCTGCCAGGGCAAGGGTTTCACGCTTGTCGTCCACCGCGCCTTGGCTGGCTTGCACCACCTCCCCATGCGGCCGCGATGACATCTTCTCACTCATTATTTCCCCGCAGTCCGAGCATGGGATTTCCAAACGGAACATGTCAGTCCCTGGCTAACAATCCCTTAAGGGACCGGGCGGAACCGGGTCCTTCGCCGCCGAGGCGGCAGCGACGCCCGCGCCCTTTTACCCTTTAAAATTTGAGGGATAGTCCCACGCCATAGGTGCGAGGCGCGCCATAAGCCGCCGTCCGCAAGACCCCGATTCCCGACCGATCGTCGGCATAGGTTTTGTAGATGGCGTTGGTGACGTTATCGACCCAGGCGGTGATGTCCCAATTGCCCCGTTGCACGCCGACGCGAAGGTTGACGAGCGTCCTTGCATCCGATTTGAACGCGTCGGAATTGGTCGGTTCGAAATAGACGCTCGATCGATAATCGACATCCGCGCGGGCGAAAAGATCGCCGAACGACACGGGCATATCATATTGGATCGCGCCATAGCCGGTGAAGTGCGGGGCCAGGACCAGATCGTTACCCGCGCAGTTCGTGATGCCGCCGCCGACCGAAGACGGCACGCCGCAATTGTTGAACCGCTTATATTTTGCATCCAAAACGGCCGCATTGCCTTCGACGCGAAGGCGGCGCGACAGCTGTAGCGCGACTTCTCCCTCTATGCCTTCGATCTGCGCCCTTCCGGCATTGGTCAGCGCTATGCCGCTGCCCAATATCTGCGATACCTGAAGCCGGTCATAGTCGGTATGGAAAGCCGCGAGATTCAGCCGCAACCGCTTGTCCAGAGTCAGCGCCTTGAACCCGACTTCGTAGCTGGTCGCCTTTTCCGGATCGGCGGTCAGCCCATTCGGGGAGGAGGCGATATCGACATTGTAAGCCGCGCTCTTGAACCCGCGGGCGACGCGGGCATAGAGATTGGCGTCCGGCGCGACCTCATAGGACAGGCTGGCGCTGGGTGAGAAATCATCATCGTTCGAGCGTCCGTCGAACGTCAGGTCCGGGAATCCCAGAAAGGGGAAAATACCCGTCACGTCACCCTGAACGAAATGAGCGCGCTTCTTTTCCCTGGTGTAGCGTATGCCCGCCGACAGCGCGAAACGATCGGTCAGCTGATAATCGAGCCGCGCGAAGATCGCGCCGCTTTCCGTCGCCACATGCCCCTGCGTGGTCAGCGTCGGCTGAACCGGCAGGCCCGGCGCCAGGTCCGTGCCCAGGCCCAACGCCCGGTTGGTGCGCACCATCTGATCGAAATAGAAGGCGCCGACCAGATAGCGCAGCTTGCCGGCCTCACCGGCGACGCGCAGTTCCTGGCTGAAGAAGTGGGAATCGTCGCCGAAATTGTCGGCCGCGACGAAATCGACCTGCTCCTGATCGTCATCCAGCGACGCGTCATAAGAGGACTCGCGATAGGCCGTGATCGACGTGACGGTCAGCGCGTCCGTTTTCCACTCGGTTGTCAGCGATACGCCCTGGCTGTCGCGCGACAGTCGGTTGGGGCGATTATTGTTGATGTGCAGCGGTTCCCGCGACGGGAAGTCCGCCGGGAAGCCCATCAGCCTGTCCGCCTGGAAGAAGGCGGGCGTGCTGCGATCGCGCAGGCCGTCCCAGCGCAGAATGAAGGACAGCTGGTCGGTGGGCGCGAACTTGGCCGACAGACGCCAGCTCAGCATGTCGGTCGATCCGGCATCCTTGCCGCCCGACAGATGCCGGTAGAAACCGTCCTGGCGCGCATAGGCGATGGCGCCGCGCACCGACAACTGGTCATTCAGCCGGCCACCCACAGCGGCTTCGGCGCGGCGAAATTCATAATTGCCGGCGTCGAAACGGAAATAGGCGCCCGGTTCCGCATCCGGCTGCCGGGTCTCCACATTGATGACGCCGGCGATGGTGTTCTTGCCATATTCGGTGGCTTGCGGCCCGCGCGCAATCTCCACCCGCTCTACATCGAGCAGATGCTGGGCGAAATTTTCAGGCCGCCCGACATAGACGCCGTCGACAAAGATGCCGACGCCGGTTTCCAGCCCGATATTGCGAACGAGCGTGGAGATGCCGCGGATCGAAATCTGCCCCTGCAACTGACCGGCGATGCCGCCGCTAATGTCGACATTGGGCGCGAGGCGGGTAAGATCGGTGATGCTTTGCAGACCGGCTGCCGTGATCGTGTCGCCGGAAATGCTGGTCACGGACAAGGGCGCTTTCAGAAGCGATTCAGGCACTTTTCGCGCGGTGACGATGATGTCTGCTGCGGGCCCTTGCGAACCGGCTTCGCTGCCGGTCTGGGCCGAGGCGCTGCCGGCTGAAAATAGTCCAGCCATGGCGGGCGCGAGCAGAGCCCACCCCCTGCCGCGGGTGCGAGATATGTTAATCATGCCCAAATGCTTCCATTATTTTTTTGTGATCCCGCTTACCTCCTACAATCCCGTGGTAAATTTTGGATTAAATGGCGGCGCTCGCGCGCCCCCTAGTAGCGCGTCAATTCCACCTCGATCTGGCGAAATCCGTTGACGAAATTCGCGTGAACGCGGCGAACATCGCCGACGACATTTACCTGCAACCGGCGCTTGAGCAGTTCTTCGAGCATGATGCGGATTTGCAGTTCCGCCAGCCGGGCGCCGACGCATCTGTGGATGCCATGACCGAAGGACAAATGCCGCCGCGCATTGCCGCGTTCCAGATCAAGCCTGTCGGCGTCGGGGAAGACGGCCTCATCGCGATTGGCCGAAATATACCAGAGCGCCAGCTTGTCGCCCTTCGCGATTTTCTGCCCGTTGAGTTCGCAATCCGCCGTCGCGGTCCGCCGCATATGCGCGATCGGCGTGTGCCAGCGGATGATTTCCTGAACCGCATTAGGCAGCAGCGCCTCATTCGCCTGCAACTTGGCCCGCTCGTCCGGGAAAAGGTCAAGGCCAAGGATAGCGGCGGACATGCTGGAGCGCGTCGTGTCATTGCCGCCGACGATCAGCAGGGCCAGATTGCCGATGAATTCCATCGGGCCCATTTCCGACATGCTCTCGCTGTGGATCATCATGCCCAGCAGATCCTTGCCCGCCGGCTGGGCGCGCCGCTCCTCCCACAGCAGGTGGAAATAGGTCGCCATCTCCGTCAGCACTTCACGCCGGACCTGGAAAAGGTCCGGTATCCGCGCCGCCTCCATATTCCCGGCCCAGTCCGACCAGAAGGTGAGCAAATGCCGATCCTTGGCCGGGAAGCCCAGCACAGTCGCCAGCATGCGGGTGGCGAGTTCGACCGAGACATTTTCCACCCAATCGAAACGCCCGGTCGTAGGAAGGGCATCGAGCACTTGCGCGGTATGGGCGCGCAGCTCGACGGCAAGCTCGGTTATATGGGCGGGGGTGAAGGCGGGCGCGACGGTCTTGCGCTGCGCGCTATGCTCGGGCTCGTCCATCGCGATGAACATGGGCAGCTGAAATTCCTCGCCCGGCGCGGGGTCCGCCAGCGCGATGCCGCCATATTGCCAGGAGGAGGAGAAAAGATCGGGCTGCCCCTCCACCTCCGCGACCATGGCGTGCGAGCAGACATTCCAGTAATCGCCGCAGTCCGTGCCCTCCACCCGGTTCACCGGAGCGGTCTCGCGCATCCGTTTGAACAAGGGTTCCCACGTCGCCTGCGAATAAAGTTCCGCCCGGCTCGTGTCATTGGGGTGCGGGGAACCATCTTCACCCTGCCCGCTGGCCGCCAGCCATTCGTCGACCGCCTGATCGGCGGTAGGCTCGGTTCGATAGCTTGGCGTCGGCAGCATGTGGGGTCCCGTCCTCGTAAATGATGCGCGCCCGGCGGCGGCGCTGCGACTTTTTGACTTTCCGGTGCGATGTCAAGCGCGTGCTGCGCCAGGGCCTAAGTTAAACACCCCTTAATATCTGCACGGCATGAAGGTTCGCACCTGTCGCGAGAGAGAAGATGAGCGAATATATCCCCAGCCTGCAACTTCGCGCCGGAAGCTCGACGATCGCCGCCGACTTCATCGCGAATGTCGACGCGCCCCTCACCGTCGAGAGCCTGGTCGCGCGTTTCAGCGAAGCGCTGGGCCTCCAGGCGGCGAGCCACGGCTGCTATGAAATCTGCGAAGGCGACCGGCGCTACCTGTTCGGGGAAGCCGGCTGGTCCGGACCGATCGCCCTGCCCAAGCTGCTCCCGGTCGAGACCTTCCCGATCACGGGATGGGACGAAAAACAATATGAGGTCGAGATTCGGCTGGTCGCCCCGCTGGAAAACAGGGACGAGCGAGCGAACCTCCACGCCATGGCTGTGCTCTATCTGTGCCGCGGCATCGCGCTGCTCGATGCGCGGGACGATATGGATGACGCCGGTCTGACGCGGGCCGAGCGCTTCTGCCTCGACCGGCGGCAGGATGGCTGGTGCGATCTCGACATCGCGGAAGCGCTGGACCGCTCGGTTCACGCCGTGAAGGTGCACATCCAGCGCGCGCGGCAAAAGCAGGAAGCCTGACGCCGCCCCCGATCCTCCGGCCCTGCTATGGCCCAGAGGTTTCAGCATTTTTTTCGTCGCAGACTTGCTCTGGCTCAAGCAAGTTTCCGATGATTTCCGCTACGGATCATGATACCGGCTCCTCGGGGACGGGAGAAGGCGGGCTTGTTACATCTGGTTTCGAACGCGAATGCGTCTCTTTACAGGGAAGAGATCAAGGACCTGCACCGCGCCCGCGCTGCAGTCTTTGTAGACCAGCTTGGCTGGGACCTGCGCGTTCAGGACGGCATGGAACATGACGAATATGATGATGTTCGGGCGAGCAACATCATAGGATTTTCCGCTGACCGTCGAGTCGTGATGGGCCTGCGTTTCCGACCGACCGACGACTGTTCGATGCTGCTCGACCATTTCTCCCACGTCCTGCCCGCCGGCATCCGCCCGATCGACGACGGCAATACCTGGGAACTGAGCCGGGGCTTCTGCATCGAACGGGGCGTGCGCCGCCACCATCTGCGCCGGAAGGCCGCGTGCATGATCGCGCCGCTGGAACTGGCTTATGAGGCAGGCGTCGAACGCTGCGTCGGCTTCACCGATGTCCGCATGCTGAGTTTCTGCTATGGCGTGGGTTGGAAGCTGACCTTGCTGGGTTCGCCCATGCATTATGGTCAGGGTGAGGCCGTGGCCTATGAAGTGGAGGTGTCGCGATCCGCGATCGGCGAGATGCGGCAGATGTGGGGCCTTCCGCTACCTTCTCACGCCACCATCGCCAGCCTCCTGCCTACCGAAAGCGACGTGCACCAGGCGGGTGAGCGCCTGACGCGCGAAATTCCGGAACTGGAAAAGATCGCGGCTCAGCCGGAGGCGGGACAGGACGGGACTAGCGTCGGCGCGAAGGCGGATCGTTATTATCGCGAATTTCAAGAAAATGGGTCGTCCGCGGGGAGAAAATAATGAATAATGATGATGTTATCCGGCAGGTTCCCTCTGCCGCAATCGAAGACTGGATTGTCGAGCATATCGCGGGCCTTGTGAACATCGCGCCGGGGTCCGTATCCCGCGATGCCGACTTTGAAAGCTTCGGGATTGATTCCGCCAAGGCGATCAGCCTGGTCGTGGATCTGGAAAACTGGCTCAACCTGCCCGAAGAACTGCCGCTGGAACTGCTGTTCGAAGCCGGCTCGATCGCGCATGCGGCCGAAAATATCGCCGCGACCGTCACGCAGATGGCCGACGCGCAATGACGCAGGGCGACACGATCGAGTTCGGCGGTTCGGCCGCGGCCATCCGCCACCATTATGATGTCGGCAACGACTTCTATTCGGCGTGGCTGGACCCGACGATGACCTATTCCAGCGCCATGTGGGACGGCCTGCCCCAGGATGCGCCGCTGGAGGCCGCGCAGCAGCGCAAGCTCGACTATCACGCGCAATCGGTTGGCGCGTCCGCCGGCATGCGGGTGCTGGACGTGGGCTGCGGCTGGGGCGGGATGATGCGCAACCTGCTGCGCGAACATGGCGTCGCGGAATGCGTCGGCCTGACGCTCAGCGAGGAACAGCACGCCTATATCGGACAGCTCGGCATCCCCGGCATCGGCGCCGTCATTTCCAACTGGAACGACTATCGTCCCGACCAGCCGTTCGACGCCATCATCTCGGTCGGCGCTTTCGAACATTTCGCCCATCCGGACCAGAGCGTGGACGAGCGCCGGGGCGTTTACCGGCAGTTTTTTCAGGCCTGCCGCGACTGGACAGGCGGCAAGGGGCGGCTGTCGCTTCAGACGATCGCCTATGTGAAGATGTCGCCAGAGGACGCCAACCCCTTCATCTCCAACGAAATCTTTCCTGCCGCCGAATTGCCGACGCTGGAGGATATCGTGGTCGCGTCCAACGGCCTGTTCCGCATCGAAACGCTGCGCGACGATGGGCTGGATTACGCCCGGACCTGCGAAATGTGGAGCAACAAGCTGCGCGCCGCCGTCAGAAGCGGCCTGCTCGATCCGCAGGAACATCCGGTGGACAAATATTCGCGCTACCTTCGCATGTCAGCGGCCGGATTTCGCATGCGCAAGATCGGCCTGTTGCGAATAGCTTTCGGCGCCTACTGACCGTTCCAACAAAGTCTGTGTAAAATATAATGCAGATAGACTTCAGCCGATCCATCATCGACGTCGTCCTCAGCCATGAACTCACTGTTCCGGATCGGCCCGCGCTGATCCTGGACCTGGGGGATGGTCCTTCAACCAGCCTGACCTATGCCGAACTGGGGCAGGATATCCGGCGGCTGGCGGGCGCGCTGGCGGCGCGGGGCCTTGCGAACAGCCGGATCGCCCTCCTCTTTTCGGCGGGAACCGAATTCGCCCGCGCCCTGCTCGCCTGTCTGGCCGTGGGCAGCGTCGCCATACCCATCGCGCCGATCGGCCGCCGCAAGGCGCGGCTTCAGAATATCCTCAGCCTGCTGGGCGACGTCGCACCCGACTGCGTCCTTGCCGACGACAGCATGGCCGCGCAGTTCGGGCATGACCTGTCCGACCCGACGGTCAGCGGACGAACCCGTTATCTGGAATTTTCGGCCCTGACGCAGAGCGCGGAATCCATGGAACCCGCGCGCCTGGCCCCCGATCAACTCGCCGTCCTGCAATTCACGTCCGGCAGCACGTCGCGGCCCAAGGGCGTCATGATCACCCATGGCAACATCATCGCCAATGAAAGCATGATCCAGGCGGCTTTCGGGCATGATCGGGATTCCCATTTCGTGGGATGGGTGCCGCATTATCACGACCAGGGCTTGTTCGGTAACATCTTGCAGCCGCTTTTCCTGGGCTCGACCTGCGTCATCACCTCCCCCGCCGCCTTCGTGAACCGGCCGATGAGCTGGCTACAGCTGATTTCGCGGTACAAGGCGCATACCAGCGGCGGCCCCAATTTCGGCTATGACCTGTGCGTCGATTATGCGACGCGGCGCGGCCTTCCGGATCTGGACCTGTCGAGCTGGCGCGTGGCGTTCAACGGCGCGGAACGGGTCCGCCCCACGACGCTGGAGCGTTTCGCGGAATGTTTCGCCGATGTCGGCTTCGACCGCCGCGCCTTCCTCCCCTGCTACGGGTTGGCCGAATGCACGCTGGTGACGATCGCGGTGCCGCCGCACGCCCCGCCCCTGATCAAGAGCTATGACAGCCGCGCGCTGGCGGCAGGACGAGCCGAGGAAGCAATCGAGGGCGTCGCCAGCCTGGACCTCGCCTGCTGCGGCCCGGCGATGGCGGGCGGCGAAGCCCGGATCGTCGATCCGGCGACGGGTGAGGCGCTGCCCGAAGGAACCGTGGGCGAAATCTGGCTGCGCGGACCGCATATCGCAAAGGGCTATATCGACAATCCGCAAGCGACCGAAGCGACCTTCCACGGCCGATTGGATGAGGGAGAGCCGTTCCTGCGCACCGGCGACCTCGGATTTTCCACGCCCGACGGCTATTATATCGTCAGCCGGCTCAAGGACACGATCATCGTCCGCGGGCGCAATTACGCCCCGAGCGATATCGAGCATATCTGGTCGGACCTGTCGGGCGCGGTCGGCCAGGCCACAACAGCCGCCGTGGAGATCGAGTTGGGCGACGACCAACATGTCGTCCTGATCGCGGAGGCCAAGCGGGCGGAAGCGCGCACTATCTCGGGCGACAATTTGCAGGAACTAGCCCGGCGATTACGCACCGCCGCAATGGAACGGTTGGAACTGGGCGTGACCGACCTGGTGATCGTGCCGGACGGGGCGATCCCCCGGACGACCAGCGGCAAGGTGCAGCGCCGAAAGGTCGCCGACATGCTGATGGCCGGAGAGCTGAAGATAATGGGCATCGCCGGGCCGCTAGCGCGGCTTTTCCAGCCGGATCAGCAGGCCGGGTCAACCGACGACGGCTGATCCTCAATCCCCGGTCGAGGCGCGCCGGATGATCTGGTGGGGCGCGATAAAGGTCTCGACCGCATAGGATTGGGTGCGGTCGCCACGGCTCCGGGGAATGAGAATATCCATCGCCCGCTCCGCCATCTCCTGAATGGGGACGCGCACGGTGGTCAACGCCGGCCAGACCTTCACCGACAGATCGCTGTCATCGAACCCCGCAATCGCGATATCGTCCGGAATGGCGAGACGGCGGCTATGCGCCGCGACCAGCGCGCCCGCCGCCATGTCGTCATTGCTGCCCACAATAGCCGTCGGCGGCCGGGCGAAATCGAGCATCCGCCCGGCACTGGCAAGCCCCGCCTCAAAGGTCATGCGCGAATCCAGGACGAGTTCGGGCCGTAACGCGATGCCATGGGCCTCCAGCGCGTCCCTGTATCCCGCATATCGGGACTCGCGCACGCCGCCGGTATCGGCGCGCAGGAAGCCAATGTCCCGATGACCCTTTTCGATCAGCAGTTCCGTGATTTCCCGCGCAGCGCCTCGCTCGTCGATCCGCACCGAACCCATCAGCGAAAGGTCGACGCCGGGCGCGATCGCCAGCAGCGGCATGGTCCCCGCCGCCGCGACATCCTCCGGCGTCATGTGGTCCGCGATGATGGGGCCGACCAGCACCGCGTCCGCGCCGCGCTGGTTCAGCGTTCTAAAGGCGGCGCGATAACCCGCCGCATCGTTGAGCACCACAGGCTGAGGCAGCAGTCGCGCGCCGTTGCGCACGGCGGCCATCAGCGCGCCCAACATCATCGCCGTGAAAAATGGGTGCACATGGGCCAGATGGAGGATGCCGATCACCGGCGACTTGCCGCGGCGCAACTTTCGCGCCGTTTCATTGGGGGTGAAATTCAATTCCTTCACCGCCTTCAACACGGCTTCGCGCACGTTCGGCCGCACATTTCGGCCATTCAGGACGTTGGACACGCTCATCGTCGATACGCCCGCCCGCGTCGCAACCGCCTTCATCGTCACCGCAGCAGGCTTGGGGGATTTATCTGACATGGCATATCCCTAAATCATCGGAACGCGACGCTGCAACAGGATGCGCATCTTAAAAAAGCTGTTGACTAATGCAACGAACATGACTCATTCTCTACCGCGATCACCGCCAAGACGGTGCATCGAAAACATGCAGAGCGATGAAAAATCGCCGTAAAACGGGGAGAGATGTAAAATGACCAGGAAATTTGCGCGACACATCCTGTCGGGCGCGATTCTCGCCAGCGGGGTCGTATTGGCCGCGCCCAGCTTTGCACAGGATGCGCCCGGCGCTGCATCAGGCAATGAAATCATCGTGACTGCGCAGCGCCGCGCGGAGCGGCTGGAAGATGTGCCGCTGGCCATCACGGCTGTTTCCGGAGAGACGCTGGAGCGTTCGGGCGTCCGTCAGCTCGGCAATATCGGCCAGGTCGCGGCGGGCGTTCAGGTCAATCGCGGCGGGGCCTTCACCCAACCGGCCATTCGCGGCGTGTCGACGCTGACGCTGGGCTTCGGCTTTGAAAACAACGTCGCGGTCTATGTCGACGGCTTCTATCAGCCGGACGCGGTGTCGATCAACGGCGACCTCGTCAACCTGTCCAGCATGCAGATCCTTAAAGGACCGCAGGGCACCCTCTATGGCCGCAACGCGACCGGCGGCGCGATCATCATCGAAACGCTCGCCCCGTCCGAAACGCTGACGGCCAGTGGCGAAGTTTCCTATGGCCGCTTCGACGATCTGCGGGTGAAAGGCTATGTGTCCGGTCCGCTCGCGGAGGGCGTCCGGTTCAGCCTGGCCGGTTTCCATCGCAAGAGCGACGGCTATATCCGCGATCTGGAAGGGTTCGACACTGCGCCCATCCGCAATACGACCGTCCGCGCCAAGCTGGAATTGCAGCCGACCGAAAAGCTGACCGCCACGCTCGGCTACAACCGGGTGTTCAGCGACGATTCTCGCGGCCTCGCCTACACCTATATCGCCCACCACCTTTTCGCAGGCGTCACGCCGACACCCGCCAACAAGCCGGGGACGAGTTCGCTCAATGGCAGGCCGGACGGGTCCGTGCGGATGGATGAATATACCGCGCGGGTGAAGTGGGACACCGAAATCGGTACGCTGACATCCTATACCGGCTACGCCCACCGGCACAGCCACAGCGTGTTCGACATCGACGGGACCAAGACGCAGCCCTTATTCTCCTCCTCCAAGGGGTTGAGGCAGAACACGTTCCAGCAATCGTTCGATTATGTCATCGACGCCATCGACCGCCTCGACCTGGTGGTGGGCGCATCCTATTATAACGACGTGCTGAACAATCGCGACGGTGCGCGTTATCAGGGCACGGTACCGCCGGCGGCGCCTGCTGGCCTCCAGCAGATCAGGCTCGCGTCGGAGGCGATGGCCTTCTATGTCGACGCGACCTTCCAGCTCACCGACAAGCTGTTCTTGACGGGTGGCGCGCGCTACCATGACGAGCATCGCGAGTTCGAATATCGCGAAGACCCCGGTTTCCCCGGCGCGGTCGTCTTCGCGCCCCGCCCGCGCGTGGCGGCGAACTTCCATGCGGCCACGCCGCGTGCCGTGTTGCGCTATCAGATCGGGCCGCGCACCAACGTTTACGCCTCCTATACCCAAGGTTTCCGCAGCGGCGTGTTCAACCCCGCCGTCGTCCCCAGCCCTGCCGAGGCGGGCATCCCGGTGCGGCCGGAGAAGATCAAGTCCTACGAAATCGGCTTCAAGACCGCGTCTTCGAATTTCCGGTTCGATACTGCCGCCTATTATTATGACTATAGGGATCTTCAGGTCGCGGTGACCGCCGTCGGTCCGCCGCGCCAGATCCTGTTCAACGCGCCCAAGGCGGAGATCTACGGGGCGGAGGCGCAATTCTCCTACACCCCGATACAGGATCTGCAACTGCGCGGCGGCGTTGCCTATGTCCATGCCCGTTACAAGGATTTCGTGGACTCCGCCGGCAATCCGGTTGCGTTCGGCACCGGGCTGAACGCCGCCACCGGCTTCAACACGACGCAGCGGCAGGACTGGTCCAATCAGCAGATGGCGCGCGCGCCTACCTGGACGGTGAACGGCGGCATCGACTATACGGTCGACGTGGCGGGGGGGCGCCTGACCGGCACGGTCAACGCCAATTACACCTCATCCTATGTCGTCACCAACGCCTCGCTCTACGGTCCTCTCGACCCGGCCCGGGCGAACCAGCAGCGCTATCGTCAAGGCGCCTATGGCCTTGTGAACCTGTCGCTCAGCTGGACCGACCCCAGTGACCGTTTCACACTGGGCGCCTATGCCGACAACGTCACCAATACGCACTATGCGCTGATCTACAGCGGCTCGGCCTTTGGCGACACCAAGCAATATTCCGACCCCGTGACCTATGGCGTCAGGGCCGGGTTCAAATATTGATTGGAAAGAGAGTGCGCGTCCTGCGCGCGTATCCTCACTGAGCATCAAATGAAACGCTTCGCAGGAGAATATCCTGCGGAGCGTTTCATTATATACCCCCTCAAACATTACGCCCAAGTCGGCAGAAACGAGGGTGGGCCACGCGACAGGCCCCCTTGACCTCTCCACCCCCACACCATATTTAACGTTACATAATGGATAGAGGATGCGTTGCGCCTATGATTTGGCGTATCTAAGATAAAATGGGCCCTTCGACCGGGTCCCTAGTCTCATGTAAAAACCACCCCCAAGCCTATTTTCACCGCTTTACGAGGCGCCGATGCATTCGACTTTCGACCTCCACCGCCGCACGTTTCTGAACCGTGCGCTTGTCCTGCTCGGCACGCCGGTCGCCACCGGCTTCAGTTTCGAAGCATTGGCGAAGGCGGTCGCCGCGCCCACCCGTTATCTCAGTCCGGGCCTCTTCGCCCTGCTGGAGTCGGTGTCCGACACCGTCGTCCCTCAGACGGACACGGCGGGCGCGCTTGCCGCGAATGTCCCCAAAACGGTGGACGCTCTCATTCAGAACTGGGCGTCGTCCTCACGGCGTTACGAACTGACGCAGGCGCTCGTGAAGATCGACCGCAAGAGCCAGGAGCAATATTCCCGATCCTTCACCAGTCTCTCTGCAGATGAGCGGCTCAAACTGCTTGTCGAGCTTGATAAGGCGGCGCACATGCCCGCCCCCATCCCGCCCGGCGGCAGGAAGCCTACCATCACGGAACCGGCCAAATATGCCGATCCGGGCTTCGCCAAGCTCAAGGAACTGATCCTTCAATCCTATTATCTGTCCGAGCCGGGGCTCACGCAGGAACTGACCTACGAGCATGCTCCGGGCGAATGGAAGCCGTCCATCCCGGTCACGCCCCAAACCCGCCCGACCGGCGGAACCCTGTTTTAAAGATCAAAGCAAAGGCGAAAGATCATGTTCGACGCCATCGTCATCGGCTCCGGTATGAGCGGCGGCATAGCCGCGAAGGAATTGTGCGAACGCGGCCTCAAGACGCTCGTGATCGAGCGCGGGCGCAAGCTGGAGCATGGGGCGTCCTATACCGACTGGATGCAGCCATGGGATCTGCCCAATAACGGCATGGTTCCGGAAGAGACCCTGGACAAGGACTATATGGTCCAACGTCTTAACTACAACATGAACACCGCGACCCAACAATATTGGGTGAAGGACAGCGAAAATCCCTATACGACGCCGGAGGACAAGCCCTTCGTTTGGCTTCGCGGCTATCATCTGGGCGGCCGGTCGATCATGTGGGGCAGGCAATCCTATCGCCTGTCGGATATCGATTTCGAGGCGAACGCCAAGGACGGGCACGGCGTCGACTGGCCGATCCGCTACGCCGATATCGCGCCCTGGTATTCCCATGTCGAAAAGTTCATCGGCGTGGCGGGGGACAGGGATGGCCTGCCGCAGCTGCCCGATGGGGAATATCTCCCCGCCTTCGCGCTGAACGACGGGGAACTGATGTTCAAGGCGGCGGTGGAAAAGAATTTCCCCGGTCGTAAGGTGATTTCCGGCCGCACCGCCAATCTTTCCAAGGCAGCGCCGCAGCAGGAGGAACTAGGGCGCAACACGTGCCAGAACCGGTCTTTCTGCGATCGCGGCTGCTCCTACGGCGCCTATCATTCCAGCCTCAGCTCGTCGCTCCCTGCGGCCGAGCGGACCGGCAATCTGACGATCGTCACGGACGCCATCGTCGATTCGATCGTCTATGATCCCAAGACCGGCCGCGCCACCGGCGTCCGGGTGATCGACGCGCACAGCAAGGCGGGGGCGACCTATGAGGCGAAGGTGATCTTCTCCTGCGCTTCGAGCATCGGGACGACGCAGATCCTGCTCAACTCGACATCGGAAGCTTTTCCCAGCGGTCTCGCCAACAGGTCGGACATGGTCGGCCGCAACCTGATCGACCATCTGTTCGGCCTGGGCGTCTTCGGGATGATGCCCAACGCTCCCGACACTTATTATCACGGTCGCCGCCCGACCGGCCTCTACATCCCGCGCTTCCGTAACGTCACGGAACCGGCAGACTTCCTGCGCGGCTACGGCTATCAGGGGGCGGCGCTGCGGCTTGGCGCTCGTTCGCTCCAGCAGGGCGGCGGAGGCCTGGGTGCGGAAATGAAGGTGCGAAATCGAAAGCTTGGACCTTGGATTATCCAGGTCGGCGGCTTTGGTGAAATGCTGCCGAACCCGAACAACCGGGTTACGCTGGACCGCACAAAGACCGATGGCTGGGGCATTCCCGTCGTTCATATCGACTGCGCGCATGGTGAGAATGAGCGCAAGATGGCCAAGCAGATCATCAAAGATGGCGAAGCGATGATCAAAGCGGCAGGTGGCATGGTCATGGGAGCTATCCCGGATCCCTTGCCGCCAGGTCAGGGCATCCACGAAATGGGCACGGCTCGCATGGGCAAGGACCCCAAGACGTCGGTGCTGAACAAATATAACCAGGCGCATGACGTGCCCAACCTGTTTATCACGGACGGCGCGGCCATGGCGTCGAGCGGATGCCAGAACCCGTCGCTGACCTATATGGCGCTGTCGGCGCGCGCCGCGCACCACGCGACCGAGTTCCTCAAGACCGGCCAGCTGTAATCCCGCTGGCCGGAAAATGCGGCGAGAGCATGGTGAGTTAGAACGGAATCACCCACCTCCGTTCGGGCTGAGCTTGTCGAAGCCCCCCACTTTCTTTCGATGCGCCACGCCATGAAGAAAAAGGGAGCATGATCCGACCGGATCATGCTCCCTTTTTATTGCTCCTTACCGATTGCTTGAAGCGCTACGCCGCCTCAACCCCGTCCGGGCGGATCGCCGGCGCCTCTTTCTTCCTGCGCTCCACCAGCCAGACGGCGGCGAAAATGAAGAACAGTATCACCGGGATCACCGCGATTACCTGGAACGACTGCTCGGCGGCATAGGCGAGCGCCTTCTGCATCGCCGGGCCGGGCGTCATGGCGGAAAATGCGGCTTCCCCGCCGGCGGCTTCCAGCTTCGCCTTATCGTAGATCTTGCCGATCTCGGGCAGGACGAAATAGATCGCCATGGCCCCCGCGAAACCCACGATGCCGATGCTCCACGGTCCACCCTGCGGATAGCGCCGCGCCGATGCGGCCAGCATGGTCGGCCACATGAAGCAGACGCCAAAGGCCCACAACGTCGCCGCGACCAGCGCCGTCAGCGGAGTGGAGGCGATGCTGAGGCCGTAAAGCCCCAGCGCCGCCGGGATCGTGCACAGGCACAGCAGCCCCATGTCCGAAAAGCGATGTTCCAGCGCGCCAGCGAAATGGCGCATCACGAACATGATCGCCGACACATAGACCAGCACCATGATGCCGGGCATCCCCACCGTCTGCGACAGCGCGATGTCGACCCACGAACCTGGCGCCAGCTCCGCCGACGTGGTCAGGAACATAATGGCCGGAAAGATCCAGAAGCCCGGACGCTTGAACGGTTCCGCGATCATCGTGCGGAATGGCACGCCCATCGCGGTGCTTTCGGTCTTCGGGAACTCCAGCGTCAGCGCCCACAGGCCGAAAATCACGCCCGGAACGGTGATCAGCGCGACCAGCGCCTGCCAGCTGAGGTCAAGCTGCTGGAAGAACAGCAGGCTGAGAAGGCCGCCCGTGACGATCCCCGCCGGCCACCAGGCGTGGAGCATGTTCAGCTGCTTGGTCTTTTCCTCCGGGTAAAGGGCTGCGGTGACGGGATTGATCGTCGCCTCGGTCGCGCCCCAGCCAAATCCGCACACGACCATGCCCGCCGTCAGCAGGCCGTAGACGGCGTCGATGTCGCCCATCGTCGGCGACAGCAGGATCAGGACCGGGCCGATGATGAAGCAGGCGGACGCGAACAGAATCGTCCGTTTCGCCCCGATCACGTCGAGCAGCGGGCTGACGACGAGCAGGCTGAGCGCGAAGCCGAGGAAGGAATTGCCCAGCGCCGCCGCGATCATCTCACCCGAATGGAGCGGCGCCGCCTGGTCGAACAACGCGGCCTTGATCGCGCCCGATGCGCCCGTGCGGATGGAAAATGAAATCGCCGCAGTGAATAGCGCCAGTGCGCAGATGATGAATATCGACCTGCGATTGTGGACCGTCCGCTCCATTGTCGTCCTCTCCCTTTTAGAGCGTTTTCGAAGCAGGTGGCATCACCTGCTGACTCGGAAAACGCGCAAATCAAAAGACTAGAGCAGTCGATCCGATACAATCGGATCGACTGCTCTAGTCGGCTTCAGCTAAGGCCCAGCACCGTCCGTATGAAGTCCCTGTCCGCGCCCGTTCCGGCGAAATCGTCGAACGCCTTTTCCGCCTTGCGGATCATGTGCCGCGCGATGAAGGGCGCGCCCTCCGCCGCACCTTGCTCGGGATGCTTGAGCGCGCATTCCCACTCCAGCACGGCCCAGCCATCATAGCCATATTGCGCCATCTTGGAGAAAATCGCGCCGAAATCAATCTGCCCGTCGCCCAGTGAGCGGAAACGGCCCGGCCGATCGACCCATCCGGAATAGGAGCCATAGACGCCCGCGCGGCCATTGGGGCGGAATTCGGCGTCCTTCACATGGAACGCCTTGATCCGTTCATGATAGATGTCGATGAACGCCAGATAGTCGAGCTGTTGCAGCATGAAATGGCTGGGATCGTACAGGATGTTGGCGCGGGCATGGCCGCCCAGCCGATCGAGGAACATCTCGAACGTCACGCCGTCATGCAGGTCTTCGCCTGGATGGATTTCGAATGCGGCATCGACGCCATTATCCTCGAACACGTTCAGTATCGGCTTCCAGCGCCGCGCCAATTCGTCGAACGCATCCTCCACCAGCCCGGCGGGTCGCTGCGGCCAGGGATAGACATAGGGCCATG
>DASVOF010000040.1:0-37905 GCA_036383495.1 Sphingobium sp. | reverse complement strand
TCCGCACGATCGTCGATCATATGCTGACGCGCAACGGCTCCTACCCCGATCTGTTCACCACGCGCCGGACCTTCCTCAATCGCAAGCTGGGCCTCGTCTATCAGGTGCCCGTCGCCACGCCGACCGGCTGGCAGCCCTATGAGTTTCCCGCAAACAGCGACCGGCTGGGCCTGCTCGGCCAGGGCGCTTTCCTCGCGCTCTTCTCGCATGAGGGGCGCAGTTCGCCGACGCTTCGCGGGCGCGCCATCCGGGAAGTGCTGCTCTGCCAGCCGGTGCCGGACCCGCCCGCCAATGTGGACTTCTCCGGCTTCAACGACACGTCGAACGCCGTGCTCAAGACCGCGCGCCAGCGTTTGACCCGTCATAATACGGACCCGGTCTGCGCCGCCTGCCACAAGATCACCGATCCACTGGGCCTGCCGCTGGAAAAATATGACGGGATCGGCAGCGTGCGCCTGCGCGAGAATGGCGAAGCGATCGACACGAGCGGCAACTTCGAGGGCAAGACGCTGGACGGCCTCGCGGGCCTTGCGAACCTGATGGCGCAGAGTTCTTCGCCGTCCGAATGCATGGCGAAGCGCGCGCTTGAATATGCGACGGGCAGCACCGCCGAAGATCTGTCCGACGAGTGGATGCAGGCGATTTTCACCGCGTTCCAGTCGGACGGCTATAAATATCGGGAGCTGCTGCGGAGCATCGCGCTCAGCCCGCAATTCTTCCGCCCCACGGCCCCGGCATTGCCCGCGCCGGGGGCCATCGCCCGCCTGGACGACAGCGAAATGGAGAGGCACTGATGTTCGATCTCAACCGGCGCACCGTCCTGCGGGGCCTTTTTCAGGGCGCCGCCGTCGGCGTGTCCCTGCCGCTGCTGGACTATTTCCTCGACAATAATGGCGCGGCGCTCGCCAATGGCAAGCCGATCCCGGTGCGGTTCGGCACATGGTTCTGGGGCCTGGGCGTCACGGAGGACCGGTGGAAACCCACGAAGGTCGGCGCGGGCTATGACATCCCCTTCGAACTGAAGCCGATCGAGCAATATAAGGACAGGATCAGCATCCTGTCCGGCTTCGACGTGCTGCTCGACGGCAAGCCCAACCTGCCCCATCACAGCGGCGGCATCGGCATCCGCAGCGGCGTCGCGCCGGGCAAGCCGGAACTGCCCGCGCCCTCTTTCGATGTGCTGATTGCGGACAGGATCGCGGCGCAGACCCGGTTCCGCTCGCTCGAAATATCGGCCACGCGCGACGCGACCAATTCGCTGAGTGGGCGCGGGAACGGCAGCCTCAATCCGGCGGAAAGCTCGCCGATCAACTTTTACAACCGGCTGTTCGGGTCGGAGTTCGTCGATCCGAACAAGGCGGACTTCACGCCGAACCCGGCGACGATGGCGCGCCATAGTGTGCTTTCGTCCGTCAGCGAGCAGCGCAAGGCGCTGGAGGCGCGCGTCGGCGCGCGGGATCGCGAGCGGCTGGAGCAATATTTCACCGCGCTGCGGCAGACCGAGCAGCAACTGGCGATGCAGTTGGACAAGCCGCCGCCGCTCGAAGCGTGCATCGTCCCGACACAACCCAAGGACACGACGCCGGTCAACAACCAGATCGAGCATGTGATCGAAAATCACAAGGTGATGGCGCGATTGCTCGCAATGGCGCTCGCCTGCAACCAGACGCGGGTGTTCAACGTCAATTTCAACAATGGTGCGTCGTCCCTGACAAAGGCGGGCAGCACCATCTCGCATCACCAGCTGACCCATGAAGAGCCGGTCGAGCCCAAGCTCGGCTATCAGCCGGAATCGACCTGGTTCGTCGAACGGTGCATGGAAGCGTTCGGTTTCTTCGTCGATACGCTGGGCCAGTTCAAGGAAGGCGACGGCACGTTGCTGGACAACAGCCTGGTCGTCGCCCACTCCGAAACCAATTTCGCGAAGGAACATACGGTCGACGGCATCCCGATGATGCTGGCGGGCCGCGCGGGCGGCAAGGTGAAGACTGGCCTGCACATCGCCGGCGGCGGATCGCCCGCCTCGCGCGTGGGCCTGACCGTTCAGCAGATCATGGGCGTTCCCGTCGATGCCTGGGGCCAGGACAGCCTGCGCACGAACAAGACGATCAGCGAGATCATGGTCTAGCTTGAGGAGGAAGGACGTAGCTAGGCTATGGACGCCTTGCGCTGCTCCGGCGCGGCCGATTCCGGATGCGCGATCTTCTGCCCGATCCGCAGGAAGGTTTCGAGTTCGCCCGGTTCAAGGACTGACAGGCGCGGAAGCATGAAGGCGTTGACCGCATCGTTCATCCTCTTGTGCGCGGCGCGGCCTTTGGAGGTCAGGCGCAGCAGGATCACTCGCCGGTCCTTCGGCGAAATTTCACGCGTGAGGAGGTCGGCGTCCGCAAGCTTGTTGAGTTCGAAGGTCATGGTGCTCGGCTTTACCTCGAAATATTCGATCAGCATGCCCGGTCGATCCAGACCCATTTCAATCAATGCGATGATGAACAGCGAACGTTCCGAAAGCCCGATATCCTTCCAGATTTCTTTGTTTGATATGAAGAATTGGTCTTGCAGAGACGAATATAACCGGAGAATGGCCAGAACGTCAGGGTTCAGGTCGATCTCCTTCGTAAGAGGATTGATGGCTTGACTCTTTCTTACTCTGCTCACCGATTTCTTCCAGATTTCGAATTATTCACCTACCTGATATTCAGCGACGCGTCCATGATGGAAAGGAACGGGGCATGACACCAGTTTTCAAAGCGGTGAGCGCCCTTGGGCTCGGCCTGTGCATCGCCGGCAGCGCGCAGGCCCGCGACGCCGTGGCGGAGCAGTTGCCCCACGGGCTCAAGCTCGTCGAGACGAGCGAGGGGGTGGCCGTGGGCGGCGCGGACGGCAAGCCGCTCTATCGCCTCGATCTCGACAATTTCTCCGAACGCCGCCACGAAATGGCCGCCATCGCGGCTCGACGCTGCGCGGCGGACAATTGCATGCGATATTGGCGGCCCATCGCCCCGCCAGCCGGGTTCAAGGCGAGTGACGGGTGGACCGTTAAATCGCGGGAAACAGGCCCGCAACTCGCCTATAAGGGGAAGCCGCTCTACAGGTTCGTGGGCAAGAGCTTCGACGAACTGGCGCAGGGGCGCGTCGCGCCAGCCTATTTCAGCGGCTACACCAACCAGGGCATCCACATGGTGTCCGGCGTTCCGATCGGCGCGATCTATTGGAGCGTCGTGCCTTACGACCGCGCGCCGCCGAAGCTGATCGCGCCTTCGGGCGTCAAGGCGGATGGCTCGCACCTTGCTTTCCATCTGACCGATGCCGACGGTCAAAAGCTCTATACAAGCAAGTCGCGCAAGCCGTGCGCCAGCCCATGCGGCGTGTTGAAGCCGCTGGCGGCCCCGCTCGCCGCCGAGCCGGTCGGAAAATGGAAGCCGGCCGTCGACGCCGTCGGCACACAATATTGGGAATATGCGAGAAAGCCGGTCTATTATCTGCCAAAAGAGGGGGCGCAAGAGCCCGGAGCCGACTGGGAAAGGCTCGCGGCGCGCTGAGAAGGGCGCGGGGGACAAGCGAAGGAGAATATTAGGATGTCCAGGGTGCAGGCGCATGATCGGGAGGGCGTTGTGGACTCCGGCAAGGACATGGCTTTGCAGGTCGTCTGGGACGTGCCGGTGCGGCTGGTGCACTGGGCGCTGGTCGCCTGCCTCGCCTTTTCCTGGTATTCGGCCGAACAAGGGCTGATGGATTGGCATCGCCGCTCCGGCTATGCGGTGTTGGCGTTGCTGCTGTTCCGCATCCTGTGGGGCTTTGCCGGATCGAGCACCGCGCGCTTCGCCAATTTCCTCAAGGGCCCCTCGGTGATCTGGAACTATAGCCGGACATTGGTGGCACGTCAGCGCAGCGACAGCGTGGGGCATAATCCGCTGGGGGCTTTGAGCGTCATCGCGCTGCTGCTCCTGCTCGCCGCGCAGGTCGGCACGGGCCTGTTCGCGGTGGATATCGACGGAATTGAATCGGGGCCGCTGTCCGATCGCGTCAGCTTTGATGCCGGGCGCTGGCTCGCGGGCCTGCATGAACTGAGCTTCACCGCGCTCCAGATCATCGTCGCGCTGCATGTCTGCGCGGTGCTGTTCTACCTGTTCTACAAGCGCGACAATCTGATTGGGCCGATGATCACGGGCAAGCGCAGGGCGCGCCAGCCCGGATTGACGCGGGTGTCGCCGCTGCGTCTGGCGGCGGCTGTGCTGGCGGCGGGAGCTGCGACCTGGTTCATATCGCAGGGCCTGCGCCTGTAACGATCAAGCATTTCTAATGGTTCGACCAGCATTGCTTGTGGGACATATCTCTACTGATTAAATAGATAACTGGCTCTACTATGTGGAAAGGACATATATGAGCCGCTTACATTCCCTGGCCGCCGGGTGGAATCGCCTGCGCGCGGCGGCGCGGCGCGAATTTCTGCGCGATCCCGAAGTGATCCTGTTCGAACATGTCCCCCAGGCCGCCGAACCGGGACGGAAAAGCGTTGGCGCCCGCTAAGGACTGGTCGCGCCGCCGCCTTTTGGGCGCGGGCGCCGCATCCTGCCTGCTGCTCGCCGGATGCGCGGGGGGCAAGGAAGGCAAGCCCCGGCTGCGCGTGGCGATCACCAGCAAGGGCGACGTGGATACGCGCCTGCTGTTCAAGGCGGCGGGGATCAGGCCGGAAGGTTTCGACCTTGTCTACAGCGATTTTCAGTCCGGCCATCTGGTCGTGGAGGCGCTGAACGGCGGTTCGCTCGACTATGGCGGGATGAGCGAAATCCCGCCGATCTTCGCCGCGGCGTCCACCATCCAGAGCTTCCGCCAGATCGCGGTCGCGCATGGCGACGTCAATAACCAGGCAGTTCTGGTTCCCAGGGGCTCGAAGGCGCAAAGCATCGCCGACCTTCGCGGCAAGCGCGTCGGCTATGTGCGCGCGACGACATCGCAATATTTCCTGATCCGCATGCTGGAGGAGGTCGGGCTCGGCTGGGACGACATCACCCCCGTCGCGATGGGCGTGTCGGACGGCGCGGCGGCCTTTTCGCAAGGGGCGCTGGACGGCTGGGCGATCTATGGCTTTCCGATCCAGCGCGCGATCGCGACGGAGGGGGCCCGCATCCTGCGCACCGCTAATGGCATATTGTCGGGCAACTATCTGGTCGCCGCCCATGTCGATGCGTTGGCCGATCCGGAAAAATCCAGGATCATCGGCGAATATCTGGCGCTGGTGCAGAAAGCCTATGGCTGGGCGGCGGCGAACCAGGGGGAGTGGGCCGCCGTCATCGCCAAAGATATCGGCGTGCCGCTCGACCATGTCCTCGACCAGTTTCGCCGCAAAAGCGCCAGCTTTGAACTGCGCCCCGTGACCGACGCCGCCATCGCGTCCCAGCAACAGGTGGCGGACCTGTTCTTCCGGCAGAAGCTGTTGCCCAAGGCGGTCGATGTGCGCCCGCTCTGGGACGCGCGCTTCAACGCCACCCTTCCCAAGAGAGGCTGAAAACCATGGCCAGCCAGCCTATCGCGCCCGCCGCCTTCACCCGACCCTCCGAGCCGATCGCCGCGGAACTGCTCGACCGGATCACCCGCCAGCTGGGCGAGACGGCTGAACAATATGACCGCAGCGCGCAATTTCCCCGCGCCAATTTCGACCTGCTGGGGCGGGAGGGGCTGATCGGCCTGACCGTGCCGCGCGAATATGGCGGGCGCGGCGCGGGCCTGTCCGACGCGCTGCGAGTGCTGGGCGCGGTGGCTAAGGGGGAGCCGTCGACCGCGCTCATCCTCTTCATGACCTATCATTATCACGCGACGCCGGCGCGGGCGCGCGGTTGGCCGCAGGACATTTATGAACAGCTGGCGCGGCAGGCGGTAGAGGGCAGGGGCCTGATCGGCGGGCTGCGTGTCGAGCCCGAACTGGGCACCCCCGTGCGCGGCGGCCTGCCCGCCACGGTCGCGCGGCGGACGGCGGACGGCTGGGCGATCAGCGGCGTGAAAATCTATTCGACCGGATCGACCGGGCTCGACTGGTTTTCCGTCTGGGCGAAGACCGATGAGGAAAGCCCGCGCGTCGGCAATTTCCTCGTCCGGTCCGACAGTCCCGGCGTCACGATCGAGCCCGCATGGGACCATCTGGGCATGCGCGCCACCGTCAGCCATGCGGTGCATTTCGCCGACACGCCGGCCCCGCTGGACCATGCCGTCGACATCCGCCCGCCTGAACAATGGGCGGCAGGGGCAGGCGATCCCGGCCACGCCATCTGGAACGCTTTGTCCATTTCGGCCATCTATGATGGCGTGGCGCGGGCGGCGCGCGACTGGCTGCGGGCCTATCTCAACGATCGCGTGCCCAGCAACCTTGGCGCATCGCTCGCCACCCTGCCGCGCGTGCAGGAGAAATTCGGCGAGATCGAGACGCTGCTACAGGTCAACCGCACCCTGATCCGCGACGCCGCCGCCCGGCATGACGCGGGCGATGCGCCGGGCGGGGTGGAGGTCAACACCATCAAATATGTGACGACCGCCAATGCGATCCGCGCGGTGGAGATAGGGCTCGAACTCACCGGCAATCCCGGCATCAGTCGCACGAACCCGCTGGAGCGCCATTATCGCGACGTGCTGTGCAGCCGCATCCACTCGCCCCAGACCGACACGATATTGGTCGCGGCGGGCCGGGCGGCGCTGGGGAACTGATATGTCGCTGATCATCGCCAGCCAGCTGGAGCCCGACTTCAACAGCAGCCTTCGCCTGCACCCCTCCGGCCCGACCCTGATCGACGTGGCGGAAAATGAACCATGGGCCGCCGCCGGCGAGGCGGACATCCTGCTCGTCCGGCCGGCGCCGGTGTGGCGGCAGCCCGCGCCGCCGCGTCCCAACCTTTGGCCCGGCCGTCTCAAATGGGTCTATAGCGCGTCGGCGGGCGTGGATTTCTATCCGGGCTGGTTGCTGGAAGCGCCGATCGTCACCTGCGGGCGGGGCGTCGCGTCGGAGGAGATCGCCGATTATGTGATCGCCGCCATCTACGCCCATGCCAAGAATCTGGAGGCGGTGACGGTCCGATCGCGCGAGCAGTGGGTCAACGTCCCGTTGGGCCGCGTGTCGGGCACGACCATCGGCATTGTCGGGCTGGGCGCGATAGGCACGGCGGTGGCCCGGCGCGGCCTCGCGCTGGGCGCGCAGGTCATCGGCGTCCGGCGGACCGGCGCGCAACCCGGCATCAGCGGGGTTCAGCATGTCCGGAATCTGGAAACGCTGGTGGCGGAGGCGGACCATATCGTCGTCGCCGTGCCGGGAACGGCGCAAACCCGGCATTTGTTCGACGAGGCGCTGTTCGCGCGCGTGAAGCCCGGCGCGCACCTCATCAATGTCGCGCGCGGTTCGATCATCGATCAGGATGCGTTGGTCCACGCGCTCGATCAAGGCAGGCTGGGCTTTGCGACACTGGACGTCACCGATCCCGAACCCTTACCGGAAGGGCATGCGCTCTACAGCCATTCCCGCGTCCGCCTGACCCCGCATATTTCCAGCAACCATCTGGCCGTCCGCCACCGGCTGCTGGAAAAGATGAGCAACGACCTGTCGCGTTTCGTGCGCGGGGAAAGACCGACCGATATCGTCGATCCGGCGCGGGGCTATTGAGCCGGTCCTAAAGCGCCTCGACCGTATCGCGCGCCAGTTCGGCGAGCCGATGGGCCGCCTTGTCCAGCTTGTCGCCCGACCTCAATATGGCGGCGACGCGCGGCAGCGACGGCAGGCGCTCATGCTCCAGGGCGACGCCGTCCTCCAGGAACAGATGGGTGCGGCAGGTGATGCCGAGCCCCGCGCTGACCGCCGCCTTCAACGTGGCGAGATTGGGCGTCTCGACCGTGATGCGCCATTGCAGGCCGGCGTCCTCCAGCGCCCGGATGGCCGCCTCGCGGAAGCGGCACGGCTCCTCCAGCACGGCGATCGGAATGACCTCGCGCTCCGCCAGGGCGCTGTCGCCATACCAGCTCATCGGCGCGACCGTCACGGCATGCGCGTCGTTGGGCGCGGCGAAGCCCAGCAATATGTCCAGCTCGCGCCGATCCAGCAATGTCTGCAATTCCGCCGTGCCCGCCACGCGCGCATAGATTTGCGCGTCCGGGTGCAGTTCGGAAAAGCGCGACAACAGCCCGCTGAGCAGCGTATCGGCGAAATCCTGGACCATCCCGATCCGCGCCGGTCCCGCAAAGCGCCCCGCGCTGACCGCCGCCACCGCCTCGTCATGCAGCAGCAGCACGCGCCGGGAATAGTCGAGCAGCACTTCGCCGGCCGAGGTCAGATGGAGGCGGCGTCCTTCCCGCAGGAACAGCGACTGCTGCACCAACTCCTCCAGCCGCTTGATCTGAAGGCTGAGCGCGGATTGCGTCACGAACACCTGTTCGGACGCATTCAGCATCGACCCGGTGTCGACGATGGCGACGAAGCTGCGCAGCAAATTGGTAGGCAGATTGACCGGCATGCAAACCCTCGAAATCGAGAAACGAACGCGCGCTTATCGCCGATGCTCATATATCAATCAAAATAGTAGAGATTTAACCGGCCGATAAAAATCTTCGCCGCCGGAAAGAGGTCGCGCAAATCCGCCATTTTCCGCGATCCGGCGCATCAATTGCGCGGCCGATGGCCTCCTATCAGAATTTCTCATAGGGGCCGGCATTAAAACTTAATTGAATTGGTAGAGAATACATGATGAGTTTCACCCTCCCACCAAGAGGGCGATGACATGACGGTTGCGACATGGGATGGGCGCGGAAAAGAGCGCGCCATATCCGAAGGCTTTTCACTGGCGAAACTGGGCGGCCGATGGGTATCGCCGGTGCTGCTGCTGCTGCTGTGGGAACTGGGTTCGCGCAGCGGCCTGATCCCCGAACGCACGCTGGCCGCGCCTTCCGCCGTCATCGGCACGCTCGTGCAGATGGTGCTGACCGGGGAATTGCCCTCCAACCTTTTCGTGTCCTTCGCTCGCGTCGCGGCGGGCCTGTCGATCGGCGTCGCCCTCGGGCTGGGATTGGGGCTGGTGGCCGGGCTGTCCCGTGCCGGCGAACTGGCGGTTGATCCGCTCCTGCAAATCAAGCGGACCATTCCCGTGCTGGCGCTCACGCCGCTGTTCATCGTCTGGTTTGGCATCGGCGAAACCCCCAAGGTTGCGCTGATCGCCTTCGCGACGATCTTCCCGGTCTACCTCAATCTCTACAGCGGCATTCGCAGCGTCGACCTGCGCCTGCTCGATGCGGCCAAGAGCTTCGGCCTCAGCCGCTGGGACCAGATCTGGCATGTCATATTGCCGTCGGCGCTTCCGTCGCTGCTGATCGGGCTGCGCTATTCTCTGTCGATGGCCATCCTGGTCCTGGTCGTCGCCGAACAGATCAACGCGTCGGCGGGCCTTGGCTACCTCATCAACAACGCCCGCGATTTCATGCGGACCGACATCATCGTCGTTTGCCTCATGGTCTACGCCATTCTCGGCCTCACCGCCGACTGGCTGGTCCGCACCATCGAAGCCCGCGCCCTTATCTGGCGCCCCAGCATAGTGGAGCAATAAGCATGGACGCTCGCCTCGGTTTCTCGTCGGCCCGCACCGCCGCCGCCTATCGCGACATCACCCATCCCGAACCTGTGGTGCGGCTGCGCAATTTCGTGCGCCGCTTTGGGGCCAACACGATTATCGACGGCCTCGACCTCGACATCGCGCCGGGCGAGTTCATCGCCCTGCTGGGCCGGTCGGGCTCTGGCAAGACGACGCTGCTGCGCACGCTCGCCGGGCTCGACGAGGTGCGCGGGCAGGATGTGGAAGTGCCCGATTCCCGCGCCGTGGTGTTTCAGGACGCGCGCCTCCTGCCGTGGAAGCCGGTGTGGAAGAATGTCGCCCTGGGCCTCAAAGGGGACCGGGCGCGCGACCGCAGCGAAGCCGCGCTCAAGGAGGTTGGCCTTGGCCACCGCCTCGACGCCTGGCCGCTCACCCTGTCGGGCGGGGAGGCGCAGCGGGTGGCGCTCGCCCGCGCGCTGGTGCGCGAACCGCAACTGCTGCTGCTGGACGAACCCTTCGCGGCGCTTGATGCGCTGACGCGCTATCGCATGCATGATCTGGTCCTGTCGCTCTGGCGCGCGCACAAACCCGCCGTGCTGATCGTCACCCATGATGTGGAGGAGGCGATCGCGCTTTCCGACCGGGTGCTGGTGCTCGACAAGGGCCGCATCATCGCACAGGAACGCATCACCGCGCCGCGCGGCGAACGATCCGGCATCGCCGGACGCCTGCGCGAAAAGCTGCTGTCCCGCCTGGGCGGCGACGATCATGGCGCTGACGTCGTGCCGTTCGGCCCGATCGCCGAGGCGGCGGAATGAACGCGGTCGCGACCATAGAGCGCCCCGTCAGCAACCTCGTCGACATCGGCCGCCTGCGCGGTTTCGTCACCGCCTTCGCCGATCTCCTCGCGGCCACCCGCGACGAACAGGCGATATTGGAAAGCGGCCGCGCCCTGCTCACCCGGCTGATCGCACAGGATGACTGGCTGCCCGAAGCCTTCACCCGCCCCAATCCCCAACGCTACCAACAATATCTCCTCCATTGCGACAGCCGCGAGCGGTTCAGCGTCGCCAGCTTCGTCTGGGGACCGGGCCAATCGACCCCGATCCATGACCACACAGTCTGGGGCCTGGTGGGCGTGCTGCGCGGCGCGGAAAAGGTGGAGCGCTTCCGCCGCCTGCCCACGGGCGGACTGGTCGCGGATGGGGAGGACATACTGCATGCAGGCGCGGTGGACGCCGTATCCCCCCGCATCGGCGACATCCATCGCGTCACCAATGGCCTGAGCGACCGGCCTTCCATCAGCATCCATGTCTATGGCGCCAATATCGGCGCGGTCGAACGCGCGACCTATGCGCCCGACGGCAGCCCCAAAGCCTTTGTTTCGGGTTACGCCAACAGCGTGATCCCCAACCTGTGGGACAGATCGACACAGTCATGACCACCGACACGCTCGACCGCATCCAGACCGCCACGCCGCAGGACATCCGCCGCGCGCTGCTGGTCGGCAGCGAGATCGCCCTGATCGACGTGCGCGAGGAACATCAGTTCGCGCAGGGGCATCCGCTGTTCGCCGCGCAGATCCCGCTGCGCCGCATCGACGCCGAAGCGCGCTGGCGCATTCCCCGGCTCGGCACGCCCGTCATCGTCTATGACGATGGCGAAGGGCTGGCGCGCAAGGCGGCGGTGCGGTTCGAGGCGCTGGGCTACACCCATGTCCGCGAGCTGGAGGGCGGGCTCGAAGCGTGGCGCTCGGCGGGCTATGAGCTGTTCGAGGACGTCAACAGCTATTCCAAGGCGTTTGGAGAACTGGTCGAACATCGCCGCCACACCCCCTCCCTCGCCGCCGAGGACGTGCAGGCGTTGATCCGGGAAAAGGCCGACATCGCCATTCTCGACGCCCGCCGATATGAAGAATATCACACCATGAGCATCCCGACCGGGACCAGCGCGCCGGGCGCCGAACTGGTGCTGCGCGCGCGCGCCATCGCGCCCGATCCCGACACCACGATCATCGTCAACTGCGCGGGCCGCACCCGGTCGATCATCGGCGCCCAGTCGCTGGTCAATGCGGGCCTTCCCAACAGGATCTTCGCGCTGCGCAACGGCACGATCGGTTGGACGCTCGCGGGGCAGGAACTGGAAACCGGCCAGACCCGCGTCGCGCCCGAAGTCGACCGCCGCTCCATCGAGGAAGCGCGCGCCCACGCCCGGCAGGTGGCCTATCGCGCCGGGGTCAAGCGGATCGGCTGGGACGAACTGGAGGCGTTGAAGGCCGACGCCGCCCGCACCCTCTATCTCTACGACGTGCGCCAGCCGCGCGAATATGAAAGCGGCCATCTACCCGGCTTCCGCAATGCGCAGGGCGGCCAGCTGGTGCAGGAAACCGACCACAACGCCCCGGTGCGCGGCGCGCGCATCGTCGTCGCGGACGATCTTGGCCCGCGCGCCGACATGACCGCCTCCTGGCTCGCCCAGCTGGGGTGGGAGGTTTATGCGCTCGACGTCGACTGGTCCGCCGCGCCGCTGGAAAAAGGACCGGACGGCGCGCCGCCGCCGCGCGGGCCGGAGGGCCGCTACAAGCGCCCCTATGAAGGCACGGATAACAAGGCCGCCGCCATGCAGGCCTATCTCGACTGGGAATATGGCCTCGTCGCCCAGCTGGAGCGCGACGGCGCCCACGGATTTTTCGTCATTTAACTTGGGAGGCTCCTCATGAGCGTGAAGTTTATCGGTTATATCGGTTTCAACAACGGGTCGGAAACGCAATCGGCGCTGCGCAGCAGCGCGTTCGACAAGGATTATATCGAGGCGGCGGCCAGGGCGCAGGAGGAGGGCGGCTTCGACCGCGTCCTCATCCCCTTCGGCTCCAACAGTCCCGAAAGCCAGATCGTCGCGGCCCATGCCGCCGCGATCACTTCTACCCTCGGCTTCCTTGTCGCCCATCGTCCCGGCTTCACCCAGCCCACGGTGGCGGCGCGGCAGCTCGCGACGCTGGATCAGCTTTCCGGCGGCCGGGTCGCGGTGCACATCATCACCGGCGGCGCTGACGAGGAAATGGCGCGCGACGGCGACACCCGCACGGTGAAGGCGGAACGCTATGCCCGCACCGACGAATATCTCAATATCCTGCGTCAGGAATGGACCGCCGCCCAACCCTTCGACCATCAGGGCAAGTTCTACGACATCCGCCAGGGTTTCAGCGCGATCAAGCCCGACAATCTGCCGGTCTTCTTCGGCGGGTCGTCGGACGAAGCGATCGAAGTCGCCGGTCGCCATGCCGATGTCTATGCGCTGTGGGGCGAAACGCTTGAAGCGGTGCAGGATACGGTGCGGCAGGTGCGCCGGTCGGCGGCCCGCCATGGCCGCGATCCCGGCTTCTCGCTCTCGCTGCGCCCCGTCATCGCCGACACGGAGGAAGCCGCATGGAAGCGCGCCGCCGAGATTGAGGAGCAGGTGCGCGAAAACCGCACTGCCGCCGGACTGCCCATCACCGGCCATCGTCCTCCCAATGCGGGTTCGCTGCGCCTGCTGGACACGGCGAGCGCCAATCGCCGCGACACGCGCCTGTGGACCGGGGTCGCCGCGCTGACCGGCGCTGCGGGCAACAGCACCGGCCTGGTCGGCACGCCCGATCAGGTCGCGGACGCGATGCTCGAATATTATGACATCGGCATCGACCATTTCCTGATCCGCGGCTTCGATCCGCTGGGCGACGCGGGCCTCTATGGCCGGGAACTGATCCCCGTCGTGCGGCGCAAGGTCGCCGATCGGCAAAAGGCCGGTCTGGCGCTGGCGGGATGAGGTAGCGAAACGGACCAAAATTCATCGTGACGGCGGCGGGCTTCGGCTTCGCCGCCGTGCGTGAATTTCCTGCCGACAGAAGTAAATATTGGCGATGGAAAAGATAAACTAATATTTAGTTTTAATCATATCTCTAATGCCAAAGTCATTTCTCAATCGAAAACTCAAACAATAGGTATCCTCCAGAATGCTGGGGGAATTATTCATGAAGAATATCGCATCTTATCTGGGTTCCACTGCCATAATCGGCGTCCTGTTGAGCGCCGCGCCGGCGTCTGCGCAGACGGCGATCACGCCGGACGACGCTGCGGCCGACGCCTCTGCCGACGCAGGCGCGATCATCGTGACCGGCGTTCGCGGCGCGCCCCGCACCGTCGCCCAAAGCCCCGCGCCGATCGACGTCGTGAGCGCCGACAAGCTCCAGGGCACGGGCGCGGCGGAATTTGGCGAGGCGCTGTCGAAGCTGCTGCCCTCGCTCAATTTCGGCGCGACCAATGCGGGCGTCTTCTCGATCGGCCGCCCCGTCACCAATCGCGGCCTGTCGCCCGCTTACACGCTGGTGCTGGTCAACGGAAAGCGGCGGCATAACGGCGCCTTCCTCAACAATTCGCCGACCGACACGTCGGGCGTGAACCCGGTCGACATCGACCTCATCCCCACCAGCGCCATCGACCGGATCGAGGTGCTGAAGGATAGCGCCGCCGCCCAATATGGCACCGACGCGATCGCCGGGGTCATCAACATCCAGCTCGCGCAGAAGGAAGGGCTGAGCGGCGATTTCACCTATGGCACGCTCTATGAGGCCAATGGGAAGCCGGACAGTTGGAAAGGCGCGATCCGTTATGGGACGCGCATCGGCGACGGCGGTTTCCTGACGCTGAGCGGCGACATCCGCAAGCGCGGCGGCGCGTGGTGGAACCTGCCCGCGACGGATACCAATATTTACGGCCTGCCCGCCAACCGCACCATCGCCCAGGTCGCAGCGACCAGCGGCCAGACGCCCGCGCAGGTGCAGGCCAATATTGCCGACGCCAACGCCCGCAACGCCGCATGGAACCGCGACGGCGCGCATAATGGCGATCCGCAGATCGACGCGTTCAACCTTTCCTACAATGCGCAACTGCCGGTGACGGACACTGTCACCCTCTACAGCTTTGGCACCTATGGCGAGCGCGACGCGCAGATCGGCAATAATTTCCGTCGCCCCAACAGCACCGCCAATTTCACGGCGTTGTTCCCGGACGGCTATTATCCGCTCAACAATATCGACGAAAATGATTTTCAGTTCGTGGGCGGGTTGAAGGGTAATCTCTGGGGCTGGGACTATGATGTCAGCTCATCCTTCGGGCGCAATTACAGCCATCAATATTCGAAACTGTCGGTCCGTCCCTCGCTCGGGTCCACAGGCCCGACCGAGTGGCCCAACCTCGCCAATTTCGAATTCCGCCAATGGACCCACAATGTCGATCTGCATCGGGAGGTCGAGGTCGGCCTCGCCCGCCCGTTGCAAGTCTCGGTCGGCGGCGAATATCGGCTTGACCGTTTCCGCACCTTTGCGGGCGATCCGCTGGCCTATCAGCCGGCGACCTACAGTTTCCGTCCGGGCGACCAGCAATATGACTGGAATGTCGGGGTCACCGCATCGCCGGTGGTGCAGGGCGCGATCGTCCTGTCGCCCGCCGATGAAGCCGACATCAGCCGGAAAGTCTATGCCGGCTATGTCGACCTTGGCATCTACCCGCTCGATAACTGGTATATCGGCGCAGCCGTCCGCGCCGAACATTATAGCGACGGATCGGGCAGCCCCGTGGGCTTCAAGCTCAACAGCCGCTATGAATTCAGCCCGGCGCTGGCCATTCGCGGCACGGTCGGGACAGGGTTCCGCGCCCCGTCGCTGACCCAGATCGGCTATGCGCAGACCGATGGCCGCACCTCCTCCTTCTTCAACGCCGCCACCGGGCAAACCGAACTTCGTCCCACCGTCGCCAAGCTGGTGACGGCGGACTCGGCGGTCGGCCAGTTGTTCGGCGCGCAGCCGCTGAAGGCGGAAAAGACGTGGAATGCGGGCCTGGGCCTCGTCTTCACGCCCGCGCCTTCGCTCTCGATCACGCTCGATGGCTATTATATCCGCATCAAGAACCGGATCGAGCGCACCGGTCGCCTGTTCGGCCCCGGCATTTCCGCGATCCTCGCCGCCAACGGCCTGTCGGACATTGAGCAGGCGGAATATTTCATCAACGCCGCCGACACCACGACCAGGGGATTCGATCTGGTCGCCGACTATTCGACCGGCCTGGGCGATCTGGGCAAGATCGGCCTGACCTTCGCCTTCAACTATTCCAAGACGCACGTCACCGACGTCATCGCCACGCCCGCCCAATTGTTCGCGGCCAATGGCGCGTCCCTGCTGGGCGCAGGTTCCGCCTTCTTCGGCGGCGACAAGATCGGCGAACTGGAAGTGATCCAGCCGCACACGAAACTGGTCAGCACCCTCAACTGGAGCAAGGGCATCTTCGGCTTCAACCTCACGGCGAGCCGCTACGGTAAATATACGCAGCGCACGGCGGCGGGCGACGACCGGCATTTCGGCGCGAAGATCATCACCGACGCCAGCATCAGCGCGCGGGTGACGTCCTTCGCCACGCTGGCCGTCGGCGCGACCAACCTGTTCGACGTCCGTCCCGAAACCAACGGGCCGGGCAATCCCCAGACGGGGCAGGGCTATTATGGCCCGTCTCCCTTCAACCCGGCGGGCGGCTATTATTATGGACGGATCGCGCTTGCTTTCTGATCGGCGCGCCTTCCTCGCCGGCGCGGCGGCGCTGGGCCTCGCCGCATGCGGCGGGGCGGGGCCGGGCGGGCGGACGAAGCTGATCCTGGGCGATCAGGTCCATCTGCTGCAATCGAAGGCGGAGGCGGCGGGTGCGCTCACCGGCCTGTCCTATGATGTGGAGTGGACCAATTTCGCCGGCGCCGCGCCGCTGCTGGAGGCGCTCAACGCCGGGGCCGTCGACACCGCACCCGCCGGCGATCTGCCGATCGTGCTCGCGGCGGCGGCGGGCGTGCCGCTGAAGATCGTCGCCGCCGCCGTCTCTTCGCCCAAGGATATCGGCATCATCGTGCCCTCCGGCTCGCCGATCCGCTCGGTCGCGGGGCTCGCGGGCCATCGCGTCATTGTGTCGAGCGCGCGGGGCAGCATATCCCATTATCTCCTGCTCGAAGCGCTCAAGGAAGCGAAGCTCGACCGGCGAAAGGTCGATATCGGCTTCATGCTGCCCAATGACGCCGCCGCCGCCTTCGCCGCCGGGCGGATCGACGCCTGGGCGATCTTCGGCACCTATCAATATGCGGCGGAACTGCGCGGCGCGCGCCTGCTGCGCGATGGGGAGGGGATCAACACCGGCCTTAACCTCATCGCCGCGTCGCAGGCCGCGCTCGACGATCCCGCCAAGCGCCAGGCGCTGCGCGACCTGCTGGGCCGTCTGCGCCAGGCCACCCTATGGTCGCAGGCGCACCCCGCCGACTATGCCCGCATCTTCGCACGGCAGACGAAGGTCGATCCTGCCGTCGCCGCTTTGGTGGCGGAGCGGCAGAACGCGCTGCTTGTCCCCCCGGACGCCGCGCTGGTGGCGAAGCCGCTGCAACGCGTGGTCGACCGCTTCCATGCCGACGGCGAACTCCCCGCTTATGTCGATGTCGCGTCGATCGTCGATGCGAGCATCTTCCCCGCCATCCCACATTCGCCCGCAAAGGATAATCGCCATGGCCACCGTCCTGAAGGATGACCGTTTCTCTCGTTCCGACATTAGCGAGGCGGAATGGAAGGTCCGCGTCGACCTCGCCGCCTTCTACCGCCTTTCCGCCGTCTATGGTTGGGACGATCTGATCTACACGCATATTTCGGCGCGCGCGCCGGGACCGGACCATCATTTCCTCATCAACCCCTTCGGCCTGATGTTCGATGAGATCACCGCGTCCAGCCTGGTGAAAGTCGACCTCGACGGCAATGTGATCGGGGACAGCGACTATGGGATCAACTATGCCGGCTATGTGATCCACTCCGCGATCCACGCCGCGCGCGAGGACGCCCATTATATCGCCCATTTCCACAGCGCCGACGGCATGGCGGTGTCCGCCCATGCCGAAGGGTTGCTGCCGCTGAACCAGCGTTCCCTGTCCCTGATCCCGCGCTTGTCCTATCATGATTATGAAGGCGTCGCGCTGAACCTGGACGAGCGCGAAAGGCTGGTCGCGGACCTTAGCGAAACCAACATCATGCTGCTGCGCAACCACGGCACGCTGGCGCTCGGATCGACGCCGGGCGAGGCGTTCAGCGGCATCTATCATCTGGAGGAAGCCTGCAAGGCGCAGGTGCGCACTCTGTCCATCGGCCGCGACCGGGTGCTGATCGCGCCCGAAGCCGCGCAGGAGGAGGTGCGCCGCCAGAACAGCCGCCTGCGCCAGCCGGTCGAAGGCGCGCGCCCGCATGACCAGCTGGTCTGGGAAGCCGCCCTGCGCAAGGCGCAGCGCCTGTCCCCCGGCTTTGACCTATGACCATATTTCGTGATTGCCGGGCCAACTCTCATTGGCGGCGGTCGTAGGCCGCCGCCAATATCTCCGGACCGCGCGAAGGAGATGATGATGGCGACGACGATCAACGCAACGCTCAAGGACCGCTATGCCGCGCTGCAAGCGGAGCGGGAGCGGGACTGGACCCCGGCCCAGCTTGAAGGCAACGCCCGACAGCGGGCCATCCTGCTCGAACGCTTCGATCCGGCGGCGGTGGCTCAGCCAGGTGCGGTCCTGCCGCCGCTGTCCTTCGCCGAAGTCGACGGCGGCGCGCTCACGCTCGACGATCTGGTCGCCAATGGCCCCGCGCTGTTCGTCTTTTTCCGTTTCGCGGGCTGCCCGGCGTGCAACATCGCCTTGCCCCATTATGCGCAAACGCTCTTCCCCGCGCTCCGCGATCGCGGCGTCCCGCTCATCGCGCTGAGCCCGCAGCTTCCCGAACGCCTGCGCGACATCAAGCAGCGGCATGATCTGCCCTTCCCTGTCGCGACGGACGCCGACAATAGCCTGGCGCGCCTGCTCGGCATCAGCTTCCAGCCCGACGACCGCCCCTCGCCCCCGCCGCCCGGCTGGATCGGCGAAGTGACGGGTTCCGGCAGTTGGGAATTGCCCCAGCCCGCTTTGCTGCTGGTCGGTGCGGGGCGCGTTGTCCGCTGGCTTCAGGTCAGCCCCGACTGGCTCGACCGCCCCGAATCCGACGCCATCCTGCGCCATGTCGACGAGCATCGCGGCTGAACAAGCCTGCACACCCTCCCCGCCCGAAAGCGGGGAGGGCGCCGGTCACTTCACCCTGACGGCGGTCGCTTCTATCTCAACCAGAAACCCCGGATTGGCGAGCGCGGCCACCTGCACGGTCGACCGCGCCACCTTGTTGGGCTGTGTGGCGGTCCCGAAAAACTCGGCATAGGCTTCCGAAAAGCCCTTGAAATCCTGCCGCCCGCCCAGCTTGGGATCACCGACCAGGAACACGGTCAGCTTGACCACATCCTTCAGCGCATAGCCCTGCGCCGCCAGCAGCGCTTCGATCTTGCGGAATACGCCGATCGCCTGCGCCTTCGTATCGCCATAGGCGGCGGGGGTCGCGGGATCGGCGGCCTTGTCCGCGACCGGCGGCACCTGCCCGCTCAGATAGAGCGTCTCCGCCCCCGCCGGCACGGTGACGCCGGTCAATATGGGGGATGGGCCTTCCCCGCCATGCCGCACCACTCCCGGTGCGGGCGGAGTGGAGGCGGGGGCGGCGCTTCCGCCGATCAGCAGGCCGATCGCGGCGAACGGACGAACAAGTTTCAACGCCATGGTGAAAAGCTCCTTCTTCAGACGGGATGGGAAAGGACAGCCGCAGGAACAAGCGCATCGACCACGCGCCGGGCGGAAAGCACCGCGCCTTCCTGCCAATGTCCCGAATATTGCGACAAATGGCTGCCCGCGAACAGGAACGGCCCGTCCGCCTGATTGAGCAGGCGGAAATCATCGGGGTTGTTGCCGTCCGCCTCCCAATCCAGCCACGGGCCCAGATTATGGGGCTCCTTGCGCCAGTTCACCACGACCGGCGACCGCAGGTCCGCGCCATGCCCCGGATGGACCCGCTCCACCGCTTGCCGCGCCAGCGCAATCTGCTCGGCGATCGGACGCCGGGCGAAACTCTTCGCCGCATCCTGCGCCATATAGGCGGCGAGCAGCACCGCCTGCGGCTGCTGGAACCGGTCGGACGGATACCAGATGATCGACGTTTCCCCGCCGACGAAGGACAGGCCGCCATAGATTTGCTGATCTTCCCAGAAGGGCCTGCTCTGGAACGCGACCTTCACCGTATCCTGATAGCGGGCCCGCGCGATCGCCTGCGTCACCGCCGGGCTGAAATCGCCCTCTATCCCCGCCAGCACCGGCAGGGGCAGGGTGACGATCGCCCGGTCCGCCCGCGTCACATGCGCGCGGCCGTTCGCGTCCCGCCAGGCGATGCTGACCCCCGCGCCCGACCGCCTGATCTCCCGCACCTGCGCGCCGGTGACGACCGGCCTGCGCAGCGCCGCCGCCAGCGCGCGGGGGATGCGGTCCATCCCGCCCACCGGCGCTAACATCGTCGCCTGCATCAGGATATTCTCCTCGAACAGCAGGCCGGAGATATTGGGATTGGCCAGCAACTGGTCCAGCGTGCGCGGCGCGACCGCTTGCTGAACTTGGTCGAAGGCGCCGGGAAGCTGCGCCAGCCCCGCCCGCGTGCTGCCCGCATAATGGCCGTCCTTCGCCAGGTCGCCATAGCCGGTGAGGAACGTTTCCAGCGCCTTGCGCGTCGGCCCGTCCAGCGTCCGGTCGAACGACCCGCCCCGCAGTGCGCTTTCCAGCAGGGCGGAAAGATGCCCGCGCAGGTCGTTCGCCGCCTGCCGCAACCGCAACGGCCCGCCCGCGTCGGCGATGAAGGCGCTCCGGCTGCTGTTGACCAGCACCTCCAACGGGACGTGCAGATCGCGGCAAAGACCCAGGACGCCGTCATGATGGCTCGGTATCCGCGCCGCCCCGGCATTCAGGTAGAGCCCGTCGCCAAAATCCACCCGTTGCGTCGCGCCGTCCGTGTCGGTGAAGCGGTCGCCGCCGCGCAGGGTCCACACCCGCCCGCCGACCCGCCGCCGCGCCTCCAGCACGGTGACGTCGACGCCCCGCCTTTCCAATTCCCGCGCCGCGACGAGCCCCGCTATGCCCGCCCCCAGGATGACGACGCTTCCCACCCCCTTTTCAGGGGCAGCGCCGATCAGGGGAGCGGGAAGCGCGCTCGCCAGCGTGACGCCGCCAAGCGAGCGGATAAGGGCGCGGCGGTCGATCGCCGCCATCGCCTTAAAGTTCCGCCGAGGCACGCAGATACCAGAAGCCGCCCAATACCCCCAGCGGGGAGGCGTCGGGATAGATGAAGCCGCTCGCCGGCGATCGGGTCGACGGAAAGAGCAGCCGCGTCTCGCGGTCGGGATAATTGTTGAAGATATTCTCCCCGCCCACGGCCAGCCGGAACTTGTCGGCCACCTTCACGCCGACTTCCAGGTCGAACGACAATTCCGCGCCGAACGTCTTGTCGCCGCCATTGGCGATCGTCTGGTTATTGGTGAACTTGCCGAAATAATTGGCGCGCGCGACGATATCGACCGGCCCGACCTCCGCCGTCTGGGTAAAGACCCCGCGCCAACGCGGCAGCAGCGTCTCTATGTCCCGCTTGCGTTCATTGTCGATCAACTGCCCCGTGCGGCTGTCCGGCAGCGTGATGGTGCGCCGCGACAGCAGCTTGGTTCGGTTGTAATTGACCGCCAGCGACGAACTGAGCTTGCCCCATCCGGTCGTCGCACGATAGCTCGCCACGACATCCACGCCTTGCGTCCGCGTGGCGAAGCCGTTGGTGAAATATTGCACCACGCCCAGCGAGTTGGGATCGACCACGCCCAGCGCGGCCAGTTGCACCCGGTCGGTGTCGGTCACGGTGAAGCGGCTGGTCAGCCCGATGCGGTTCGTGACCTTGATGTTGTAATAGTCCGCCGTCACCGTGAAACCGGATGTCGGCGTCAGCACCACGCCACCGCTCAGATTGACCGACTCTTCTGGCCTCAACGCCGTCGCGCCATAATAGCGGGCCGCCGCGTCGCTGGGGGACAGCGTCGCCACCTGCACCGGCACCGGATTGGTGCCGATGAAGGCGGTTTGCAGGTTGCGCAGGTAAAGCTGCCCCGGCGTCGGCGCGCGGAAGCCCGTGCTGGCCGCGCCCCGGAACGCGATGGCGTCGTTCAGCGCATAGCGGGCGGTCGCCTTCACATTGGTCGTGCCGCCGAAATCGTCATAATGTTCGTAACGCACCGCGCCGCCCAGCGTGAAGCGCGGCGTCACGTCGACCTCCAGGTCCAGATAGGCCGCCTGGCTCGCCCGCGACCGGTCCACGATGGAAGTGGGGCCATAGCCCGGAAAGCCGTTCGATCCCACCGGATGGGTGACGATGAAGGTCGATCCATCCCCGCGCCGCACCGTCTGCGACGCATAGACGCCCTGCGTGTAGGAGGCAGCGTCGCCCGCCCCGATCAGGAAGCTTTCGCGCCGATATTCGACGCCGCCCGCGATGTTGAGCGGGCTGGCGAGGCCGATCTCCAGCGGATAGCTCAGGTCCAGATTGGCGTTCAGCTCGCGCTGTTCCTGCGTCCCGGCATAGAAGCTGGTCGGCGAATCCGGGTCCAGCGACGGGTTGAGCGTGTCGCTGATATAATATTTGATCCGGTTCTGGCCGTATCCAATACTGGCGTCATAGCGCAGTCCGCCGACTTCGCCCTTGTAACCGCCCACCGCCGACACATCCGTATTGGTGCTGCGGAAGCGCGGGGTGAAGCCGTTGGGGAAGATCGTCGCGTCATTCCATGTCCGGCCATCGCCGTTCCATGTGCCGTCGGCGTTGCGATCCAGATAAAAAAGGTTGATCGACTTGCCGAAGGTGAAGGGGCCGCCCGTCGGGCCGGTGGTCGTCACCGCGATCGGGCGGCGATAGTTGAAGTCGATGACCTGGTCGGAATAGCCGTAATTGCCGAAGAAATAGAGTTTGTCGTCGCCCAGCGGCAGTTCCGCGTTGACGAAGAAGCGATAGGCCTCCGTATCCGGGCTGCCGAATTTCGTGACCGGCTGCTTCACGTCAAGGCCCTGCGATTCCAGCACCAGCGCATCGGGGCGCTGCACCGCGCGATTGGTGTCGTTGGCGTTGATATATTCGCCGGTCAGGTTGATGAAGCCGCCTTCATCGCCCAGCTTCAGCCCCCAATTGCCCGACAACTGGATGTCGCGTCCATCGCCTTCATAATATTGGCCATAGCGCGCGTTCAGGCTCAACCCTTCCGCATTGGTCTTCAGCGCGAAGTTGATGACCCCGGCGATGGCGTCCGATCCATATTGGGCGGCGGCGCCGTCGCGCAGCACTTCCACGCGGCCGATCGCGGAGCCCGGTATCTGCGACAGGTCGGCGCTTTGCGATCCGGCGGCGAGCGATCCGCCGCTCACCTGCACCAGCGCGGACCGGTGGACGCGCTTGCCGTTGATCAGCACCAGCGTCTCGTCCGGCGGCAGGCCGCGCAGCGTCGGCGGTCGGACGAAGGCGGACCCGTCGAACAGCGCGTTGCGCTGAAGGTTGAAGGACGGGACCAGATTCTTGATCGCGGTCTTGATGTCGCTGGTCGCCTGGGACTTCAGGTCCTCGGCGGAAAACACGTCGATCGGCACGGCGGACTCGCTGACCGTGCGGTCCGTCCGCCGCGTGCCGGTGATGATGATGGCGTCAGCCGCCGTCGCTTCCTCGGCTGGCAGGGCTGATAGTGGCGCGCCTTGTCCGTGGGCGCTCTGGCCAAGCGCCACCGCCGCCAGAGCCACGCCGGCCCTGGCCCAGATTTTCACTGAGTGCATGGAAGTCCCCCTGATTATGATTTTCTGTGGTCCGCCGGGGGCAGGATCACCCCCAGCGGTCATTCACTACTAAATCGGTAGACTGACGTGACAATCAAGTTTTCATCATAGTTCCGAAAAGATTTCAGTTCGCTATTTCCCTCACGGATAAATCCAATAAGCGATCGAGGAATACTCATGCGACTTCGCCGTCGCCCCGCCCTAATCTTCGCTGATGCTTGATTGAAAATCCCGGCAACAAGGAGCGCGAACATGTCCACCGCCACAGCCAATCTGGGGAACCCCGACAGTCTGGCGATCCTCGACCTTCGTCCGCTACAGCCCACGATCGGCGCGGAGATTCATGGGATCGACATCAGCAAACCTCTGGACGCCGCGACCCGCGACGCCATCCGCGCGGCGGTGCTGCAATATAAGGTGGTCTTCTTCCGCGACCAGCAACTGGACAATGACAGCCATGCGGCCTTCGCGCGGAACTTCGGCGATCTCTACACCCATCCCAGCACCGTCCATGATCCCAAAGTCACGCCGATCCACAATATCTCGGCGCTCGACAACGCCCGTTTCGACAAGCGGCAGGCGCGCCATTCCGTCCGGCCTGGAGAAGCATATCATAGCGATACCAGCTGGCGCCTTGTGCCCACCTGGGGCGCGGTGCTGCGCGCCGTCGATCTGCCGCCGGTGGGTGGCGACACGATCTGGGTCGACGCGCATCTGGCCTGGCAGGGCTTGTCCGATGAGCTCAAGGCGCGGCTGGAAGGGCTGCACGTAACCCACGACTATCGCCCCACGCTCAACGCCGACGGCCATGACTATCCGATCGTCGCCCATCCCATCGTACGGACGCATCGCGAGACCGGGCAGGAGATCCTTTGGGTCAACCTGACCCAAAACCCGCAGATATTGGGCGTCGAACTGGCGGAAAGCCGGGAACTGCTGAGCGAGATATTGCTCCAGTACAAGCGGCCCGAATTTCAGGTCCGCTTTTTCTGGAAGCCGGGATCGGTCGCCTTTTGGGATAATCGGGCGGCCGTCCATTACGCCGTGCGCAACTATGGCGACTATCCCCGCCTGCTCCACCGCGTCCTGATCGCCGACGAAAAACTCTACGCGGACCTTTGAAGATTCGCTCATGACCGACTTTGGAAAACGCGCGGCAATAGCGCGCGGTCACGGCTTTTCCCGCCGCCAGACGCTCACGGCGCTGGCGGCGACCGGCTTCCTCTCCGCCTGCGGTCGCGCGCATGCCGCCGACACGCTGAAGGTCGGCAGCCAGAAGGGGGGAACCAAGGCGCTGATGCTGTCCTCCGGCGCGCTGGACGGCATTGGCTACCGCGTTGAATGGTCGGAATTTCCGGCGGCGCAGAATTTGCTGGAGGCGATCGGCAGCGGCGCCGTCGATGTGGGATTGGCGGGCGACGCGCCTTTCCAGTTCGCCTATCAGAGCGGCCTGCCGATCAAGGCCGTTTCCGCGCAGCGCTCTGACCCGCGACCCCGCGAAGCCGTAACAGTGTTGGTTCCCGGCGACTCCCCGGTCCGTTCCATCGCCGACCTGAAGGGCAAACGCATCGCTACGACGCGGGGGTCCGTCGGCCATTATCTCGTCTTGCGCGCCTTGCATGCAGCCGGGATGCGGCTTGATGCGGTGATATTCACCTGGCTCTCCCCCGGCGACACGCGCGCGGCCTTCGCATCGGGCGCGATCGATGCGTGGGCATGCTGGACGCCCTACGCATCGGCGGCGATCAAGGAAGGCGCGCGCGTGATCGCGGATGGCCAGACATTGATCTGGGGCTATGGCTTTGAAGTCGCCAACGAGCAGGCGATCGTACACAAAAAGGGCATGCTTGCGGACTTTCTCCGGCGGGAAGCCAAAGCTCTGGCGTGGGCGAGCGCACATATGCCGGACTATGCCAGGGTGCTGGCGGCCGAGACTGGCCTTCCCCCGGATATCGCGCTGACCATGGTGCGCAAGAATAGTCGACGCGTCGTTCCGATCGATCAACGCCTTATTGATGACCAACGCATCGTGCTCGATACATTCCGGGAAACGAGAGATATCAAGACCGATCGTCCGATAAAAAATGCATTCGTCGATATAGCAAGGTCATGAATATTTTCGGGAAATGTCCTTGCTAAAGTTTATATCCAATAAGGTTGAAATATACTCATTTAAGTAGCGTCGAAATAACAGTTAGCCCTCCCTTGACGATATTCAACGGGGGCATCATGACTATTTCGACCTTTTCCCACCTGTCTGTATCCACAGCCGCGCTGGCATGCGCCATGGCCGTCAGCGCCGCCGCCGCTCAGCCTGCCGCCGACGCGGCGGACGCCGCACTCTCCGAAGGGGGCGCGATCGTCGTCACGGGTGTTCGCGGCGCGCGGCCCCGGACCGTGGCGGACAGTCCCGTTCCGATCGACGTCATCGATGCGCGGGAGTTGCAGGCGACCGGTCGCGTCGGCCTGAAGGACATATTGGGCAATGTCGTGCCGTCCCTGACGGTTCCCGCTTTGGGCGGGGGAGGCACCTCGTCCGGCGCGAAGCCGATCGCGATCCGGGGGCTGAGCGGCGATTATGTGCTGGTGCTGGTCAATGGCAAGCGTCGCCATACGACGTCGCTCATCAACAATCTGTCGCGCATATCCGGCGGCAGCACCCCGGTCGACATCGACTTGCTGCCCGCCAACGCCATCGGCCGGGTCGAGGTGCTGCGCGACGGCGCGGCGGCGCAATATGGATCGGATGCTGTGTCGGGCGTCATCAACTTCATCCTGGACGCCGCGCCCGAAGGCGGCGAATTCGTGACGACCGCCGGCAGTCTTTATGAAAAGGGCGCCGAGCTGGTCCAGCAGTCGGTCAGCTATGGCGCGCGGCTGGGCGCGGACGGCGGCTTCATCCGTTTGGCGGTGGAGGGGAAATATCATGATCGCGCCGATAGTTCCGGGGCCATCGTGGCGAACTCGGTCGATCTCTATCCGCGCCTGGCCGACGGTTCCCGCGACCCGCGCGAAGCGACGATCGACCGCAACCGGGCGGGAAATTACGGACGCACCAATCGCGATTATATCGTGAACAGCTCCTACAACGCGGAGTTGCCGATCGGCGAGGACACGACGCTCTACAGCTTCTCCACGCTCAGCTATCGCGACATCAAGGATGGACGCGGACAGTTCAACGCCAACAATGTGAATTCGCTGCCGGAAATCTATCCCAACGGCTTTCTGGCCAAGCGCCGCATCCGGGAAACTGATTTTCAGGTCACGGCGGGCGCACGCACCACGCTGGCCGGGTTCGATGCCGATTTCAGCAGCAGCTTCGGCCGCGACGATGTGAAGCTGGGGGCGGTGGACACGCTGAACCCCTCGCTGGGGCCGAGCAGCAAGACCAGCTTCGTCATGGGCCGGCAGATTTCCAGCCTGTGGGTCAACAATGCCGATTTCAGTCGACCTTTCGACATCGGTCTTGCCGAGCCGCTGACGCTGGCTTTCGGACTGGAGCATCGCTGGGAGCGTTTTCAGAACAAGGCGGGGGAGCCCGACAGCTATCGCGACGGCGGTTACGTCATCCCCACGGGCGCGACCCCGTTCCAGCGCGCCTTCGGCGGGCAACGTCCCGCTGCGAGCCTCGTCTCCTTCACCGGCACGACGCCTGCCGACGCTTTCGCCCTGACGCGCAACAATATCGCCGCCTATGTCGATATCGGGGCGAATATCACCAAGGCATGGTTCGTCGGCGTGGCGGGCCGCGCCGAACATTATAGCGACAGTTCAGGCAATACGATCAGCGGCAAGCTGTCGACCCGCTACGAGGTCGCGCCCGGCCTTGCGATCCGGGGCGGCGTCAACACCGGCTTCCGCGCGCCGTCGCTTGCGCAGCAGGGCTTTTCCACGTCGCAGAATACCGGAATTACGATTAACGGGGATTTTGTCCCCCAACTGGTGAAGTTCCTCGCGCCCACTGACCCCATCGCCGGCTTTTTCGGCGCCAGGCCGCTGACCCCGGAAAAGTCGCTCAATTTCACGGGCGGCGCGACATTCGAAAGCGGCGGATTTCGTCTGACTGTCGACGGTTACCAGATCCGTATCAAGGACCGCATCGTCAAGACCGAGATATTGAACAGCGCCGAAGCCCGCGCCATCCTGACCAGCCCCGCCGTCACGGCGATACTGGCGCAACGCGGCGTTCCGGGAATTACCAGCGCCCAATTCTTCATCAACGGCGCGGACACCAGGACGCGCGGCGTCGACGTGGTCGCGGAATATACGATCCACACCGCCAGCGTCGGCGAACTGAAATTCAACGCCGCCTACAGCTACAACAAGACAAAGCTGCTGCGGGTCGCCGAAAATCCCGCCAATCTGTCCAACACCGTCCTCTTCGGCCGACAGGCGCGCGCAGACATTGTCAAAGCCACGCCACGGGACAAGCTGGTGCTGTCGGGCGAATGGTCGGTCGGGCCGATCCGCAGCCTGCTGCGTGTAACCCGTTTCGGGCGCTATACGGAGACGGGAACGAGCCAGACCTCCACCGCCGACGACCGGACATTCAGCCCGAAATGGGTGACCGATCTCGACATCTCCGCCGACCTTAGCCGATCGGTCAATCTGGCCGTTGGAGCCAATAATCTGTTCGATGTCTATCCCGATCGCATCGGCGTCATTCAGGCCAATACCGGCCTGGGCCAATATGGCAATTTCGCGCCGTTCGGCCTGAGCGGCGGCTTTTATTATGCCCGGCTGGGGGTGAAATTCTGAAAAGCGGAGAGGGTGCGCTCAGGGCCGCAGATCGACCGGCTTGACCTCCGCATCGGGCAGGGCGGCCCCCATGATCCCGGCCAGCGTCGGGGCGATGGCGCGCATGTCGATCTGCCCCAGATTCCTGCCCGCCGGGACGCCCCTGCCCATCAGCAGGAATGTTGACCGCAGGTTCGCGGGGCCGGGAAAATAGCCGTGCATGCCCTTGACGGGTGCCGGGGCGACAATCGGCGCGGCGGCGCCCCGGAAGATATCGGCGACGAAGCCGGGTTTCAGATTCACGTAGAAAGCGGCCTGTGGATTGCCTTCCATCGCTGCGATCGCCTGCCGGTCCGCGATCCCGGCGATGCCGTGCGCAGGATCGGCCGCCAGCCGGTCAAGCAGCGCCTTCACCCGCGCCGCCAGCGCCTGATCCTCCGGCTTCGCCAGCATGATGGCCGCCGATCCGCCGGAAATCCACGGCATCGCCAGCCAAGACGCGACCTTGCCGTCCTTGCCCAGGGTGATGAGCCCGTCGTCGATGAAGGGCCGGAAGAGGTTGAGCGCCGTGTGGCTCGCCTCGAACCCATGATCGCTGACCAGCGCGACCACCGCGTCCGGATGCGCCTTCAATTCGGCGGCGACGAGCTGGCCGACGATGGCGTCGATGCTTTCCAGAACGGCCTTCGCGTCCGGCGCGCCCGGCCCTTTAAGATGCTGCTCATGATCGAGCGCGGTGAGGTAGACGGTCAGGAAATCCGGTCGATGCGCCGCGATCAGCGCGGCGGCGAAGCGCCCGCGATTCTGGTCGCCCGACAGGCTTTCGTCGATGCCCATGGCATAGGGTTCGCCCGTCGCCCGCTCCAGTTCCGCCTTGAGCCCCGGCGTCGCCAGCGCGTCGAGCAGCTTCCCGTCATCGGCATGGCCCGTGCGCCAGATCTGCGGCAGGTTCCACGTCACGCCCCTTGCCGCGACGCTGACGGGCCAATGGACGTTGCCGGTGCTGATGCCCGCTTTCGAAGCGGCTTCCCACAATGTTGGAACCCTGATGTCTTGCGCATACCAATACCAGCCGCCCTGGTTGATCTGTTGGGGATCGAAGCTGTTGTTGGCGACGATGCCGTGCCGGGCGGGCGCCGCGCCGGTGATCAGCGTCGTGTGGCTGGGATAGGTGAGCGTCGGCAGCACGCCCGTCACGCCGGACGCGTAAGCCCCCTCCTTCACGAAGCGGCGCAGATTGGGAATGGAAAGGCCGCGCTTCTCCGCCTCCAGCACGTCGCCGGGACGCAGCCCGTCGATCGAGATCAGCAGGACGGGTTCCGCCAGCGCCGCCCCGGGGATCAGGGCGGCGAGAGCGGCAAAGAGAAGCGCGGCCATTTTCATGATCAGAAGCCCGCCTTGATCGTCGCGAAGAATTGCGACGGCGCGCCGACCAGCAGCGTCTGGGAGTCGCCGCTGTTGACGAAGCCGCCCGAACCGATCGTGCCGACATAACGTTTGCCGAGCAGGTTGGTGGCGTTGAGCTGCAATTCCAGTCTGTCGGTGAAGCGATAGCCGATGGTTGCATCGACGATCACCCGGCCCGGCACCGACTGGTCGTTGGTGTAGGTATAGTAGCGGCGCGACATGTAATTGACGCCGATCCGGCCGAACGCGCCGTCGCGCTCATAATTGAGTTCGCCGCGCGCCATGTGTTTGGGGCTGTCGACCACGGTCTTGCCCGCGATCGGCGCGGCCACCGTGCCGTTCTGATTGAGCACATCGTCGCGGTAGGTTGCGTCGGTGTAGCTGTAGGACGCATAGAGGCCGAAACCACCGCCTAGTTTGAGGTCGCCCGCCGCCTCAAAGCCGAAGGAGCGGACATTGCCCACATTCTGCAAGGCGGAAGCCAGGCCCTGGATTGGGTTGCCCACCTGCACCGCGAGCAGGCGGTTGCGGAAATTGACCAGATAGGCGCCGATCACGCCGTTGAAGACGCCATTATGATAGCGCAGGCCCAGTTCATAGGTGTCCGACGCCTCGGGCTTCAAATTATCCTTGATCGCGTCGAAACCGACCTGGTTGGTCGAGAAGGGGCCGGTCGTCGTCGCGCTGGCGAAGGCGCGGGTCGCCTGCGTGAAGCCGCCGAAGACTTCGGCTTGCGGCGAAAGCTCGACCGCGAAACCGGCGTGCGGCTGGAACCAGTCCTCCGCCTTGATGCGGCCTTCGGGGAAGGTGGCTTGCACCACGGCGTCCGCCTCGTTCGTGACCTTGAAGCCTTTCCAGCCGAGGTTGATCTTCACCATGCCCAGGTCGATGCTGTCCTGCACATGATATTGGACCGTGTCGGTGGTGAAATCGAACTCCCAGGACGTCAGGAAGGGATTGGTCGGATAGTCGCGGAAGGAAAGGCCCGGGTCGGTCCGGCTGGCGAAGGAGTAAAAACGGCGGGCCTGATTGAACTTGTTGTTCTCATACCAGCCGCCGACCGTGAAATTCTGGATGCCCAGCGCGAAGTCGACGCTGCCGAACACGCCGATCCGGTCCATCTCATATTCCGTGGTGCGCACGGAGATCGGCACGCCGTTGGGGCTGGGCTGATAGGGCGTCGCCCACAGGCCCATGCCCTTATTGTGGTGATAATAGCCCTTGAGCTTGAAGCTGGCCTTCTCGCCCAGCGGCGCGCTGACGCCGACCGCGCCCAGCCAGTCCTTGCGGAGGCCGGCCGCGTCATAATAGGCTTCGTCCACGCTCTTCACATTGCCGGGGAAGGTTGATCCGGCGGCGGGGTTGGACGGGGGCAGCCCGGTGATGTCGGACTTGCCGTCGGGGAAGGGCGAGCCGCCCGTATTGCTCACCCGGTCGATATTGTTGGCGATGTCGGCATATTGGATCGCGCGGGCATAGTCGGGAAATGTGTTGTCCCAGCCATAGCCCAGGCGCTTGAGCATATCGGCCGACATGTCCTGATAATCCTGCTCGCGCCGGTCGGAATAGCTGAGCCAGCCGTCGACCGTCACGTCGCCGATGGGGACCACGACCTTCGCATTGCCCATATGCTGGTCCTGCGTGCCGGCGCCCTTGAACTTGTCGGTCGAGCCATAGCCATAGGAGGCATAGCCGCGAACGCCGTCGCGCGTGCCCAGCGCCAGCCGGGTAAAGGCGCGCCACGTCTCATTGCTGCCGTAGGTCAGGTTGCCCTGCGCGCTCCACGCATGGTCGCCCAGATAATCGGCCGGATCGGCGGAGAAACTTTCCACCGTGCCGCCCAGCGCATTGGTCGCCTGCGTGCCGATCGAACCGGCGCCCTGCGACACGCGCACGCTGCCGATATTCTCGGAGCTGACGGCGCGCGTGATGTGCAGGCCATTATGATTGCCGTAGGTCATGTCGCCCAGCGGGATGCCGTCGAAATTGAAGCCGAGCTGATTCTGGCTGAAGCTGCGGATGGTGACGCGCTGCGACCATTCATAATTGCCGAACGGGTCGGACGCCTGAAAATTGACGCTGGGCAGCTTTTCAATGGCCTTGAGCGCGTTCGTGCCGGGCGTCAGCGTCATCAGGTCGCGCGACTGGATTTCCTGAACCTGCCGGGTTTCGCCCCTGCCGAAGACGACGATGGTCGCCTCTTCGGTCGTGGCGGCGTCAGCGGGCGGCGCGTCCTGCGCAAAGGCTGGCATGGCGACGAGCGCGGTAGACGCCATCAGTAGAATGGTGGTGATACGCATGGTGTAAGTCCCCCTTTCGGACCATAGAACGGGGGCGGCCTAACGGTGGTATGTTGCACTGCAATGAGGGTTGAGTGACGGACCTAAGTCGTTGTTATGACAGTGCTGAAATAATCGAAGGTCGGTACTGATCCCCAGTCGCGCCAGTCCCGCTGCGAAGCCGTCGTCGATCAGGCCGGCGATGACATCGACGCCAAGGTCGCGGAGCCGGGGCAATCGCTCATCGATCCATTCCCAATGCATTAGAGCCCCTTGCGCAATCCAAACCCGCGATTTTCTAAACGGACTCTGTATTGAAGAACGGACTTTAACGTTAAATATAGTCGCTGAATCGTCGATAACTTGATTTAAGATAATCCGCCGTCGTGTCATTTGTGTCACCCAAACGCATGAGTCCTAACGCCGAACTATCCCTATGTTGAGAACTGAAGTCATATCGTCTTGACAGCCGCTTTCAAATTTATCTACTCCTGCGCCCTCAAAAGAAAATGCACTGGATGCATTGCGTTTGAAACGGGGAGCGGTCCGATGGTCGGCGTTCCTGGCGTTGCAAGAGGGGATTATATGGCCAGAAAGTTGAGTATCGCGCTGTTCGCCACCACGGCGTTGCAGTTCATGGCGCCTGGGATCGCCATCGCGCAGGCCGCGCCTGAAACGGCTGCTACTGATGCTACGGACATCGTTGTCACGGCGCGTCGTGAAGCGGAAAATCTGCAGGATGTGCCAGTCAGCGTTCAGGTCGTGACGGGCGCCAGTCTTCAGAAGCTGGCGATCACGTCCGCAGACGAAATTTCGAAGCTGGCCCCCGGCCTCACCTTGAACAATCGCGGCCCCTCGAGTGTCATCGTACTGCGCGGCGTCACATGGCAGCCGGGTTCGGGTACGCCGGCGACGCCGATCTATTTAAACGAAGTGCCGTTCAATCCCCAGGACACCCTCCAGTCGCTGTTTGACATCGGCCAGATCGAAGTGCTCCGCGGACCGCAAGGAACCTCGCGCGGCGCTCCGTCGATCTCCGGCGCCGTGACGATCACCACCCGTAAGCCTGATCTCAACGAGTTCGGCGGTTACGTTCAGGGTCTCTATGGCGAGGGGAATCACACCGACCTTCAGGGCGCTATCAACATACCGGTGATCAAGGACATGCTGGCGGTTCGACTTGCCGCCAACATCGAGGACAGCGACGGCGACCGCGTCCGCAGCGTCAACAGCACCATCGATCCCAAGCTGAAGGACCGGAGCTATCGCGCCATGGTGCTGTTCCAGCCGACCGAGACCTTGTCGATCCAGGGCATGTTCCAGCGCCGTGTGACCAATCGGCGGCAGTACACCCAGGTTGTCGGCACCGGCAGCCCGGGGCTGGCTTCCGCCGGGATTCCGGCCAATTTCAACGGGCCGGCGCTCGACTTGGATGATCGCCGGTCGGTTCAGGATGCCCCGAGCTTCTCAACGGAGCGCTCGAACCTGGTTACTGTGAATGTCGGCTGGGAGGTGTTGGGCCACAAGCTGACCTACAACTACGGCCGCGCTTTCGGCCGTAGCCGCCCGGCCTTCGCCACTCAGGACCCGCTCAACATCCTTCCCGGGTTCGAACCCTACTCCGTCTCCGGTCCTGCAGGCCGGGGGAAGTTCGAGACGCAGGAAATCCGCATATCCTCGACGCCAAATCCGGATCGTCCGTTCGACTATGACCTGGGGTGGTTCTCGAAGCATTCCAGAGGACAGATCTTCGCCAACAATCCGGTCTTTTTCCCTGGCGCCTTCGGTGCGCCGGGCACGCTGCCGGGTGTCGTGACCACGCCCGACAGCCGCTATGTTCTCCAGACACGGGCGAATTTCAGCCTCGCTCAGAAGTTTGACTCCTTCTACGGCAACGTGCGTTTCCACATCGACGACAAGACGGAATTGAGCGGGGGGCTGGCGATCATACGCGATCGGGTGCCGATCGTGCTGTCTGTCGCGACGGAAGCTTTTCGTACCGTTGCGACACCATTGTTCCCGCCCTTCTTCACGAACTGTTCTACCGTTGGCCTAATCCCCAGCGTGTATCCGGGCTTCTGCGACGCTCAGATCCCGGCCGGGTTCGGTGCTCCTGCACCCCAGAATTTCAACAACAAATATAGCGATGCGCTGTATAATTTCTCGATTTCGCATAAGTTCTCGGACAGCGTGCTGCTCTATGCGACGACGGGCAGCTCTTTCCGGACGGGCCTTCCTCCGATTGGCAACAGCGGGTTGCCCACTTCTGTTTCCGTGCCCAGGCCCGAGACGGCGAAAAGCTACGAAATCGGCGCCAAGACCAGCTTCGGTCGCCGCCTGACGGTCAATGTCGCAGCGTTCCAGCTCGATTATAAGGACCAGTTGACTACATTCGAAGGCGTCAACTACTTCAACGCCATCACCGGTCGTGAGGCGTTTACCAGCCTTGCATTTTATGGCAACGTGGACTCACGAGTCCGAGGCGCCGAGATCGAGATTGCGGCCAAGCCGATCGACAACCTCTCTCTGGGCGTCAACCTGAGCTATGCCAAGATCAAGTCGAAGGGTGGACTGGTCCCATGCTTCGGGCCGACGCCGACGGCTATGAATCCGATCAGTTTCTGCTCTTCGCCGAAGGGTGAGACGCTGAACACCACGGCCCCCTTCCAAGCCACGATCAATGGCGGCTATGAAATGCCCATTACGGATGACTTCGGCGGCTATTTCCGCTTCAACGTAAATTATTCTGGGCGTAATCCTAACTACGGCAACTTCAAAAATCCGGCTGCGCCCAATGTATACAAGAGCTCTGAATCATTCGCGATTGTCGACCTGTTCGCGGGTGTGACCGGGTGGAACAATGCGTTCGATCTCGGGATCTATGCCAAGAATGTGTTCGACAAGCAGGTCGAACTCGCGCGCGTCCTTACGCCCAACAACCTTTTCTCGTCGTATGGCGCGGGCGGTTACGATGTGGTTCGCAGCAATACCCCTCGTGAGATTGGTGTAACCCTGCGGTACGCATTCGGATCGCGTTGAGTTTTTCTGAATGATGGCGCCTCGCTGAAACGAGGCGCCGAAACCTTCGATGCCGGCGTCGACCTTCGGGTCGGGGCCGGTATTTTTTTCGAGCGTTACAGCAACAGGACATAGGCGCCGCCGAGCGCCGCGCTGGTGAGCAGGACGGGCAGGACGCCGACCTTGAAGCGGAAGACGGCGATCATCGCGGCGGCGGACAGGATGAGGGCGGGGATGTTGACGCTGGACAGTAGCGGCAGGTCTACTCCGCCGACCGCCTGCACCCTGGCGAAGAGGGTGTGGATCGCGAACCAGATGGCGAGGTTCAGGATGACGCCGACGACCGCGGCGGTGATCGCGGTCAGCGCCGCCGACAGCGCCCGATTGCCACGCAGCCGCTCGATGAACGGAGCGCCCGCGAAGATCCACAGGAAACAGGGAACGAACGTCACCCAGGTGGTGAGGATAGCGCCAAGCGTGGCGGCGACGAGCGGGTTGAGTGTGCCTGAATCGCGGAAGGCGGCGAGGAAGCCGACGAATTGCGTCACCATGATCAACGGTCCGGGCGTGGTTTCGGCCATGCCCAGGCCGTCGAGCATCTCGCCGGGGCGAAGCCACCCAAATGTCCCGACCGCCTCCTGCGCGACATAGGCGAGCACGGCATAAGCGCCGCCAAAGGTGACGACGGCCATTTGGCTGAAGAAGCTGGCGATATGGGTGAACACATTATCCGGGCCGAGCGCCAGCAACAGCGCCAGCACCGGAGCCAGCCAGAGGATCAGCAGCACAGCCGAGATACGCAGAGACCAGCCAAGATGCGGCCGCGCATGATCGGGCAATTCCTCGCCGAGCGCGGTGTCGCGATCGTGGATGACATCGCCACCCGCCGGGCCGTGGCCGCCGCCGCCGCGAAACTGCGGCAGGCCGCTGCGTCCGCCGATATAGCCGCCGATGCCCGCCGCCAGCACGATCACCGGAAAGGGCGCGCCCAGGAAGAAGATCGCGACGAAAGCGGCGGCGGCGATGCCGCGCATCGCGTTGTTCTTGAGCGCGCGGGATCCGACCCGGACGACCGCCTGCACAACGATCGCAAGCACCGCCGCCTTCAGACCGAAGAACAGGCCCTCGATAAGCGGGACATGCCCCAGCAGCACATAGATGTAGCTGAGGCCCAATATGGCGAGGAAGCCGGGCAGCACGAAGAGTATCCCGGCGATCAGCCCGCCCTTCGTCTTGTGCAGCAGCCACCCTATGTAGATCGCGAGCTGCTGCGCCTCCGGGCCGGGGAGCAGCATGCAATAGTTGAGCGCGTGGAGGAAGCGCTCCTCACCGATCCAGCGCTTTTCCTCCACCAGCAGGCGATGCATGACCGCGATCTGGCCCGCCGGGCCGCCGAAGCTGAGCGCGGCGATCCGCGCCCAGACGCGCGTCGCTTCGTCAAGGGATATGCCGTGGCCGCCTTCGGAACGAGCCGGGGTGGATGAAAGGGATGGCGCTCCAGAGGTCATCGGTCCGTCTTTCGATTGCTGAAGAAGAGGTGGAACTGGTTGAGGGCGTCGCTGGCCAGCGCGATGCGTTGCAGGTCGTCGTCCGTCGATGCGCACACGCCCGAAAGCATGGCGCCGACGCCCGCGGTTTCGGGACGCGCGAACTTGCCGTCCGCGATGTCCAGGTCGTGGATGACCTCGCCGATGGCGACGAGCGCCGGATCGTCGGTAAGACCTGCGCGCAAAAGCAATGTCTCGAAACTGCATCGGTCCGCTTCATGGGTGAATTCGGCGTCGACCATGTCGAAGCGATATTCGCCGTCCAGCGGGTCATAATGACGAGCGTCGACGAATTTGAAGCGCGCGTCGGGATCGATGAAGCGGCGGATCACCCAGGCGCAGGCGATGCGATCGACATGGACGCCGCTGCGCGTCACCCAGATGCGGCCGACAAGGTCGAGCGGTGGGGCGCTAACGGATGGTTCGGCTCGGCTGACGTCGGGATGCTGATAGCGTTGACGGTCCAGTTCGGCGAGCGCGGCTTCGGCGTCCTGTCGGCGGTGAGCGCCGAAAAAGTCGAGCTGGCCGACTTCCTCCAGCCGCCGTTGCAGCCGTGCGATATCCGGTCCGCTGGCGGGGCCGGTTTCCAGGAGGCGGCGGGCGGCTTCGGCGATCTCGTCATAATCGGTATCGCGGGCGGCGTCGAACAGGGCGCGGACTTCCGCGTCGGTTTGACCGGCGATCAACTGCGCTTCGATCAGGGTCGCTTCGCCGCCAGCAGTGGTGATTTCATGGAGTAATGCATGAAATGTGGCGCGGTTTTCGGGCGAGGGGGGGAGGAGGTGGACGGCGTTTTTTAAGGGGACGGCGCCGATGGCTTGCAGACGTCGCCAGATCTTGACGCGGAGATAGGGAGGCTTGGCGGGAAGCTGGTGCAGCAGGGCGAGCCAGGGGGTGGTGGATGTGGTCATTATGATATATCTGTATCACAGAAAATGATTCTGTGAAATAGATGTATCCATGAAAACTGTCATTGTCGCTGTCCTGCCCCTGATGGCTGGCGCGTTGCCCGCCCACGCGCAGGACGATGCGCTGTCGATCAGCGGCAGCGTGCGGTTGCGTTATGAAGCCATAGAGGGACAGGCGCGGGCGGGTTTCGACAGCGACGACAGCCTGTTCAACGCGCGCACGCAGCTGCTGGTGGAATATCGGACGGGCGCGTTCCGGCTGGGGGCGGAACTGTTCGACAGCCGCGCCTATGGCGCCGATCCTGGCACGCCGATTTCGACCAATGAGGTCAATGCGCTGGAACTGGTTCAGGCCTATGTTGCTGGCGACATCAGCGAACCTTTCGGCAAGGGCAGCAAGCTAGGCCTGATGGCGGGGCGCTTCACCTTGAACCTTGGCTCGCGGCGGCTGGTCGCGGCGGATGATTATCGCAACACGACCAATGGCTATACCGGCCTGCGCGCCGATCTCGCCGCACCGCAGGGGGTGAAGGCGGTCTTCATCTACACCCTGCCGCAGATGCGCCGACCAGATGATAGCGAGGGGATCAGGAATAATCGGGTGAAGATCGACCGGGAAAGCTTCGATCTGGTGCTTTGGGGCGGAATAGTCAGCAAAGCTAAAGCCTTTGGT